>JBKQHM010000178.1:0-9310 GCA_052148775.1 Isosphaeraceae bacterium | reverse complement strand
CCTTGATTCAACAACCCCGGATTATATGAGAAGAAATAACGCCCGCCTTCCTGGCCAGGTGGGCTGTACTTCTCGTAGTCCCACAGCTCGGTCAGGCGCCGGCGTATCGCGGCACGCTGGGGGATCGATTCCAGGAACCGGAAGGTCACGCGGTTCTCGGCCTCGACCCAGGATCGGGTCGCCGCCGCGTCGGGGTCCTCGAGTGGACGAAAGGGGTCTGGGACCTTGCGCTCATGATATTCGTCGACCGCATCGGACCGCGGTGCTTCGGGATATCGGATGGATTCATGCGCCTCGTCGCTGCTCAACGGTCCGCCGTTCATGGTCAGGATCACTCCGAAGACCGCAATAACAAAATGCTTCGGCTGCATAGCTCGCGAGTAACCTCCTCACCCGAGAATCAAGGTCGATAGTCCGACCAGGCATAGAGGGCGGTGTTCGCCGCTTCGGTGGTCAGTCGATCGTCGTTCTGACTGAGCGCCCTCAGCGATTCGTCGAAGCGTCGATTCGCCATTCGTAGGTAGAGTTCCGCGGCCGCACGCTCGGCGGGCTTCGCTTGTTTGAGAACTTCCGAGCGATCCCATCGCGACAGGGTACATGCCGATGTCACGAGGGCGATGGCCGCGTCGGCGATGCGTTCCTGGATGTACTGCCGGTCGAGGATGGCCTCGCGATTGACGATCAGGAGCCGCTCGACGGTCCGGCCGAACCGGGCGACCCTGCGGGCCAGCGACTCGGCCATCGGCCGGAGCATGCTGGAGGCCACGGGGACCACGGGGGTCTTGACCATGCGTCCGAGATGGCCGCGCGTGAAATTCCAGAAGCTCGGCAGGAACGTGCCGGGGCTCTTGAGTCCGTCGAGGGTCGTCTTGAGTCCTTCGCCGATGTCGCGCATCCCGACCAGCGCGATGAACGCCTTGAGGACCTCGTTGGCCCCCTCGCCAATGGTATTGATCCGCGCATCGCGCATCATCCGTTCGTAGGGCTCGTCGTTGAAATAACCCTGGCCGCCATAGACCTGGAGCGTCTCGTAGACGCCCTGCCAGAGGGCCTCGGTCGAGAAGACCTTGAGGATGGCGGTCTCGAGCATGTAATCTTCGGCCCCTCGATCGATCAGGGCTGCGGTCTGATAGGTCGTAGCCTCCATCGCATAGGCCGTGGCCGCGAGATAAGCGATCTTCTTCTTGATGAGCTCCAGGTCGGCGAGGGGTCGTCCAAACTGGCGGCGTTGCGCGGCGTGTCGCGTCGCGGCGGCGAGGCAGACCTTGGCCAGTCCCGTACAACTGGCGCCGAAGGTCGTCCGGCCGAAATCGAGGACCGTCAGGGCGACCTTCAGGCCCTTGCCCGGCGCTCCGAGGATATTCGACGCCGGCACGGGCATATTGTGGAAGGCGAGCCGGGCCGTGGCGGTGCCCCGGATGCCGCACTTGGGCATGCGGGCCTCGACCACCTCGAAGCCGGGCATGTCCGGCGTGACCAGGAACGCCGTGACCTTCGATTCGCCGCCCCGCGGATCGGGCGTGCGGGCCATCACGGTCAGCATGTCGGCGATGGCCCCGTTGGTGATGTACCGCTTCGAGCCGTTGAGGAAGTAGGTCAGACCGTCATCCGAGGGCTGGGCCGTCGTCTGGACGTTGCTCGCGTCGGAGCCCGCCTGTTCTTCGGTGAGGGCGAAGGCCGCGAGCTTCTCGCCGCGGGCCAGCGGCGGCAGCCAGCGTTGCTTCTGCTCGGGCGTCCCGAACAGGACCAGGGCCCGGAGTCCGATCGAGTGGTGGGCGTTCACGAACACGGCGGTCGCCGCGCAATGGCCTCCGATGATTTCCATAATCCGGCAGTAGCCCATCTGGGAGAAGCCGCGACCTCCGAGCTCGACCGGTGCGGCCATGCCGAGTACACCCAGGTCGGCCAGTCCCTTGATCACCGAGGCCGGGATATCCGCCTCGCGATCGATCGCATCGGCGTGGATGTGGGCATCGGCGAACGCTTTGACCTCCGCGACGGCGCTCTCGACCGCGGGCCGCTCGCCGTCGGTCAGATCGGGATAAGGGAAGAGTACCTTTCCCTGGAAATCGCCCCGAAAGAGCGCCTTGGCGAATCCGCTGGTTGTGGGACCCGAGAAGAGCAGTTCCTCGGCCTGGCGGACCTGATTGGCCCGCAACGCCTCATTGTCGTCCACCTTCGCGGGACGTTCGGGTGCGGAGGTCGTGACCGCCATGGCCGGAATCTCCTTTCAGTTCGACTCGGATCGAGATCTGGGCCTCGAGAGACGATCCTCGCAGCCCTCCAGGAATTCTAGGACTACTCCGGCCGAAAGGAAGCGGCCGCTCGGGGCTACTTTCAGACCTTCTCGACAGGATCCGCGGTCGATCCCGGGGTCGTCTGCCTGCTCCGGCGATCCGCCGGCCATCGGAATCCCCCATCCTTGCCGACCCAGAATGCGATGACCGTGCCGAGCGCGATCATGAGCAGGGTCACGGGACCCTTCTCCGAGATGTGATTCATCATGTAGGAAAAGCTGTCATCCACCAGGAAATGATGGAATTTCCACTCGGTGAACAGGGACAAACCTAAAGCACCGGCCCCACAGAGCAACCCCCGAGGGATGGAGTCATGTTGCGCGAGCATTCCGCAGCCCAATCCCAGGAAAGCGCCTGGGATCGCCAGACCATAGAATCCTTTGTCTTCCAGCCAGGCGAACGTGTAGAATCCGAGCACGCCGCCAATGATCGCACCGACGAGCCCGAGCAAGTTGCTGATCAGAAGCCTTGCCATTGCGCTCAACTCCCGTGATCGACTCGACTTTGTGCTTCCGAATTGCCCCGATCATAACTCCAGACGGAGGTGATGGCCATGTCTTCCTCGACCTCCCAGAGTTCCTGGCGCCGCGAGCGCGACGATCGCGGAGTCTGGACACTCTGGTTCGATCAACCCGGGCGATCCTACAACGTACTCGACCTGGCCGCCATCGATGAGCTGGACGCACACCTCGCCGACGCCGAGGATGACTCTTCGATCGCCGGTTGCATCATTCGCGGTGGGAAGCCCGGGGGCTTCTGTGCCGGTGCCGACCTCAGGTACGTCCTCTCCTGTCGCACGACGGCCGAGATCGGACGATTTCTTCGACGCGGGCTCTCCGTACTCGATCGGCTCTCGTCTGCGCGTTTCGCCACGGTCGCACTCATCCACGGGGTCTGCCTGGGCGGCGGACTGGAGTTGGCGATGGCATGCCGGCGGCGTGTGGCCCTCGCTTCGTCGATGGCCCTCCAGGTCGGGCTGCCGGAGGTGCACCTCGGTTTGGTACCCGCCTGGGGAGGGATCACGGCCCTACCGAAGCTCATCGATCCCGATGATGCCCTCGATCTGCTGTTGTCGGGACGATCGATCGGCTTTCTCCGCGCACGTTCTCTCGGGATGGTCGATCGCCTGGCCGCGGAAGGCGACCCGGTCGAGTCGCTCGAAACCCTGGCATCGGTCGATCGGCTGGAACATGTGACATCCGAGGAGGACTGGCGGTTGGCGCTGGATCGCGCAAGAGCCAGGCTCCTCGACCAGCCCGGCCAACATCCGCAGGTCCAGGCAAGGATCCTCTCGATCGTGGAATTGCAACTCGCCGAGGGCGAGGAGGCGGCGCGGGAGGCGGCCATCGAGGCCTTCGCCGAACTGGCGATGTGCGAGTCTTCCCGGGAATCCATCATGTCGTTCTTCCAGCGCGGACGAGGGCCATCCGGACATTGACTTCAACTCGCGGGTTCGACTCAGCCGTCGCTCAGCTCGATCACGCGAGACCCGATCGTCGACGAGTCGATCACCAGGGTCAGCAGGTTGAACCATCGAGGTCCAGCGTCGAGGATCGCGCTATCGGCCGTGACCACAATTTCCGAGGATTGCTCCAGCAGCGGATCAGGATTTGAGACCAGCTCGACCGTCCAGGCCAGACACGACTCGGCAGCGATTCGTAGGACCATATCCCGGATCCGTCCGCTGTTGGAGACGGGTCGATCGAATAACCATCGCACGCTCCGCACATTCATCCTACGAAGGACGTCCGCGAGGATGTTGAGGGCCGGGAACGTCTCTGCCACCCGTCGATAGGTCCCGTGGATACCGGCAAGGTCGCGGTAAGTCCCATCACGGCAATGGAGCACGACGGCGCCTCCGAGCCAGGACTCGATCGTGGTGAGGACGTTGAAGCCGTCGATCCAGAGTTCCCGACCAGCGACGTCCTCGGCAGGGACGACTGTGGCCCGACGACGGTTACGTGCTTCGTCCGAACACGATGCCCTGCGCACCGCCGCACGCTGGCGTTCGGTGAGCTTCCATCGATCGCCCACGAGTTTCAAGGCTGAGACCGGCGCGTATCGGTGTTCGAGCAACCAGGAGAGATCCGACACGGCAGTTCGCAGCGCGGGCAGGCTCGACGGCCCGAAAGACGCGACGTCGCGCGGGTCCGCACCGCGATGACCCCGCGCTTCCGGGCTTCGATCGACATGGATAGCCTCATCACCGGCCATTGACCGAGTCCTCGAAGTCGAACCGAAAATCTGAGATGTGATGCGTCCAAGACTCCGAACTCATCTTGAAGAGAATGGCGTTCCCTGTCATCTTGCCGACGCGCGAGCGATCCGCTGTACCATGGAGTATGCAGGGATGCAACCGATCCTTTTCACGATTCCCGGCTCCGGTCTCCGGATTCACAGTTATGGCGTGATGATCTTCCTGGCGTGTGCCTCCGCGTTGGCAATGGCGGTCTGGCGAACGCGTCGGGAGAAGGTCGATCCGAACGCCGTCTATGAACTGGCGACCTGGCTATTCCTCGGCGGCGTGATCGGTGCGCGGGGCTTTTACTTCATCCAGCATCCGGAAGCATTCCATGAGTTGAGCGACCTCTTCAGGACCTGGCAGGGGGGAAACGTCTTCTACGGGTGCATTCTCGGCGGCCTGACCGGATCGATACTCTACTGGTTCCGGCGTCCATTCCCGTTCTGGCGGATGGCCGATGCCGTGGCGCCGGCGGTGGCGGTCGGGGCGGCAGTGGGACGCATTGGTTGTTTCCTGAACGGTTGCTGCCACGGAGCCCCCTCCGATCTACCCTGGTCCGTTTGTTTCCCGGCCGGATCGCATGCCTGGGCTCGTCAGGTGAATGATGGCCTGATCACGCCCGAGTCGCTGATCTCACTGCCGGTTCACCCCACGCAGCTCTACTCAGCGTTGGCGGGTTTGCTGGTCCTCGCTGTGCTCTTGCTCTATTCACATCGTGACGACCGGAGCCCGGGTCAAGTCATCGCCGTGTTGATGCTCGCCTACGCCCTGACACGATGGCCAATCGAAGCCCTCCGGAGCGACGAGCCCTCCGTCTTCGCCGGAATGACTTGGTCGCAGAATATCAGCGTGGCTCTGATGGTCGGCGGGGCAGCCCTCTGGATGATCCGGCGGCGACAGGACGGAGATTGGATGCAGAAACGCTCCGACTGGCAAAGAACGGAATTCATCCCGTTTCGATCGAACGGCCAGGCTTGCTCGAACGGGCAGAAACCGCAATGAACTCCGACAGTCGATTCATTGCACTGGTTTGCACTCGAACGTACCATTGCGCCGAGTCGTCGTTGCCGGAAGTCGTGGATAGCCAAGAGTTAGCGGTGGGCGGCCGATGTTGGCCGGATCACACGACGTGGTTCTCCGTCGGAGCGGTCTTCCATCGTGACTCATCCTTCGTAAAGCCTTTGCGCACTTCTCCTACTATTACTATGGCGCGAATTTACAATTTCCTTAATGCACCTATTGAAAATTGCGGTCGAGGCAAGGCCTAAATCCTTACCATGAAGGAAGATAAAAAATCCAGAATTTCTTCGGATTTGCGCGCAGGGCGACCCCATGAAGACGGATTCGCTCGTGGGTCACCCTCACGAATCGCTGTCAGAAAGGGGGTTCGCGGGTCATCCCTCGCTCATTTGCGCCGATCGGGCGTTTGGTTTTCGGGTGCGGCCTCAGCGGACGAGCCGCGTGACCGCCCGCCATCCTCGTCGCCGGCCGCGGCGTCGCGGCCTCGGGCTTGTGGCGCGGGCGGCGTTACCGGATAGGGGTAGAACGGCGTCCGGTCGAAGAGGTTGCGGGGCTTGAGGTCGACTCCGCTCCACATCACGATGGCCGAACCGGCCCACGCGTCATCGCCCGGCCAGAATCGACGGCCGGCGCCCGGCATGCCGTCCTCATTCCTCGGCTCGTGGTGGACGGCCGAGTTGCACCAGAGCACGAGGTCCGTCTGCTCGACGCTCTCTTCGTCCTTGACGATGTTGGGCAGGTTGATGTAAAGATTCTCGAGCGGACGATCGGGATGGGCCTGGCTGACCCACAGGTCGTGATGGGTGAACGGCTCGTTGTGTCGGGGAGTGCCATAACGGAGCGGCATCAGGTCATAAGCGATCGTCTCGCCGCGGGCATTCTTCTTTTCCGACTCGACCCGGATCATCGTGAATTCCTTCGGGTCCCAGTTGACGCCGCCTTCCATGCCGCCGTTGAAGGGCTCCTTCAGGTCCTCGGCGCCCAGGCTCGCGGGGTCCTCGAGATGTCGCATGAGCATCGCCGAGTTCTTGCGGCCGTCGACCAGGTCCAGGTCGATGCGCCAGTGGGCGCTATGGACGTGCGCCTCCTGACGCTGGCCCGGCAAGTTCTGCCCGGTCGCCCCGACGCGGAGGGCGATCGTGCCGTCGTCGTGGAAGGCATAGGACATCAGATACATGTAGTTTCCCGCCTCCAGGGCCCCCCAGATGACGAGTTCCCGGCCGCGGCGGACGCCGTGCGCGTAGTCCTTCCAGGCCACGCCCCGGTCGCGAATCTCCTTGACGACCGTCGCGTAAGTATCCCCCTGGAACGGGGGCATGAGCGTCCCGAACGGGCCGGCGTCCTCGGCCTTGACCTCCGCCAGCGGGAAAGAGAAGCCCGTGAGGTCGAAGTAGCGGACGTAACTGTGCTGATGGTAGGGGACGAAGAGCTCGGAGACCCGCGCGTCGTTGAGGATCTTGATCCAGTCCTCGCCCAGGTCGCGCTTGAACCACGCCCCGGTGATGTACAGGCCGCGATGCAGGCCCCGCGCGTAGTGGACCTTCCAGGCCGTACCCTTTCGCGGCTCCGTACCTCCCGATTCACTCAGCAGGAACTCGGTAATCAACTCCTGGGAGGGCGGATCGACGAGCGTGGGAGGGCGGAAAAACCGCTGGGCCAAGGCCGAGGGCGATCCGAGCGTCAGGCCCCACAAGGCCAGGAGAAGGGCCGGACGTACGCGGCGTAATCGCATTCGAAGGATCTCCTCGATCATCAGACTGATGGACGCTGGGAACGGTAATCGCGGATCATCGGCGCGAATGTTGACGGATCATCGGAACGCGCGGAGCCGCGTCAACGCGGGCTCATTGCGATTTTCGGTCTCGGTTTCGAACTCGAGCCTTGGGCTCGACCTCGGGGGCCGGGGTCTCGACGACCCGGCTGGTCAGGTCCACCTGGGGACGCGGATAGCTCAGGTCGTGCTTGCCGATGCGATAATTCAGGTGGACGACGCGATGGAGCCGCGGATCGTCCTTGACCTTGAACTGGCTGAACTGGGGATAGACCTTGAGCTGGTCCCCGAATTGTGCGTAGAGCTTCTTGATCTCCTCGCTCTGATCGCGTGCGACGGCCACGGCCTCCTCGAACTCGGCGTCGGAGAGCGGGGTGGGCATGTGCTGGGCCGCCTGTACGTCGACGACGCGCCCGGACTCCAGGTCGACCGTCGAGAAGACCGTGATGTCGTCGAAATATCGGTACGACGTGACGACAGCCCGGGTGCCTGAGGGCCTCGGAGTGACCTTGGTCTTGGACTTTTCGCCATCGGCGGGCGCAGGGATCTCCTTGCGGGCGAGCAGTTCCACGTTGACGACATATTCACGCCGGTCGGCGTCGCGTTCGTTGGCGCCTTCGGTCTTCTTGCGCAACTCACTCATCGCGTCCCGGGCGAGTTCGACCGCCTGCTTGGTCTGCTGGGCGGTCAAGCCGGGCCGTGGGCTCGGCGGCTGCCCCTGGGCGTCCGCTCGCAAGGCCAGGATCGAGCCAACGAGCAGTGCCGCCGCCGAGAGGACGCCGGGTATCCGGAAACCGAGTTTCATGGAAGTCTCCCCATATCTGTCTGTGTCCGACTCGACGGCACCGGTCGGACCGGCCCCGATCGGACCGGCCCCGATCGAACTGGGGGTCCGGTCGCGACTCGATGCAAACCGGGGCATTCCGATCGCGAATGCTCAGGGCTCCCGGACGTCGAGGTTGGCCTCGAGGACCTTGGCGATCCGGTGCCGGCATTCCTCGAGATGAGCCCGGCTGGTGTCGTCGATGGTCAGATTGGTCGTTTCGAGGACCTTTCCAATCCGGCCCGAGATCTCCTTCAGGTGGAGGCGGGCCAGTGCACGGGCGTCGGCCGGGACGCTCCGCTCGCCGCCTCGGACGAAAACGACATAGGCAAACATATCTTCGGCGGTGACTGGATTACTGCCGAGGACCATGCTGCTCAGGCGGCGAAGGTACTCGCGCTGGAGGTTGCGGCGGATCGTCGTCAAGGCAAACTTGGCGGCCTTGTCGTCCTTCGAGGCGCCGAGGTGGTCGAGATCTGACCAGACCCCGTCCGTCATCGAGCGGAAGATTTCCTCCATGCGGAGCGGGTCGCTGTCGGGATTCGCCTGGAGCTGCTGATTCTGGAGTCGGGCCAGTGTCTGGCCACTGAGGCAGTGGCCCAGGACGATCTTCTGGATGCCGAGGATCTTCTCGAGGACCGAGATATCCACGCCCGGCCCGCCCATGCTGGACGTCCCCCAATGGTTCCAACGCTCGCTCCCCAGCCGGCGGAGCAATCCCGGGGTGAATCGGAACGACTTGTCGCTGAGGATCGTCTCGACGAGGAACTTCAGGCATTCGCGCTGCTTGGCACCGGCGACGGGGACGATCGGGTCGCGGGCGTCCTTATCGGCCTTGTGATCGCGCGAGACCGATTGCCCGCCGATGAACTGAGAGGCCAGGGTCGCTCCGTCGCCCCACTGCTGGAGCAACACGTTGAAGGCCCTACGGGTCCGCGCCCAGGAATCGCCGTCTTTGACCACTCGCGCGTCGAGGTCCTTCAGGAGCTCGCTGGCCAGCTCGATCCGCTCCTTGCCGAATGCGCAGGGGTCGGACCCGAGATCGAACCGATTCGTGTAAGGATCGTCATTGAGGATCACGTCTTCATCCGTGCCATAGATGAGGTCTTGTTCCGGTGCTCGCGCGGCGATCTTCTTCAGCTCGGACGCCTCATCCC
>JBKQHM010000177.1:0-15624 GCA_052148775.1 Isosphaeraceae bacterium | reverse complement strand
ATCGTGTCGTTCCTCTTTGGCCGGATATCCAGAGCCCACCCTTCGGGCCGAGCCGCTAAAGACCAATGACCAATGACCAAAGACTAACTCGACCAATCAGGCCCCCTTGGCGATCGGGGCGCGGACGAGGTTGCCCCATTCGGTCCAGGAGCCATCATAATTCCGGACGTTGGGATAGCCCAGCAAGTAGGTCAGGACGAACCAGGTCAAGCTGGATCGCTCGCCGATTCGGCAATAGGCGACGACCGGGTCATTCGGCTTGAGTCCGACCTCCTGCTCGTAGATCGCCTTCAGTTCCTCGGCCGACTTGAAGGTGCCGTCCTCGTTGACTGCGCGGCTCCAGGGGACGTTCTTGGCCCCCGGGATATGCCCGCCGCGGAGCGCGCCTTCCTGGGGGTAGGCTTCCATGTGCAGCATCTCGCCGGTGAACTCCTTGGGGCTGCGGACGTCAATCAGCGGGAGGCCGGCCTTGGCGTGGGTCATGACGCTATCGCGGAAGATCCGGATGCGTTCTTCCTCGCTCCCCTTGACGGTGTAGGACGTCGGCGGGTAGCTCGGGAACTCGGTTCTGGTGGGCCGCTTCTGGTCGATCCAGAGCTTCCGCCCCCCGTTGAGGATCCGGCAATCGGCGTGCCCGAACAGCTTGAACGCCCAGAAGGCGTAGCAGGCCCACCAGTTCGACTTGTCGCCGTAGAAGATGACGGTCGTGTCGTTGGCAATGCCCGCCCTGGAGCAGAGCGCGGCGAATTTCTCGGCGTCGATGTAATCGCGCAACAACTGGTCCTGGAGGTCCCCCTGCCAGTCGATCCGGACGGCGCCGGGGATGTGGGCCAGGTCGTAGAGCAGGATGTCTTCGTCGCTCTCGACGATGCGGACCTTCGGATCCTTCAGGTGGTCTTCGACCCAGTCGGCCGAGACCAGTACTTCCGGATGGACGTAAGCTTCTCCCATGGCGCGGACTCCGTGATGGAACAACGAACTCATTGAAAAGGGCCTGGTCCCGCGTGGATGCTCCGGCCCGGCGACGGATCGCTCCGATGCCGGTGGAGGCTCCCGCGTGGGACGGGCTTTGCTCGGTCTTGCCTCGCCTCTGTCATTCCGTTCGCCCCGGCCTCGTTCAGGCGAGCTTGGCCTCGACGGCCTGCCGCAGCGTCTCGCGGACCGGCTCGACGGTGATCCGGTCGTAGACGTTGGCGAAAAAGCCCTCGACGATCATCTGGATGGCGGCCTCGCGGGGGATCCCGCGGGCCTGTGCGTAGAAGATCATGTCTTCATCGACCCGGCCGGCGGTGGCACCGTGGGTACATCGGACGTCGTTGGCCTCGATCTCCAGCCCGGGGATCGAGTCGGCTCGGGCGGAGTCCGAGAGCACCAGGTTGTCGTTCTTCTGGTAGGCGTCGGTGCGCTGGGCGTCCTTCTCGACCCGGATCATCCCCTTCCAGACGATCCGCGAGTTGCCCTTGAGGCCGCCCTTGTAGAGCAGGTCGCTGGTGGTGTGGTGGGCGACGTGATCCTGCCGGGTGAAGTATGCCAGGTGCTGTCGGCCGGTGGTGAAAATGACGCCGTTGACCTGGGCATCCGCCCCCGGCCCGGCGAGTACGACCTCCTGGTTGACCTTGGCCACACGCGCGCCCAGCCCGCCGACGGTCCACTGCAGCGCGGCGTCGCGCCCGACGATCGCCCGCTCCCGGCTGAAGTGCCAGGTGGCGTCGTCCCAGTTCTGGATATTGACCAGCCGGAGCTTCGCCCCCGCCGCCAGGAAGACCTCAAGCGCCCCGGCGTGGAACGCCGGCGCCGGGCCGCGCCCGCGCCCGGTCGTCTCGCGCACCAGGGTGGCCTCCGCGCCGTCCTCGAGGACGACCAGCGTGTGGCTCAGGTCGACATTCCCCCCCTGCCCCAGCCCGATCAGGCTGAACAGCGGGGCCTCGAGCTTGACCCCCTTGGGCACATAGAGCAGCGAACCGCTCGTCCAGAATGCCGAGTGGAGCGCCGCGAAGATGTCGTCGCCCGGGGTGACGGCCTGCGTCAGCAGGTAACGCTCGATGATCTCCGGGTGGTCCTTGACGGCGCGATCTAGGTCGACGAAGACCGCGCCCCCCAACCGCGACGGATCGGGCTCGCGGGCCAATGCGCCGTTGATGTGGGCGATGCCGGTGGCGTAATGCGAGCTCAAGGTCTGCCAGAGCTCGTCGAACGACGCGCGGGCCTCGGCACCCGGCTTCTCGGCGCCCGGCGGCGCGAAGGCGTCGAGCTTCAAGCCGCGGATATCGGTCCGCCGCCATTCCTCCTCGCGCGCGCTCGGCCACGGGAACGCCTCGAACCGCGCGAAGGCGTCCTCGCGACGCTCGACCAGCCACGCGGGCTCGTCGCGCCCCTTCTGGAAACGATGGAAGGCGTCCTCGGTGAAGCCGCCGGTCTGCTGGTCTGCTGCTGATGCACTTGCCATAGTCTCGTCGCTTGCCCTTGTCAGATCGTCCTCATCGCTTAAGCTTGTCGAACCACTGGTACAGCACATTGAGAAGAAAGAAGATGCCGGCGCCTATGAAACTGAAGAAGGCGGCGAGGATCACCTTCCCGATTTCGAAGCGATTGGAGCGTAGCTTGTCGAGCTCCTTTGTCACGATGTTCAACTTCTCCTCGATGCGTGCGAGCCGGTCGTCAGGATCCGATCGATCAAGTCGTTCCTTGAGGTGCTTCAAGGTCTCTTCGATACGGACGATCTGAGTATCCAGTTGATGGAGCCGGACCTTCGTTCCCTCCGAGTCCTTCTCGAGGTCGTCCAGGTCGCCTCGGATCGCCTCGAGGGCCTTGATTGTCGCGTCCGCACGGACTTGCGAGATCTCGACTGCCTTCTCCAGCTCAATGATCGCGGTCGATTTCGGCGGCAACCTCAATCCCCTTCGAGAGTCTTCACCATTTCATGGACACGATCCATCTGTTTATGCGAGAGCTCTTGAAGGAACTCGCTCCAAACTCGGAGTAGACGTGTTCTCATGAGATTCTGGTTTCTCAGCTCGGCCGGCTGGAAGGTTTCCTCCTTGGTCCCCGAGAACGGATCGGTCAATCTAAGACGGACCATGCGTCGCGGGCCGGAAGGGCCGGGTACCTCGACCTGGGACCACTCCGCCTGGACGAAACGAGCCCCGCGGGCACCGACGATTTCGCCAAGGGTCTTCTCGGCACCGGAAATCTCGGAATCGGAGATCTCTGCGAGGGTTTCCGAGGCGGTTGATACTCGATCGTGGAGATGAGGTTCTTCCCCAGGATCGATCTGGATCTTATTCTCCATGTGAAACACCTCTGAGTCGTACGCTGATCGTTCGAGGGGCTTACGAAGTCTTCGTCGGGATGGCAGCCGAAACAGGCATGGTTCGCGAACCCCTCCGGGCGAGGGCCGCCTCACCCCACCGAGCCTTCCATCTGGAGCTGGATCAGCTTGTTCATCTCGACGGCGTATTCCATCGGCAGCTCCTTGACCAGCGGCTCGATGAAACCGCTGACGATCAGGGTGGAGGCCTCGGCCTCGGAGAGCCCGCGGCTCATCAGGTAGAAGAGCTGCTCCTCGCCGATCTTGGAGACGCTGGCCTCGTGGCCGATCTTGACGTCGTCCTCGTCGACCTCGATATAGGGATACGTGTCGGATCGGCTGCGATCGTCGAGGATCAGCGCGTCGCAGACGACGTTCGACTTCGAGCCCTTGGCCCCGTCGGCGATCTTGAGCAGGCCCCGGTAGCTGGCCCGGCCGCCGTTCTTGCTGATGCTCTTGGAGATGATCCGCGAGCTCGTGTAAGGCGCCCCGTGCACGACCTTGCCGCCGGCATCCTGGTGCTGCCCCTTGCCGGCGAACGCGATCGAGAGGATCTCGCCCCGCGCGCCCTTGCCCAGCATGTAGACGGCCGGGTACTTCATCGTCAGCTTGCTGCCGAGGTTGCCGTCGACCCACTCCATCAAGGCGTCCTCGTAGGCCACGGCCCGCTTGGTTACGAGGTTGTAGATATTATTCGCCCAGTTCTGGATCGTGGTGTACCGGCACCGGCCGCCCTTCTTGACGATGATCTCGACGACGGCCGAGTGCAGGCTCTCGCTGGTGTAGATCGGCGCCGTGCAACCCTCGACGTAATGGACCTGGGCCCCCTCCTCGACGATGATCAGCGTCCGCTCGAACTGGCCCATGTTCTCGGCGTTGATCCGGAAATACGCCTGGAGCGGCACGTCGACCTTGACCCCGGCCGGGATGTACACGAACGAGCCGCCGCTCCAGACCGCCGAGTTGAGCGCGGCGAACTTGTTGTCCTGGATCGGGATCACCTTGCCGAAGTATTCCTTCACCAGGTCGGGGTGCTCGCGGACCGCCGTGTCGGTGTCTGTGAAGATGACCCCCTTCTTCTGGAGGTCCTCGCGTAGGCTGTGGTAGACGACCTCCGACTCATACTGGGCGCCGACCCCGGCGAGGAACTTGCGCTCGGCCTCGGGGATGCCCAGCTTCTCGAACGTGTTCTTGATGTCGGCCGGGACGTCGTCCCAGCTCTTGCCCTGGCGGTCGGCCGCCTTCATGTAGTAGTGGATATCGTCGAAGTTCAACTCGGACAGGTCGCCGCCCCAGAGTGGAGTCGGCTTCTGGTGGAAGACCTCCAGCGCCTTGAGGCGAAATTCCCGCATCCACTGCGGTTCGCTCTTCATCTCGGAGATCTGGCGAACGATCTCGCGCGAGAGGCCCCTGCCGCTCTTGAAGGCGTAGTTCGCTTCCGAGTCGTGAAACCCGTACTTGTAGTCGTCTTTGATCCCTGCAACCTGGAGGTTCAAATCGGTCGCCATGGCGGATCGTCCTTCCTTTGGCGTGAGGTCTCGATGCGTGCGATGATTCCGGGGTCGTGGCAGTCGCGGGCGGGTTCGGTTCAACCGGCCTGGCGTGGCTTGCCCGCCTGCGACAGGGCGGCTTCCATCTCATCCTCGGCCTTGGCGGCCTCGGGGTACTTCTCGCGGATCCAGTCGTAACCCTCTTTTTCGAGGCGCTGGACCAGCTCCGGCCCGCCGTTCTCGACGATCCGGCCGCCGAAGAGGATGTGGACGAACTGGGGCTTGATGTAGGTGAGGATCCGTTCGTAGTGGGTGATGACCAGCACGCCGGTGCCGTTGCGCTCGGCGACGCGGTTGACCCCCTCGGAGACGATGCGGACGGCGTCGATATCCAGGCCGCTGTCGGTCTCGTCGAGGATGGCGAAAGCCGGCCGGAGCATGGCCATTTGCAGGATCTCGGCCCGCTTCTTCTCGCCGCCGGAGAATCCCTCGTTGAGGTAGCGACGGGCGAATTCCTGGTCGACCCCCAGCTCCTCCATCTGCTCGCGCATTTCCTTGCGGAACTCGCGCATCGGGATCAGGTCCTCCCCTTCCTTACGGTCGGGGGTTCGGACGTTGGTCACCGCGTGTCGCAGGAAGTTGGCCACGGACACGCCGGGGATGGCCGTCGGGTACTGGAAGGCCAGGAAGATCCCGGCCTTGGCCCGCTCGTCGGCCTCCAGGGCCAGGATGTCCCGGCCGTCGATCGTGATCGAACCCTCGGTCACCTCGTAATTCGGATGCCCCGCCAGGGCGTAGCTCAGGGTGCTCTTGCCCGAGCCGTTGGGGCCCATCAAGGCGTGGACCTCCCCCTGGCGGAGCGTCAGGTTCACGCCGCGGAGGATCTCCTTGCCCTGGATCGACACGTGCAGGTTCTGGATCGAAAGGACCTTACACTCACTCATCAACGTGCTACCTCTTGTCATTGGTCATTTGTCACTGGTCATTGGTCATTGGTCATCAATCGTTTCGGCCGACTACCACGGTATTGGTCACCGGCCGGGAGTCGCCGCACCAATGACTCATGGCCAATGACCAGTGACCAATGACTACAGGACCTTGGCCTGGAAGTCGCAAGAGCGGTCGCCGTCGAGGCGGCACTGGCTGATGCGCAGGCCGCGCCCCAGCACTTTCTCGAACATCTTACGCTCGAGGGCGCAGATGGCGCGATCCGCCTCGGCGAGCTCGTAATAGGGGCAGGAATGCTGGCGGAGGATCGGGAACAGGTTGCCGCCTTCCCGGGTGACCTCGGCCTCGACCCCTCGGTCGTGGAGCAGGTGGGAGAGCTGGACCAGCCGGCCCTCCCATTCCTGGCCGCTCACCTGGCCCCGATAGACGTCGGCCAGGCGATCGGTGATCCGGGTGAACATCAACCGGCGGAGTTTGCGGTCGGCGACCGTGCTCATCATCTCTTCCCAGAGCACGAAGGCGAGCTCCGCATAATTCTGACCCAGTCGCTTCTGCGCCTCGACGCTGGCCTGGTACGCGTGCTTGGGACGGCCGCGCCCTCCGTGCTCGGTGCGGCGCTCCACGAGCCCCGACCCGAGCAGCCGCGCCAGCCGGTTGCGGATCGCCGTCCCGGTTACCCCCAGGCTCGCGCCCATCTCCACGACCGTCAGCGGGCCACGACGACGGATCAAATCCAGCAACTCGCGATCCGACGACTCATTCATCAAAGTCACTCCGTCGCGGTAAATCCGTCTGCCGAGGCCAATCCAGCCTCGAGCATCCCCGGGATTCGTGGGATATCCTGGGGTTACCTCATTGTATGAGTTCCCCATCGGGTCGTCTATCAGCTCAAGACGCCTTTTCGCCTTTTTCGCAAAAATAATTGCGAAAAGTCGAGGCCTCGTGGCGTACGTCTGGCTTCATCCCGCTCTACGCCGGCTGGTCCCGAGACGATCCGATCGATCGAGGCTTCATGCTTGCGGCGCGACTCCGGGGGCGCTACGATTGAGATGCGAGGGCCAATTCGATGAACGAACACGAGGTGTACGATAATCCGCTGATCGCCCGGTATGCCAGCCGGCAGATGGCCCGGCTCTGGTCGCCGCAGGAGAAGTTTTCGACCTGGCGGCGGCTCTGGGTCGCGCTGGCCGAGGCCCAGAACGCCCTGGGCCTGGCGATCACCGAGGATCAGATCGCCGCGCTGCGCGGCCAGGTCGACGCGATCGACTTCGCCGCGGCCGAGCGTTACGAACGCCGGTTCCGGCACGATGTCATGGCGCACATCCATGCCTACGGGGACGCCGCGCCGACAGCCCGGCCGATCATCCACCTGGGCGCGACGAGCTGCTTCGTCACGGACAACGCCGACCTGATCGTGATGCGGGCGGCCCTCCGCCTCGTCCGCGACAAGACGGTCGCCGCCATCGACGCGCTGGCCGATTTCGCCGACAGGTATAAGTCCTTGCCTTGCCTGGGTTACACCCACTTCCAGCCGGCCCAGTTGGTGACCGTCGGCAAGCGCGCGACGCTCTGGTGTTACGAGCTGATCCTCGACCTGCTGGAGATCGAGCGCAGGATCGCCGAGTTGAAGTTCCTGGGCGTCAAGGGGACGACGGGCACCCAGGCCAGTTTCCTGGAGCTCTTCGACGGCGACGACGCCCGGGTCGACGCCCTGGATCGGATGGTGGCCGACGCGTTCGGCTTCGAGCGGACGTACCCCGTCTCGGGCCAGACCTACTCGCGCAAGGTGGACGCCCAGGTGCTGGCCGCGATCGCGGGGATCGCCGAGAGCGCCCACCGGTTCGGCACCGACCTGCGGCTCCTGGCCCACGAGCGCGAGCTCGAGGAGCCCTTCGAGGCCCAGCAGATCGGTTCCTCGGCGATGGCCTACAAGCGCAACCCCATGCGGGCCGAGCGGATGTGCTCGTTATCCCGGTTCGTGATGGCCCTGCCGGCGGTCGCCGGCCAGACCGCCGCGACCCAGTGGCTGGAGCGCACGCTCGACGATAGCGCCGTCCGACGCTTGACCGTGCCCCAGGCCTTCCTGGCCATCGACGCGATCTTGAACCTGTATCTCAACGTCGTGCCGGGCCTGGTCGTCCATCCCTCGGTGATCGCGCTTCATGTCGCCGAAGAACTGCCATTCATGGCGACGGAGAACCTGCTGATGGCGGCTGTCCAGGCCGGTGGCGATCGCCAGGATCTGCACGAGCGGATTCGGGTCCACGCCATGGCCGCCGCGACCCGCCTGAAGGACGGGGCCGCCGACAATGATCTGCTCGACCGGATCCGCAAGGACCCGGCGTTCCCACCGCTCGATTTCCAGGGATTGCTGGAGCCTCGCCGATACATCGGCCGCTCGGAGCAGCAGGTCGAGGCGTTCCTGGCCCAGGAAGTGGAGCCGATCCGCCGCCGTTACCCCGATCGACGCGCCGAGGACCCGGCCTCACTGGTACGCGTTTGATCGGATCGGGCTATCGTCGTCCTCGGATTCCAGACGGCAAATTCCAGATTCCAGGACCTTTGTGTGGAGGGCGACGGCAGCCGATCTGGAATCTGGAATGCGATCCGGCTTCGAACGAGGCTGCCGGAGCGGAGATCAGACCCGGGAGGTTTGGTGCTGGCGGGCCTTGCGAAGACGCTTGAGCTCCTCGCGGCGTCGGCGCTCGCTGGGCTTCTCGTAGTAGGCTTTCCGACGCATTTCCTTGCGAAGACCGCTCCGTTCGCACAGCTTGCGGAAGCGGCGGACCGCTTCCTGGATCGACTCGCCGGCACGCACCCGTAACTTCACCACAGGCCAAATCTCCCGTTCTTCTGGATGTTGGAAACGACTCTCGAAACCGAATCGGCACGATCGCGAACGACCGGCCGTCAAATCGATCCGGCTGAGCACGGTCGGATCGAGTCCGTCCGGTTAGGTATCCCGGATGTCCGCCACCCGGGTCACCATGCCATGGGATCGGCCATCCGATCTGTGCCGGCGAGGACTTCATCCTGAAGCGAGCACCGGCCGATCCGCTTTCAGACCCACAAGTGGTGGGAATTCCTCATCGTACATCTTGGCGCGTTCCTCGCCAAGAGCACAAATTCTCTGAATCATCCCGGAAGGGCCGAGACCGGGAGGACCTGCGGTACTCCGGGGTGACATACAGGAACCATCCGGCTGGCGGGATCAATACTCGCCCCTGCCGCCGCGGCCGCGACGCTCCCCGCCGCCACCTCCTCCGTAGCCGCCGCCACCCCCGTAACCCCCTCCGCCGCCACCCCCGTAACCCCCTCCGCCGCCGTAGCCACCACCGCCGCCACCACCGTAACCGCGCCTCGAGGCATCGGTCCGGGGTCGGGACTCGTTGACCTTCAGCGGTCGGCCGCCATAGTCCTTGTCGTGCAGGGCGTCGATGGCCGCCTGGGCCTCGTTCTCGTCAGACATCTCGACGAACCCGAACCCGCGGCTACGACCGCTGAATCGGTCCACGACCACCTGGCCGCTCACGATGGACCCGTAAGGTTGAAATAATTCCACCAGGTCGTCGCCGGTCGTCTCGTATGGCAGGTTCCCGACGTAGATCTTGATCGCCATGGCTTACTTTCCCACCCGATTTCCACTTCAATCGTTCGCACGAACTCGCGAGAGGCATCCGAGCATCCCTTCGGTACGGAAGGTGCCCGTGCCGAGAACCCTCCTGCGGAGAAGAACCCGACCATCGATCCGTTCAATATTCACTATCTGAATTCTCCGCGTGTAACTCAAGGAAAATTCGCGCCAATCCCGAAAAGCCCGGAAATCGGACGTCCTGATCCTGGCGAAAAAGGCCGGCTCGGACCGCGGGATGCGGCCGGCCGGCCTCGTGAGGACGGATCTGACGATCCGGTTACCGTCTCAGCCGAGCAGGTCGTCGGTCATCGGGAGGAGCCTGGCGAAGTCGAGCTGGCTGGGGCAGGCCTGGCGAGCGGCTTCGAGGTCGGCACCCTGCCAGTTGCGCGCGGCGTCGCTCATCTCGGAGTAGAGCCGGCGCGCCTCGCCCCGGTAGCCGTGGTGCTCGTGATAGGTGTAGAACCGGGTCAGGTTGCCGAGCTCGGCCGTGGTGCCGGCGGCCACGCTGCAACGCCCGTCGCAGCCGGAGCACATCGTCGGCCCCGCGGCGATGCAGGCATCGCGCAGCCGGTCGAGTTCGGCCCGGGTCATCGGCTTGAAGGTCCGCGCCGCCTCGGCGTTCTCGCGGATCTGGTCGGTATTCCGCATCGAGACGCAGCACGAGGAGAACCGCTCGTCGGTCCAGATCGCGTGCAGCAGCTTCTGGTACGGCGTCAGCCCCTGCTCCTTGAGCTCGGGGAGCTGCCGGACGATCTCGTCGAGCTTCATGTTGCCGGCGACCTGCTTCATCGAGATTAGCCCGATGCCCGCCTTGTAGCAGGCGTCGAGGGCGCGGTTCATGTCGTCTTGCTGGGCGATCAGGGGATTGTTCTGGATCATGATCGCGTCGACAAACCCGCCTTTGACGGCCGCCTGGAGGATCTCAGGCCGGCGCGGGTGGTGGGTCGAGAACCCGACGAGCTTCGCCTTGCCCGACTTGCGGATCGCGTCGGCGGTCTCCTTGAATTCCGGGCTGGTCGGCCACTTGACCTCGGTCGCGAAGTCGTGGTCGCCCAGGGCGTGGATGAAGATCAGATCGACGTAGTCGGTCTTGAGCGCCTCGAGCCGCTGATCCAGTTGGTCGATCAGTTGGCGGGGCGTCCGGGGATGATCCTTGGTGACGAGGAACACCTCCTTGCGCGCCTCGGGCGTCTGCTGGAACCATCGGCCGACGGCCGGCTCGGTCCCGTACGACTTGGCCGTATCGATGTAGCGGACGCCGTTGGCCCAGGCGAACCGGAGCAGCCGCTCGACGCCCGAACTCCGCCAGGTGCCGATATTGAGCATCGACACCTCGATGCCGCTCTTGCCCAGCTTGCGCTTGGTCAGCAAGGCCGACTGGGTCGTCTTGGGGGCGTCCTGGGCGGCGGCGGGTTGCCCCTGCCCGATCGCCGCGGCGACGGCCAACGCACCGGCGCCGGCCTCGAGGAAGCCGCGACGGCCGATCTGTCTGGTCAGGTCCGGACCCTGGTCCTGCATGAGACTTCTCCTGGCTGTCTCCCGACAGCGTAATGCGACGTCCCCGGGCTGTTGAATATTTGCGAAACAACGAAACACCTAAGCCAACCTAATCGACGTCGCCGGAGATGTCGAGCAGAAAACCCGGGAGACGAGGCTCCGAGGCTCCGATGATTCATCGGGCGTAGGCGTGGAAAATCAAGAAGAGGAGGACCGTGGTGACGAACGCCAGTCCGACCAGGATGAGAATTCCAGCGAGCAGGAAGAGACTGCGTAGCTTGGTAAACCCCCGAACGAGATAAGCCTGGTCGGCCACGTCGGTCGTCGCCACGCTCTGGAACGCCCTGGCGGCCTGGAGCGACCATGTGGCGCACGCGAGGTGGAGCATCAGGTTGATGATCAGGCCGACGTCGCGCGTCAGCACGAGGCTTAGGACATCTCCGACGGCGACGAGGGCGTACACCCAGCCCGCGATGGTCAGCCAGAAGGAGAGCGACTTGAGCTGGCTCTCGGCGGCGACGGTGAATGGGATGCGGCTCAACCCGGCCGACCCCGCCGTGCTCGGAATCTCCGACATGATGTCCTCCCCTTCAGAATCCGGTGGAAGCCCTGGCCGCCAGCCCGATCCCGGCCGCGATCGCCACCAGCAGAGAGGCCACCCCGAGCAGGATGTGGAACTTGAAGTACGTGGTGACCTGCGTGATCCCGGCCGTGATGTAGTCCTGATCGGCCACGTCGCTACGAGCGACGCGATCGAAGTCATCCGCCGCCTGATACAGCACGAAGCCCAGCATGGTCCCGACCACGGCCAGGATCAGGGCGAAGCCGCCCAGCGCGAGGAAGGTGACCGGATTCTCGACGATGATGTGGCGCAGCCGGTCCGCGGGCATTTGCGCCCTGGCGCCGCCGGCCGTCACGGTGATCGTCGCCCCGCCAGCCCCTGGCCCCGCGGGCGGCTGGACGCGAATCACCGCCTCGAAGTAGATGATCCCTACCAGGATCAGGAACGCCGTGATCAGCCCGCCGACCACGCTGATGATGGCGATGAACCGCATCCAGCGCGCCATGCTGGCGATCATCAGCTCGTCACGGACCGTAAACGGAATCCGCGACAATGATTTGTCGTCCAAAGCGATAGCCCTCCCGTTCGTACGCCAATCACTCTGAACCGGCTTGACCTCGCCGATCCGCGGTCCCGACGGACCGATCCGAATTGCACGTGTCACGATAGCCTGACGCCAGGGCGCCTGCAAGGAGGCGGACCCCGCCGGCCCGATAATCGACACAAGGCGCGCAATCCTCTCCGATTCATCAACAAGTTCCCAGCAACTGTGCCCTCGCCCCACATTTTGTGGCGATAGTCAAACGCGCCCGCGGGCTGTATCTTCATGTAAGATTCATCAAACGGTCAGGCGTTCATCTTTGGTCGCTGTTGAAGGATCCGGGCGCGTCGATTGCAGGGGTTTCGCGGAACGAAGCACTCGTCAATCATGAGTTCCCGGCGCGTGTTTCGCACAACCCCGATCCCTCGGAGGTGCCGAGCCGATGAGGATGACATCCAAGAGCTGGCGGCGGCTGGTCCTGGGATTGCTGGTGACCCTCGTCCCGATCCTGCTGGTCATCGGGTTCTGGGTGATCCCGTGGGCCATCGTCGCGGCGATCCGCCAACGCTACGACGGCGACGTGACGATCGCGGGGTGGTGGATCAACGGATCATCGGCCGGGGTGGCCGGCCTGACCCTGCGCGAGACGGCCAATCCCGGCTCGCCGGCCTGGTTGATCGCCGATCGGGTGGCGACCGACCTCAACGTCTGGGGGATGCTCCGCGGCCGGTTCGTCCCGAGCCGGATCGTCCTCCGCCGCCCTTCGATCCAGTATCGGATCGCCGCCGACGGTCATCCCCTCACTCAGATCCAATTGCGACATTCCGGCACCGGCCCCATCCCCGAACTGATCGCGGAGGACGGCCGCCTAACGATGCGGCAGGAGGGCCGGCCGGAGATGCTCGTCACCCGCCTCGACGGTCGCATGGCCCCCGACGCGCCCGGGCCGAAATTCGAGCTCAAGGCCGACGACCCCGGCTGGGGCCATCCGGCCCTGAGCGGCCGATTCAGCCCCGACTTCGCCTCCTCCGAATTCCGCCTGACGGCCGACGATCTCGTGGCCGATCGCGACAAGGAGCTGAGTATCCCGTTCGTGGACCCGAACGTCTGGCAATTCTTCGACGCCAAAGGGCCCGTCGGGATCGTGCTCGATTGCGCGCAGCCGCCCGAGGGATCGGGGCCGCCCCGGGTTCAGACGACGGTGATTTTCCAGAAGACGCGGGTCTTCCTGCCGAGCCTCGACCTGCCCGTCGACGAGGCGACCGGACGGGCGATTATCCACGACAAGATCGTCGACCTGGCCGACGTCCGGGCCCGGCTGGCCGGCGGCCGGGGTTCGCTGTCCGGGACCCTCGACTTCACGAACGAGGTGGTCCGTTATGGATTGGAGTTGGGGCTCGACGGGGTCGACCTGGACGCCTTGCCGCCCTCATGGGACCTCGACCGCCGGGGCGTCAAGGGCCGGATCACCGCAACCACCGCGCTGCGGATGTCCCTCTCGCCGCGCGGGCTCGACCTGACGGGTTCCACCGCCTCGGGCCGGATTGATGGCGCCGTGGTCCAGGGCCTGCCGCTCCAGCAACTCATCCTGACGATGCGGGGCGAGGGACTGCGGCCGATCGACGCATCGGCCCCCGCGCCCGATGGCCCGTTCCTCCCGCAGTGGCTCGGCGGCGACTTCCAGGTCCGCGACGTCGAGCTGAAGCAGGCCATGGCGCATCTCGACGCGAACGGGACCGGCCCCTCGCGTGCGGTGCCGGTCTCCGGCCGGCTGAGCCTCGAGGCCAACGCGCGGCTCCCGCTCGGTTCGCTCGACGACCTGAAGATTTACGCGGTCCGGGGCACGGCCGACCTGGCCGGCGCGTCGATCGGCGGCCTGGACCTGGGCCGGCTCAAGGGCCGGCTCGATCTCCGCGAGGGCGTGCTGGAGGTCGCGGACCTGCGCGGTCGACTCCTCGACCGGCCCGGGGATCACGGCCCGCCGCCGCCGACCGACCCGCCTCCGGCCGAGGGCCCCCTGCCCCCGGGCGGGTTCCGCGGCCGGGTCCGCGCCGAGCTGGCGGGCGACCGGAGGATCCGCCTGAACTTCGAGGGGGTCGAGCTGCCGATCCGCGAGCTGGTCGCGGCGGCGTCCTCCCGCGACCTCCCGCTCTCCGGCCGGCTCACGATCGAGGCGTCCGGCGATGCGCGGGGAGCCACCCTGTCCGACCCGCGCACCTGGAGCCTCTCCGGCCGCGCCCGGGTTCCGGAGGTCGCCTACCGGAAGTCCACCGTCCGCGACGTCGCGACGTCCCTCTCGCTCGAACGCGGCCGGCTCGTGCTCTCCGGCGTGTCGGCGCGGCTGGGCGACTCGCCGATCAAGGGCCGGCTCGGAATCGATCTGACCGAGCCCTGGGGCTACGACGGCGAGCTCGAGACCGGCGACCTCCCCTTGAGCGAGGTGCTCTCGATGCTCCCCCACGTCCCCGAGGACTTCCCCGCCTCGGGGACCCTCGCGGGCCGAGGCGCGGTCCGGGGTACGGTCCGACCCCTGCGGATCGAGAGCTCGGGCGAGGCGCGGATCGCCCATTTCCAGGCGGGCCGCGCGCCCATCGGCGACCTCCCGATCCGATGGACGACCCGGGGGGAGACGATCACCCTGATCGCGGACGAGGTCCAGCGCTACGGCGGCGAGATCAGGGCCGAGGCACACGTGCCGGTCCACGGCGACCGGCCCGTCGAAGGGACGATCAAGCTGGCGCGCGTCGACACCGCCGAGCTCTCGGCGGAAGCGCCGGAGTCCTGGAAGCTGACCGGCCGCGCCGACGGCCAGGTCAAGTTCCGCCTCCGGCCCGGCTCCGGCGGCGACGTCCCCGACCTCGACGTCGATGGCCAGCTCTCGGCCGCTGACCTGACCGTCCGAGGCATCCCCGCCCAGGTCGTCGGCCTGTCGCTGACGGTCCGCAAGGGCGTCCCGAGCTTCGACCTCCAGGCCGAGACCCTCGGCGGCACGATCCGCTTCAAGGGAGACGGGCGCATCGGGTCCGACCCGAAGGACGACCGGATCGACGCCGAGATGCAGGCCGTCGCCGTCCGGCTCTACAGAATCTGGGATGCGCTGGGCATGACCGGCGGCCTCACCGAGCTCCGCGGCCGGGCATCCCTCAACGGCGATTTGCGGACCCACGCCAGCCTCAAGGACGTCCGGGCCCGCGCCGAGGCCGACCTGGACGAGCTGATCTGGGGATACAACTACCCGCTGGGACGGCTCCATTCCCGGCTCAGCTTCGCCCCCGAGGGATGGCGGATCGGCCCCCTCGGCGGCGAGCTCTGGGGCAGCGTCGTTCGCGGGGAAGGCCTCGTCATGGATCGCATCGAGGGCGGCGTTGCGCGATACGGCGTGGACGTCCGGCTCGATCGGATCGCGCTCGCCCGCGGGTTGGCCTTCTGGCCCGACGCCGAACGTCGGTTCGCCGGGTTCGGCGCCCTGCGCGTCCGCGGCAAGTCCGACGATTCCTTGAAGGGGGACGCCGAATTCCGCGTCGAACGGGGGACGGTCAACGGGCTCGAGTTGAAGGAGCTCCGCGTCCCGGCCGACTGGTCGATGACGCTCGACGGGGCCAACCAGGGGGCCCTCAACATCCGGAAGGCCGTCGGCAAGCTCGC
>JBKQHM010000176.1:0-14556 GCA_052148775.1 Isosphaeraceae bacterium | reverse complement strand
GATCCACCGCATAACCACTGGACGGCAACCGACTCATGATCGCCGAAGTGCTCTTCATATAATGAGTTGCGTCACCAGCCCGGAACGCACCTGGTGGGCAAATGACTAAAGTTTCACAACCTCTGAGTGATAACCCGATGACGATTCGCGGGATCCGGCCACGGTTCCCGCGGATCGTCGGCCGGCCCGGCCCGGTGGACAGGCAACCTCAAACCGGCCGGCGGCTCATGACCTGACGGACGTCCCCGGAGTTGATCGGCGATCGGGCCGGTCTTTCCGGAGATGTCGCACGACGGCAGAAGATGGGGACAGGCTCCCGGCCCGATATTCATCCGGTCCTTCGATACGTGTCGCGATAAGGCCGGGATCCTGTCCTCATCTTCTGCGAAGCCGACCGACCCACAGAGATGATACTCTCCGACTCGTCGGCCGGCCTGGAGAAGTCCGAGCCCGGCCCGATCGCCGAGACCATCAGGCCGCCCTCGCCGGGCGGACGCCGTTCTACCGGTCACGCTCCCTCGACCACGGAATAGGTGTTCGACATGTCGCGCTTCAGCTTGCCGGCCTTGACGAGCTCTTCCCAGATCCCGGGCGGATGACCGGGCGGGGGCGTGATCCCCGTGATCCCCGACTTCTTGCCGCCCCCCCGGCTCAGGCCGGACTCGTCGTCCAGCCTCGTCAGTTTCATTTTCTTCTTGAAGGCTTTCAGGGCCTTCTTGAGTTCTTCATCCGTCGCCATGAGAACCTCTCGCTCGATCCCTGATTCCGCGGCCCCCGATCGTCCACCGACGACTGACCTCTGACCACCGACCACCGACCACCGACCACCGACCACCGACGACCGACGACCGACGACTGACCACTGACCACCGACTAATGACTAATGACCAATGACCAATGACCAATAACCAATGACCAATGACCAATGACCAATGACCAATGACCAATCAGGCCGCGGGTTTCAACCCGAAGAGCAACCGCTCGGCGTTCTTGACGTAGAGCTTCTCCAGCACGTCCTTGGGCAGGAACACACCGTAGATCATCCAGAAGCCTTGCCGGTGGTGGCCGCCGGCCGGGTCGAAGTATTCGTCGTCGGTCTCGAGGAATCGGTAATAGATCCGGTAGGCCGCGCGATCGGGGCTCGTATCCGTGCCGAACAGGATCCGGTCCTGGTATTTCAGGAAGAAGCGGCGGGCCGTGTACGGCTGCCGGCCCAGCTCGGAGATCCGGGCGTCGATGTCGACGTACATGTTCGGGTAGGCGTCGAGCCATCGCCCGACCTCGGCGAGGTCCTCGCCATCGTTGGCCATGTGGGCGCAGATGAACGTCGTGTTGGGGTGTCGGGCGATCACCCGGATCCGCTGGGCGTGCAGCTCGGAGCGTTGGGGGTAGTCCTTGCCGTGGAAGAGCCACTCGGGATGCTCGTTCAGCTCGTGCCATCGCTCGCTGAACCGGTCGAGCGGCGTGAAGAACGCGCCCGGGTCGCCCGTGTGGATCTCGACCGGCCGCTGATATCGGGCGCAGACCTCCCAGATCGGGTCGAGCTTCGGGTCGTCGACCGGCACGAGGCGGCCGTCCCGGTATCGGGCCCCGAGGCCCAGCGTCTTGTGGAACTTCAGGCCCTTGGCGCCGGCCTCGAAGCTCTCGGCGAGCCGCGCGGCCTCGCGACCCGACCAGGTCGGCTCGTCGATGCCGTGGAAGTCGATGAGCGCGTAGGTGAGGAATCGACCTGGGTGGGCATCGTCGAGGGCGGCGATCGTCTCCTTGAGCCTCGGCCCCCAGCCGCCGTCGAGGTTGACCACGGCGCGGACGCCCGCCGCGTCCATCTCGGCGAGGTAGCGCTCGACGCGCCCGGGCGTGAGCGTCGCCTTGCCGCCCCCGAGATGGTTGTGGACGTCGACGACCGGGAAGGCCGGCCTGGGGACCTCGGTCACCTTGGTGATCAGCATGGACCGCGGTTGCCAGTCGCGGACCTTCAATTCCTTGATGTCGCCTTGTCCCTGGCCCGGGGCGATGCCGGGGGCGAGCAACGACAGGGCGAGGAACCAGCCGGCGGATCGATGCATGGAACGGAACCCTCTCGCGTGGTCGGGGTCTCGGGTCCGGATTGCCTCCAAGTTGCCCTCAGCTTCGGCGAAGCCGGCCGGTCCGTCAAGCGTGTCGCGATCGGGACGGTCGGCACGGCCGGCTCGAGTCATTCCTTTCGTGGACCGCCGATCTCGCACCGATTAGAATTGACCCGGACTTCGCGCGTGAGAAAAGTCGCTTCCGCGGCGGTTCCGGAGATCCGACCCATGGCCAGCCTCATCAAGATCAGCTCCACCTTCATCAACCTCGACCGGGTGCTCCAGGTCGAGGACCTCTTCGCCAGGACCAAGGAGGACAAGCTGATCATCCACTTCGATTCCGCCGAGCAATCGCTGACCCTCACGGGCCAGGATGCCGACGACCTGCGGACCTGGCTCAATTCGATCGCGATCAATCTGCACGGTGCCAACGACCCGGATGCCGAGGGTTGATCCCGGTCACGACGCGTCCAGGCGGGACCTCAAGTACGCCCTCAGCGCCTTCAAATCGGTCTCGGCGGCCTTGCCTTCCGCGGGTAGCTCGTCGTGAATCAGTTCCCGGCTCACGGCGAAGCCGAGCCCCTCGAGCAGAGTGGCCAGCTCCTTGCGGGATTCCTTCTTGACCGCGAGCCAGCCGGGACCCGGGCAGCCGAGCAGGAACGGGCGGAGGCGCCGGCTCGTCGCGATCGCCTGGAATCGATCCGCATCGGGGATGTGGAGCAAGACGGCCTCGCCCAGCTCCAGCGGACGGCCCTTGCCGACCTTCAACCAGGCGTCGATGGCCACGGCGATCAGGGGTGGCGCCGGGTGCATCAGGTGGTCCTTCAGCCACCCGAAGACCACGCCCGGCTTCAGGCCTCCGCGAGCTGCATGCCGGATCGAATCGGCCGTGATCTGCCAGCCGATCGAGGCCGAAATCGGCGGCCGGGCGATCCGGCGGAGCCGCGACTCCTGGACCATGTCGAGCGGCTGGCCCACGCGGATCCGGCCCTCCTCGTCCAGCTCGAACGTCCGACGCCCGCCTTGCAGGTGGTTCACGGCGAGCGAGCCGGGGAGTTGGGGCACCGCCTTGCCACCGATCGCGAACCGATCGCCGCAGGCCGTGCAGCCGGGATGGCTCTTCAGGTACGCATCGCGGTCGGGCGTGGTGGCGAAGCCCAGCAGCGTGACGCCGGAGCGGAGCGAAAGGCTCTCGCGCCTCCCCGACCAGTCGGCGATCGAGCGCAGCACGTTGGCGGGCAGTTCGCGCTGGCCGTGCCGCCGGAGGAAATCGACGATCTGGTCGTGACCCAGCCCGCTCTCCTCCGCCTCATAGACGCTCTTCTGTGTGAGGCGGAACGTCTGGATGGGACCCGAGTGGGCGTTTCCCGTCTCGGCGATCCGTCCCAGCAGCCCGGCCGTGCGGGCGTCGGCCTGGTCCAGGTAGGCGACGACGTCGAAATTCGGCTGGATCACCAGGCATCGACGCTCGGCCGGTTCGGGTGCCGGGCCGACCTCGGGGGCGCCGAAGACGGCCCGGCCGAGATCGGTCAACCGGAAGCCGAGCGGCGCCGAGGCGCCTTGACCCAGCCGTCCCCGATCGACCAGGCCCAGGGCGACCAGGGTCACCATCAGGGCGTTGGCGTACCAGGCCCCTGCATGCTGGTACCACCACGCCCGCTGACGATCGGCTACTGTGCTGGCCAGGTCCAGGACGGGCTGAATCGGCGGTTTCCATGCCGCGTCCTGGCCGGGAAAATGCGGATTGGCATGCCTGAGGTTGGCGTAAAGCGCCTCGATGAAGCCGGTCAGGTTGTACCAGTGATCTCCGGCCCGGGCCAGGCAGCCCAGTGCCCAGGCCAGGACCTGCCGGGCGCCCCACATGCTCGTGGCATAGTGCACGCGTTCTTTGACGGAAGCCGCCCCGTAACCGTCGAACCAATCGCGCGTCGAGAGCCAGCCGCGTGCCCATGTATGCGCCTGCATGGGGCCGGACAGGCCCATCTGCCTCGCCATCGCGACGGGATCGGCCGATACCTCGCCATCCCGGATCCGGACCGCCCCCGCATTCTTCAGGATGTCGAACAGGAAGCTGTGCGGGTCGGGGAAGTGGAAATCGGGGGAAACGTCCAGGGGGACGGCCTTTTCCATGGCCCGGAGGACCGGCGTGGCGAGGAGATCGCCCTTGCGGACCTTCATCGGTCCGTGGGCTGATACGTAGGCGAACAGCCGGGACAGGTCGAGCGCCACCTCGGCCTCCGATCGCCCCTGGATGGTATCGGCCTGCGGGGCCATCTCGGCCGGCGAGATCGACCACGGTGGCGGCCCGGCGGGCTTGATCGAGCGGACCATCCCGGCGTGAAGGCTGTAGCGATCGAAGGAATGGTCCGGTCCATGGGTGTAATAGGGCGAGAAATAAAATCCCAGGTCGGGCCGCTCGGAGATCAGCACCCAGGAGTCGATCAGGGCCTGGACCGGGTTGGATTTCCACTTCCGGGTCATGTGGTGGGGCGTCCGATCCTCGATGATCTCCAGGAGGCCGCGGGCCATCAATTCGAGCCGGATGACCTCCCCATCGACCGAGCCGCCGTGGCGCCGGTAGACGGCGGCCACGGCGAGCTCTTGCGGCGGCAGCGCGCGGAGGATCCGATCGGCGACCGCGTCATCCTCCATCGCGTTTCGCAAGGCCGTGACGAGCGATTGCCTGGGCAGGCGGCTGAGGTCCGCGCCGACCCAGACCCGCGACTTCTTGCGCATCTGGTCGAGATCCAGGCCCTCGAGCCCGGGGGGTATGCGACGGGCCGTCGGCTCGTAGAGCAGGGGGGGTAACGCGTCGATCGCCGCGTTCGTGCTCCGGACCTCGCTCATGGCTTGAGGATCCTGGGGGTATGGCCGCGGCGGCGGAGCATCTCCGCCAGCTCGTCGGCGCGGCCGGGGTCGACCAGCGCGAGGGTCGGCGACAGCCGGCACAGTAGGAACGGCCGCAGTCCCGCGTCGGCGGCCAGCTCCAGGAGCTGGGCCGGATCGCCGACCTCCAGCAAGGCGGCGTTGAGATGCATCTCATGCTCCGACGGTTCCGCCAGGGGCAATAACTCGTCGAGGAACTCATGGGCCGAGGGTTTCTCCCCGCCCGCTCGGGACGCCGACGGAGTGGAGGCTTTCTTGCGCGCCATGACGAATCCCCATCGGACGACTTCGATCGCTCCTGCGGGCGGGTTACGATGCTTATTAATCATGTCATCCTGTCGGGCAAACGCAAGTCACTCGATCGCTCGCCCTTCCGCGGTTCGCCGGCGCGACCAGGACGATGGGATCCTCGTAGATCCCGGCCTTGATCTTCCGGATTTGTGAAGTACCATCGGTGATGAGCTTGAAGAGCCGGGCTGGAGGTCATCATGCCCAGGACCGCCGCCGATGGATCCGAAGTGGCCGCGCTCGGCGCGGGTCTCCAGACCCCGACGTGGGTGGCCGCGCTCGGCGCGGGTCTCCCGACCCCGACGTGGTCCCAACCGAAGGTTGTCGTTCGCAAGGCCAGGTGGCGCAACTTCTCCGATCTCCGGGCCACCTTCGGCAATGCGGATCAGGTCGAGAAGTTCGTGGTTTTTAATATCGGCGGTAACAAGTACCGGCTGATCGCCCAAATCTACTATCAAGATGCGGTGATCTTGATCCGCCGTGTGCTGACCCACAAGGAGTATGACAAGGGCGATTGGAAATCCGGCTCAGGACACCGAGGGTGAAGCACACGGCGAGACCGATGGGCCTCGGGAGATCGATCGTCCGGAGGACGGCAACACCGATCGGCTTGGGAGGATCTGCGATGGTCGCGCGGGTGAGGACCGGCTCCGGCCGAGGGAAGCCCCATGAGGAAGGGTACATTGCCTTGATTCGAGAGCTTCCGCTCCGGCCGATCCGCACGGAGGTCGAGCTGGACCGGGCGATCGCCATGGTCGATGCCCTGGGCGATCGCGAGACGCTCTCGCCGGACGAGCACGACTATTTGCTCGTCTTGTCCTCCCTGATCGAGAAATATGAGGATGAACGATATCCGATCCCTACGGTTTCCGGGGTATCGATGCTGCGATACCTCATCGAGTCCAAGGGCGTGACCCGGGCCAGGGTGGCGGTCGAGGCAGGCATCGCCGAATCGACACTCTCTGAGATCCTGGCGGGTAAGCGGAAGCTCGGGATCAAGTACATCGCGATCCTGGCCGAGTATTTCAAGGTAGACCCCGGGTTGTTCATCCCCGGCTAAGGCGAGGAAGATCAGGTGGAGCGATCTCCAGTTCTATGGTCTCGGGGTCCTGATGCCCTGCGACCTGGTGCAAGGGGATGGTTCCGTCAGGAACGCGGAACTTGATCCGCACCCGTCGCGCCTCGAAATCACGCGGCGACCGAGAAAAGCGAAGCCCAGGCAGCGCGACTGCCCGGGCCTCGATTGAACCGGGGGAAGCTGGCCGCGTCCATGTGCCGTCGGATCGCTCGGGCTCAAGAACCTCGAATGGGACGGCCCCGAACCATTGGGATCAATTCACTTTCTCAATTGCGATCTCGACCGTCGCGTCCTTGAAATCGTAGTCCGTTCCGTCCTCGAACCCCACGAGCGCCGCGGTCTTGCTCTCGAAGAAGGGGTCCGACAATCATCGGAACAGAAAGTCGGGCTAAGCCTGCGGACCCGGCGTTCCGGTGTCAGACGGACAAAGACCAATGAGCTTCGGAGCCAGTCCGCTCGCGAGTGCGCTTTCTGCACAAGAAAACGCACTCCCGGCGCTCGGTCCCAGAATGCCCTTGATGTTTCGGATGGCCGCTGTCGGCTGGGGCGGGGCCCTTCGTCGGTTCTCCTACTGGCTGAACAACTCAGTGTTCAACCGACGTGACCGCAGCTCTTGACCGCACGAGGGATTCCGGTCGCAACGCGGCTTGAAAGAGTTGGGCAGTCCCGAGATAATGCTATGTTCGAGAATTATTATCGTCCACAACGATATCACGGAGAAACGAATGGCCCGCCCCCGCCCCCGCGCCACGAGCGCCACTCCGAAATCCCCGGACCCCTCGGCCTGGCCCGCCTTCCTGCTGTCGCAGGTCGGCGCGCACTCCGCGGGCCGTTTCGCGGAACGACTGGCGCCGCTGGGGCTCAAGCCTCCGCACGCTGGCATCCTCCGGGCGCTCACCCGAGCCGACGGCCTCAGCCAACAGGCGCTGGGCGAGGCGCTCGGCACCTTCCCAAGCCGGCTCGTCGCGCTACTCGACGAGCTGGAAGAGCTCGGGATGGTCGAGCGCCGGGACAGATCGGGCGACCGGCGCTCCTACGCACTGCACCTGACGGACGCGGGGCGCGAGGCGTTGCAGCAGGTCGTTCGCGTCGCTCGGCAGCATCAGGATGACCTTTGCGCCGCGCTCGACGAATCGGAGCGGGAGCAGCTCACGGGGTATCTCCGGCGCATCGCCGAGCATCAGCGTCTGGCTCCCGGCATCCATCCTGGATGGAAGCCGCTGGGTGAGGGCCGGCCAGGAAAGGGTTGAGCCCATCACCTCCTGCGTTCGACTCACCGCACGAGCCGGATCGCCACCACCGCGATGAGGATAATAACCAGCGCGGCCGCGCCGAGGGCGGCATAGCCGATGGTCCTCACGATGCGGGCGCCGCGCTCGATCCGGGCGCGGAACTCGGCGGCGTCGTTGAGGTGCGGGAACGGCTTCCCCTCCGGCACGGGCAACCCGAGGAATGCGCAGAGCGGCTCCCAGCCCTGGCTGACCTCATACACCAGGAGGCGGTCCGCGCGTATGTCCCGGCGCACCTGGTCATTGTGCCGGTTGAAGACGTCGATAGCAAAGGCCCGATCCTCGAACCGGCTCTGGAACATCCGTTCCCAGAGCCCGTCGATCATCCGTCGGAAGACGCGCATTCGGGGATTGAGCACGGCGGCCCATCTCGGGAACGCGTTGTGGGCGACGTAGATCGTTTGGCGCATGCTGTCATACCAGCGCTCCGGATCGCGCACCGTGAGGATGACTTTCGCCCCGGGGTACTTCTCGAGTAGCTCGCGGTAGAACAAGCAGGCCGGTACGTCTACGGTCGCCCGGTAGCCAGCGAAGAGCCGGTCCCAATCGACCGGCTCGCCGCGCGCCGCGGCATCCCAGGTCCGCGCGTCGTCCTTGTGCGCGAACACCTCAACCATGTGGTAGCACTTGGCGAACCCCAGCTCTTCCAGTGCGGCCTTGAGCGAGAGGGTCCCCGTCCGGCCGAGGCCCGCGCCGATGACCTGTATGGACATCTGATCCCTCCAGGATGTGGTCCGATGACGATCTCTCTACTATGCGTGTATTCGTAGCCTTCTGCCGATCAGACCGTCCGGTTGAACTGGACGGTCGCCACCCCCGCCAGCAGCGCCGCCGACAACCCCAGGATCGAAACGTCCGTCAGCATGTCCCAGCGCACCAGACCCGCCAGTCTCGCGCTCTCCGCCGGCGTGTCCACCCCCGAGAGCACAATGTGGCGCAGAGCATCCACGCCGTAGGTCAGCGGGTTGAGCACCATGAGCGTCTGCATCCAGGCCGGCGCTGAGTTCAGGGGGAACATCGCCCCGCTCAGGAAGTAGAGCGGCATCACCAGGAAATTCATGATCATCTGGAAGCTCTGCATGGAGCGCATCCGCACCGCGATCGCGGTGCCCAGGCTCGTCATGGCCACTCCGATCAGGAAGCAGAGCAGTAGTAATTCCACAGCCATCTGCGGCGATGGGTAGATTCCGGCGAAAGGCGCGAGCACCACCATGATCATCGACTGGAAGACGGCGATGGTCGCTCCGCCCAGGACCTTGCCCACGGCCACCGCCCAGCGTGGCACCGGTGCCACCAGCACCTCCTTCAGGAAACCGAATTCCCGGTCCCAGATGATGGACATGGCCGAGAACATCGACGTGAACAGCACGCTCATTCCGAGGATGCCCGGGAACATGAACTGCAAGTAGCTGACACCCGGCGCCCGGTTGAGCGTCATGCCGTTGGCGATCCCCTGGCCCAGGATCAGGAGGTAGAGCAGTGGCTGGCCGATCATGCCGAGGACCCGGCCGTCGCGCAGGAACGCCCTGAACTCTCGGAGCCAGATCGTGTAGATGACGCGCAGGTCTTGCACGATTCAGCGCCTCCCGTTCCACATCTTGAGGATCTGGCGCATCCGGTCGAGGGCGGTCCCCTCCTCCTCGCGGATGATTCGTCCCGTCAACTGCAAGAAAACGTCGTCGAGGCTCGGCTGCTTGACCTGGATCGACCGGATGCGGTCCCTGAAGTCGACCGCCACGCGCGGCACGAACTCCGCACCGTGAGATGCCTGGAAGTGGAACTCCGCGCCGACCCGCTGGACCGCAATCCCGTAGCGCACCGCGATGTCCCGCTGAAGAGCCGCGTCGCCGGTGACGATGATCTTGTCGCCGCCGATGACCCGCTTCAGCTCCGCGGGCGTGTCCAGGGCCTGCATCTTGCCGTGGTCGATGATGGCGATGCGGTCGCAGTTCTCGGCCTCGTCCATATAGTGTGTGGTCATGAAAACCGTGACGCCGACCTCGTCGCGAAGCGTGCGGACGTGCTCCCAGATGGCGTTGCGCGGATGCGGGTCCAGCCCGACGGTCGGCTCGTCGAGGAAGAGCACCTTTGGGTGGTGCAGCAGGCCGCGGGCAATCTCCAGCCGTCGCTTCATGCCGCCGGAGAACGTGCGCACCAGCGAATGGCGCCGGTCGGCCAGCCCGACGATATCGAGCACCTGCCTCGTGCGCTGCTCGCGGATGCGGCGCGGGACGTTGTAGAGCGTGGCGTGGAACTGCAAGTTCTCATCCGCCGTGAGCCGCTCGTCGAGCGAGGGATCCTGGAAGACCATCCCGATCGACTGCCGCACGCCGGTCGGCTGGGTGGCGAGGTCGTAGCCGGCCAGCTCGGCCCTGCCGCGGGTCGGCCGGAGCAGAGTCGAGAGCATGTTGATGGTCGTGCTCTTGCCGGCGCCGTTGGGGCCGAGGAAGCCGAAAATCTCTCCCTCCTTGACCTCGAAATTGATGGAATCGACGGCCCTGTGGGCACCGAAGCTCTTTCCGAGTCCCAACATCACGATCATCGCTTGCTGGCTACCCACGGCGATTCGTGTGGATGCTCTCCACGCCCTCCAAAACAAGTCATATTTCTCCTTCAGGAAATGCTCTGAGCCTCGACCTTTTCGGCGTAGCGCTCCCATGCCGCTCGCCACCGCCGATCCCGAGGGCCGCCGGCCAGGCCGGTGACAGCCACGCGGGGGGAGTTAACACTTGAGTCCTCATGGGCACCTCGGTCGTCACGGACTCCGTAGCTCAAGGCGGTTAGCCACCCCGCGCTGTGCGCTCAGGCCCGACCGGATAGAGGGAGGGGGCGGGCGGGTTGGCCGCCTCGCCCTCCCTTTCAGCCCTCGGGGTTGGGGCCGGAGACCTGCACCGTGAAACCGTCCGGATCACTGAAGTAGATCCCATGCCGCTCCCGGCGATGCTTGATGCCGGCCGCGTTGAGCTTGCGGACGACCTCGTCGGGGTCAAAATTCTCGATAGTGTAGGCGTAGTGGCTCAGGCCGGGATTGTCACTCCGGAACAGGGCGAGGAACCGGTTGTCGTCGCTCCGGCCCAGGACCCAGAGGAAATCCCCCGCCTTGTGGACGACCTTCAGGCCGAGGTGGGCCTGGTAGAACTCGGCGGACTTCTTCAGATCGCGGACGTTCAGGGCGATGTGATTCAGGCCCGTCGCCTGGAGGGTCGTCTTCCCGTCCTGGCAGGCGCCGGCGGCTTCCGGGACGATGGCCATCGCCGCCCCCAGGCCCATCAGTCGGGTGACGAGCTGGCGGCGTGAGAGCTGGCCCCTCTCGAACTGCCCGACGATCTGTTCAGCGGATTCCGGTCGCATAGTGTTGACTCCTTGGTACGAGTGTAAATGGGCGATCAATTTGAGACGATGCTTCGTGTGTTTCCTTCACAGCCGTCAGAGGGACGAGAATCTATGCCCCCAGCCTCACGGAGGTCATGGTCACGCAACCGTACGTCAGCGCATCGTTGAAGACGGTGCCCCTGTCCTCCGAGGTCTGCATCCCCAGCAGGTACAGGAGCGGGTAGTAGTGGTCGGGCGTGGGCACCGCCAGGCTGACGGCCCTGCCAAGCGTTTCGTGCTCGCACAGGACACTGAACTAGATATTCATGTGAACTCTCCTCTCGGTTAGGGATCTTGATGGTGATTGGCGAGACGATTCCGGCGACCCGCCGCTCGTTTACAACGGTCAAGCGTTTACTGGTAGCGTCTGCAAGCCCATCGCGTCTTCCACGGTCGTCGAGCGAACGCCCCCCCAGTCGTCCCCGCGCAGGAACTGATGCCTGATCTCGATGACGAATCCGCCAGGCGCGCGGAAGAAAACGTCCATGCCCCGTGGTCCAGCCTCGGCGACTCGACGTCGAAGCCGTCGGATATGAGGCGCTGATGGAACTGATCGACTCGCTCCGGACTGTCCTGCATGAAGCCGATGTGGAAGCCGCCGGGGTACTCGACCGGCCTCGCCTTGTCGAGGTTGTTCAGGGTCAGGGCAAATCCCGCCTCGTCGGTCAGCACGGCAAAGTCGTCGTCTCTGGACACGGACACGATGCAACGGAACCCCAAATAGGTCTCGAAGAAGGCCCGGGACTGCGCGACGTTGGGGACGGTGAGATCGAGGTGATTGAGCCGCATGGCCAGGACTCCGAAGCGACAACGAGGATGGTGTGTGCGAGGAATTCAGGACTTCCCGCCCCCCAGGACGACACGCCCCGGATTCGCTCGCCCCCTGGAACGCCCGGCTTGACGATCGGGGGCATCGGACCCGACCCAACCCACGGCTGGCGGTCGAGCCGTTAGCCAATATTATCGCCGTGAATCGTTATCGTCAATAACAATCATCGTACACAGAACGACGATCCGCGTGCTCGTAGTCGGGATGCGGTCACCGCCATTCGACCACGACGGGCGGTGGCGACCGGCTCCGTGCCCGGGCACGACCGGGGCATGCCGTGCGTCGAGACCATCGCCGGGAGGAGATGCCGCTCAGTAGCCTTGACCAGGCCCCGGCCCTTTTGTCTTCGAGGTCAGGCCGGCCTCCGCGCTGGTTTCGCTTTGCCAGAGATGATTCCCTTTCACTCCAGCCGAGCGACACGCCGGTTTGTGCAGTACGACCTCGATGAGTAAATCCGGCTGCACTTTCCGCTACGGATCACGCACTCCTGCCCCCCGCTCCGGAAACGGCCCCGAGCGGCGATCCCCCTGGTTTTCCTGGGCGGAGGCTACTTTCGCGCCACATGCGGTGCGGGTAGCCTGGCAGTTGGAAAGCGCAGCGACTGCGTGTTCCGACCCCAAATGCGCACGAATTCGGGGATGGTAGATGCCGTATCAATACGTGAGAGAGCCGCTGACCACCAGACGCTCCCCGGTCGCCTGTCGTGTGATCAACACGGCGTTTTCGTTCGTGGCGACGATCTTCACGGTGACCTTGAGCCGATGCCCGGGCTGCACGACGATCGGGACTTGCACGGGGGCCGTGACGTAGTCCTGGGCCAGTGCCGAGGCATTGGCGAACACGACCGAGAGTGACAGGACCAGTGCCGGAATCGGGTAGTGTCGATTCAGAATCCGTGGGTAAGTCATGGTGAGTTTCTCTCCATTTGGTGTGAAGTGTCATGGGCCGGCCGGTCGCGTCGAGGTACATCTCGATCGGATGCCGGCCGAGGGACGAACTCGGGCTCGGTTACCTGGCGATTTCGTCAAAGGTTACGGTCACCGGGCGGAGGTCACCAGCGTTGCGATCTCGCCCGACGGGCATCAGGTGTTGTCCGGAAGCGCCGACGGGACAATTCTGCTGGGGGAAATCGAGACCGGCCGGCTGCTGAGACGGTTCGTCGGGCATAAGGGCTTGGTCGGGAGCTTGGCCTTCTCCCCCAACGCTCGCCTCGTGCTCTCGGGCGGCGAGGATGGGACCGTACAACTCTGGGATGTGCCGACTGAGGAGATCCTGGGGCGCTTCACCGGACACGCGGGTGAGGTGAGAAGCGTCACTTCGTGTCTGGGATATTACGGATCAGAAGTATCTGGATTAGACAATCCGCTACATACTACCGATCAGGTGGGGCGGAGATCGGTGTGCTTCTTGTACGGCTGGGGGCAAGCCCGGGATGGACCATCCACTTTCCGATCTTCTCGAACGAAGCAAGAAATCCTTGCGCATCGTCGTCGGCCTGATGTCCGGGACGAGCGCCGACTCGATCGACGTCGCCATCTGCCGGATGACGGGGCAGGGGGGTGACGTTGGGGTCGAGCTGATCGGCTACCGCGAGCATCCCCATGACCCCGAGGTGAAGCGTCGCGTGATCGGGATCGCCGGTCTCGACGTCCGCGGCGTCGCCGAGCTGAACGTCATGATCGGCGCGGCCTTCGCCGACGCCTGCCTGGCAACGCTCCGGGAAGCGGGGCTCGCTCCCGATGATGTCGACCTCATCGGCTCCCATGGCCAGACGATCTATCATCACAGCGGAGTTGCCGGCGCGATCCGGGCGACGCTCCAGGTCGGCGACGGCGACGTGATCGCGGTCCGGACGGGGCGGTACGTGATCTCGGACTTCCGGGCGCGGGACGTCGCGGCCGGCGGCGAAGGCGCGCCGCTCTCGCCGATCGCCGATATCATGCTCTTCGGCCGGCGGGGCCGGGACCAGCCTCGGAGACGTCGGGCGATCCTGAACCTGGGCGGGATCGCCAACCTCACCGTGCTCGACGACGATCCGGCGCGGGTCTTCGGGTTCGACTCCGGCCCGGCGAATGCGCCGCTCGACCGCCTGGCACGGCGGCTCTCCGAGGGGGCGATGGCCTGCGATCAAGACGGCCGGCTCGCCCGGTCCGGCCGCGTCGACGAACCGCTCCTCGCCGAGCTGCTGGAGAATGACCCTTTCCTCGCGCGACGGCCGCCGAAGTCGACGGGTTTCGAGATGTACGGCGACGCATTCGTCGCGCGGGCCGCCGAACGTCACGGCGGCTACGACGCCGACCTGATGGCGACCCTGACCGAGTTCGTCGCGCGTGCGGTCGCGCTCGGACTCGATGAGTGTGCCCGTCTCGGTCCGCCGATAGAGGAGGTCGTCGCGGCGGGGGGTGGGTTGAAAAACCCGGCCCTGATGGATCGGATTGCCGCGCTCGTCGCGCCGGTCCCGGTGAGGCCGTCCGACGAGTTCGGCGTACCGTCCGACGCCCGCGAGGCCATGGCCTTCGCCGTCCTCGCCGACATGACCCTCCGCGGCATGCCCGCCTGCCTCCCGCCCGTCACCGGCGCGTCCGCGCCGAAATGGCTCGGCAAGATCTCGTTCCCTTAGTCTGGGCTGATGAAAATCAAGCTGGCGACAGCAATGGAGTTCCCTCCAGTTTTGTTTCGCTTTTCGATTCGTTCGTATCCTTGTTCGATGCATCAACAGACTCATACGCCAGGCGGCGTTTGGATCTG
>JBKQHM010000175.1:0-11458 GCA_052148775.1 Isosphaeraceae bacterium | reverse complement strand
ATCTTCCGTGAATGAGCCCCCTCATGCTAGCGCTCCACGCTGGCAGACCCGGGCTCTGGCGCGATGAAAAGTTGGGCTTGACCGAGGAGGACCGAGGTGTGAACCACAAGGGCTTTCGTTGCGCTTTTCGGACGAGGTCCGCGCCTTTTGTCCCCCCCTTACGAAGGGGGGGCAGGGGGGGTTCTGAGCGCGGAGGCCCGGCGATCGCGGATCGGCTTGGGTTCTTAAAAACCAGAACCCCCCCGAACCCCCCTTCGTAAGGGTGGGACCAAAGGCGCCACGGAACTCGGATGAACGCTCAACTGCGTCAAGACCAACTTTTCAACGCCCCACCCCCGCCCAGCACAGTCGGGCCTCAGATGAAAACCGGGGAGTCATGCAAGGCCCGTTCCTCAGAGATTGCTATTGCTCCAGAAAGCGGGGACAATCCCATGAGTCGTGGCGTGTAGCGAGCTCGCCACTCGAAGCCTACTCTCGGGACGCGGAGCCGTCGAGTCATATGGTCAAGCCGACACGCGGATCTCACTCGTCGTCCCTTCCGCGCAGGCAATTCTTACGCGATGCCGGCGCGGGATTGGGGTCGGTCGCCCTGGCCTGGATGCTCGCGGAGGATGCCCGCGCCTCCGGTTCGTCAGGCGTCCATCTTCCGGCCCGGGCCAGGCGGGTCGTGCAGATCTTCGCATGCGGCGGAGTCAGCCACGTCGACACCTTCGACCACAAGCCCGAGCTGGCGAGGCTCGAAGGGCGCGAGCTGGTCGGCAAGGGGAAGGTCGAGACGTTCTTCGGCCGTCCCGGCCGACTGATGAAGACGCCGTTCCGGTTCCGCCGATGGGGCGAGAGCGGGCAATGGGTCAGCAGCCTGCTGCCCCACCTCGCCGGGTGCGCCGACGATCTCACCGTGATCCGCTCGATGGTCGCCAGGAGCTCGAATCACACCCCCGCGACGTTCCAGATGAACTCCGGCTTCACCATGAACGGCTTCCCGTGCATGGGTGCCTGGCTGTCCTACGGCCTGGGCACGGAGAACCAGGATCTGCCCACGTTCGTCGTCCTGCCCGACCCTCGCGGACTGCCGGCAGGGGGCTCGATCAACTGGACCTCGGGCTTCCTGCCGGCCACTCATCAGGGGGTCGCCTTCCGGACGTCGGGCGAACCGATCGTCGACCTTTATCCGCCCGAGAGCGTCTCGCCCGGCCACCGACAGTCGAGCCTGGCCGTGCTCGAGGCGATGAACCGCGAGTTCCAGGAAGCCAACCCCGGCGACTCGGCACTCTCGGCGCGGATCCGCTCGTACGAGCTGGCCGCGCGGATGCAGGCCAGTATCCCCGAAGTCATCGGCTTCGACGGCGAGCCTCCGGCGATCCGGGCACTCTACGGCCTCGACCGGCCTGAGACCGCCGGCTTCGGTCGCAACTGCCTGCTGGCTCGACGACTCCTAGAACGCGGTGTGCGATTCGTCCAGCTTTACCATGGGGGCGCATTCGGCTCGCCTCGCATCAACTGGGATGCCCACGAGGACCTCGTCGAGAATCACACCAAGCAAGCGGCCAGCCTGGATCAGCCGGTCGCCGCCCTGCTCAAGGACTTGAAGCAGCGGGGGATGTTCGAGGATACCCTCGTGGTCTGGACCACCGAATTCGGCCGCACGCCGTTCACCGAAGGGATCAACGGCAAGGGACGCGACCATCACCAGCTCGCCTTCACCTGCTGGTTGGCCGGCGCCGGGCTCAAGCCGGGATACTCTCACGGCGCATCGGACGAGGTCGGCTACCAGGTCGCCCAGGACCCCGCCTCGATCTACGACTTCCACGCCACTATCCTCCGCCTCCTGGGGATCGATCACAAACGCCTCACGTTCTATCACAACGGCATCCAGAGGCGCCTGACCGACGTCCATGGCGAAGTGATCGACAAGATCCTAACATGAAAGAATGAGAATCTATTGATTCCAGATGGACATCAAGCCCGACGCGGCGAGCGTCTAGGAATTGGGAATCCGAAACCTTCCATCGCCCCTAACCCTTACGAATCTGGAATCCGGAATTTGGAATTCCGGAATCTCTTATTTCGCCGCTTGCTTCCCGCGCTGCGGACCCGCATCGCACGCCGCCTTCTGGGGGAAAAGTCCTCGTCCGGCGCGCGCTCCTCGCAGTAAACAGGCTCGGACGAGCCCGTCTCATGACTCCGGCGGACATTACCAAAGATCAGCTCGCGACCGTGTTGCCCGGCGAACCCGCGCTTGTTAGTCTATTCGATCGTGTCGTGTCAAAACTTCGTGCGAGGTGCTTGTTTGGCCGGGTGGACTCGGGATCGATCCGACGCCCTGCCCGAATCCGTTTGGCGAACGCCCATGCGTTCCACGATCCGGGAAGGTTGAGTCGCCGATTTTCCCGAGACCGAGAAAATCCGGTCTAGGCCGTCCAGGCAGATTTTCCTTAAGTTGCGAGAAAACAGTCACTTGGAGATCAAGGTTTCCAGGTGATCCATCTGGCACTAACTTTGCAATTAGGCTGGCCACCCTCTCCAGGATTCATGCGCCCCGGGTAAGATCAGAGCACTGGGCGGGGGCGCCGATCTCATTATCGATTCCGACGCGCCAGCAAGGGTCCGTTCACTCGAGAGGCTGGGGCAAGCGATGGCAAAACGTCCGAATGTGAAAGATATTCTGGAAGCGGCTCGCAAGGCGGGCGCGGCCAAGGCATCCTCGGAAGAAGCCCCCGCGGCCGAACCCGAAGCCGCCGAACCGGAGACGGTCGCCGCCCCCGAGCATCAGGCCGCCGTAGCGGCCGAGGTCCCGTCCCCCGCGACGCTGGGCCGTCCCTTGTCGCTCAAGGAGAAGCTTGCGGCGGCACGGACAGCCGGGACCTCCAAGCCCGTCGCCGCGGCCAAGCCCGCGCCGGCCGCGGCCCCCGCTCCCTCGGCGGCCGAGGAAGCCGAGGAGGTCCCGGCCCCGGCCGAAGCGTCCGAAGCTGCCCCCGCGCCGGCCAGGCCCACGGGTCGCCCGATGACGCTCGCCGAGAAGCTGGCGTTCGCCCGCAGCGGCGGGGCCAAAGGGGCCGCCGCGGCCCCGGCCGCAAAGCCCGGTGCGCCCAAGCCGGCCGCCGCTCCCAAGCCGGCCGCCGCCGCGGCCCGCGCGCTCCCTCCACTCGACAAGATGACCGACCCGAAAGACCTCGCCGAGGCCGCCCGTCAGGCCGCTGCCAAGCGGGCCAAGGACGAGGCCGCCGCCAAGGCCGCGGCCTCACCCGCGAAGGCCAAGCCGGCGCCGGCCAAGCCGCAGTCGGTCCCGCCCAGGCCCGGCCGGGAACTGGCCGCCGCCGGTCCCGCCGTCAGCCGTCGCGGCTTCGTCGTCGGCGGCTTCCTGGTCTCCTGGATCGCCGTCGCCTGGGCCACCTTCACCGCCGGCATCATCGCCATGACCCAGATGACCGTCCGCTTCATGTTCCCCAACGTGCTCGCCGAGCCCCCCAGCACCGTCAAGATCGGTCTCGCTTCCAACTTCGATCCCGAGGAAGTCAGCGACCGCTTCAAGGCCGAGTGGGGATTCTGGGTCGTGCGCTCGACCAAGTACAACGGGCAGGACATCCTCTATGCCCTCCAGTCGATCTGCACCCACCTCGGCTGCCCTCCCAACTGGCTGGCCAGCGAGCAGAAATTCAAGTGCCCCTGCCACGGGAGCGGGTTCTATATCTCCGGGATCAATTTCGAGGGCCCCGCCCCCCGGCCCCTGGAACGCTTCAAGGTCGCCGTGTCCGACGACGGCCAGATCGTCGTCGACAAGAGCCAGAGATTCCAGCAGGAACTGGGGCAGTGGGCCGACCCGGATAGCTACATTCCTGCTTGATCGCCCTCGGTCCGCCGTCCTTCGCCCGTCGTCCGCGATCGGGTCTGCCGGACCGGGACAGCGTGACTCGGGCCGTCGTTACGTCAAATTCTTCTGTCAACCGGCGCGGTGATCCTCGATAACGGACAACTGACCCAACGGACAACTGACACATGCCGATCCTGGATAAAATCGCGGAAACGCAGCTCTGGAAGAGCGTCTTTCGCCACCCCATGCCGACCGACCGGCGAAACCGCGTGGTGGTGATGCTGACCAACTTTTTCCTGCATCTCCACCCCGTCAGCGTCCGCAAGCAGGGGATCGCGCTGAGCTATACGTGGTGCATGGGCGGTACGACGTTCTTCCTGTTCATCGTCGAGGTGGTCACCGGCGTCTTGCTGATGTTCTACTACCGGCCGACGCTGGAGCACGCCTATAACGACATCCTGGCACTCCGCGACGTGACCACACTCGGCATCCTCCGAGAGATCCATCGATGGGGCGCTCACGCGATGGTCATCGCCGTCTGGCTGCATATGTACCGGGTGTTCCTGACCGGGAGTTACAAGCCCCCCCGCGAGTTCAACTGGGGCGTCGGCGTGCTCCTCCTCGTGCTGACGCTGCTGCTCTCGTTCACCGGCTACCTGCTCCCCTGGGACCAGTTGGCCATCTGGGCCATTACGGTCGGATCGAACATGGCACGCGCGACCCCCGGTCTCGGCGTGGAGGGCCCGGGTGCGTCATTCCTGAGCCTGAACGGGGTGAAGCTGATCACGAACGGCTCGGACGCGAAATTCGCGCTCCTGGGCGGCCGGAGCGTCGGCGAGATGACGCTGAATCGATTCTATGTCTTGCATTGCGTGGCGATCCCGCTGGCGGCCGCCTTGCTGATCATGATCCACTTCTGGCGCGTCCGCAAGGATGGCGGGATCAGTGGTCCGCCGCCGCTGTAAACGAAGACGCCGGATGGGATGCCTGGGACACCCGCACCGGATGCGATTGCCGTTCGTTCGGGTCTCGTGAAGCGGGCCCTCGGCGCGGTGATCGGGGACGACTTCGGTCCGAGAGTCTCCGATCGTTACTAGCCACTTAACACTAGCCACTGGCCACTCGAGAAATGAATCCACACGCAGATCTCACTCCGGGCGTCATGGCGGGGCTGGCCTGGTATTACATGATCGCCGCCGTGCTCAACGCGGGCGCCGCGGCTTATATCGCCTACGGCACGATGGTCTCCGAAGGAGCCTCGCGCGTCGGCCTCGCGCCGAAGACGCGTCGGATGCCGGGCTGGCTGAGCAACCTGTTCCTCGGCCTCTATGGCCTCGCCTTCGTCGTGATCGTGCTGCGGGATTACCTCCCGGGAGCCGTCGGAGCCGCCTATGGCCTGTGTGCGCTGGCCAACGCGGCGATGGCCATCATGGCCGGGGCCGACGCGGCCCACTTCGCCGAGAGCCATGAGCACGGCCACGGCGAGGGAGACCCCTCGCAAGGGCCGAGCCTCGACGAGCACCACCCGGCCGTCGGGATCGGAGGCCCGATCAACCGGACCCTCTGGACGCTGATCTGGGGCGTCTCGGCCATGATCTTCCAGATGATCGGCGTGACTTATGTCCTCGGCCACGAAGTCTACATGCCGCTCTTCGTCCGCGACGCCATCGACCTGGTCGCCGGGCCGACGACCTTCTTCGTGGGCGCGACGATCGCCTTCATGGCCGCGATCCGCTACCGCCGATTCATCTCGAACGGGCTGGTGGCCTGGACGATGGTCGACCTGTTCCTGCTCTACTTCGGCATGAGCATGACCGACTTCGACTTCCGCGACATCGTCACCAAGCCGGACAACGTGCCGATCGTCGGCCTGCTCATCCTGGTCGGCTGCTTCTTCTGGTTCAGCCTCCGACGCGCCGTGATCAACGACGCCCGGATCGCCCAGGGGCTCCCGACCCTGGAAGAGCTCGAGCCCGACAAGACGCTGACCTGGCCCGACCTGGTCTACACCGAGCTGATCTGCATGGTGGTCCTGACCATCGTCCTGGTGGCCTGGGGGATCGTCCTCCAGGCGCCGCTGGAGCAGCCGGCCAGCTCGACCGTCGCGCCCAACCCGTCCAAGGCCCCCTGGTACTTCCTCGGGCTCCAGGAGATGCTGGTCTACTTCGACCCCTGGATGGCCGGCGTCGTCCTGCCGAGCATGATCATCGTCGGGCTCATGGCCATCCCCTACATCGACACCAACAAGGCCGGGAACGGCTACTATACCTACAACGAGCGGAAATTCGCCTACAATACCTTCCAGTACGGCTTCGTGGTGCTGTGGGTGGTGCTCATCCTCCTGGGCACCTTCCTCCGCGGCCCGAACTGGAACTTCTTCGGTCCCTATGAGTATTGGGACCTGCACAAGCTGATCCCGCTGAATAACGTGAATCTGTCCGAGATCGTCTGGATCCAGCTCCTCGGCAAGACCAAGCCGGAGTGGATCGTGATCCGCGAGGCGCCGGGGATCGCCCTGTGCCTGGCGTACTTCACCCTCGTGCCGTTCGTGATGTATCGCCTGTTCTTCCGCAAGTACACGGAGCAGGCCGGGATGTTGCGATACCTCACGCTGGCCGTCCTCCTGCTGTTCATGGCCTCGTTGCCGATCAAGATGGTGCTCCGCTGGACGATCAACCTGAAATACCTGGTGGCCATTCCCGAGTACTTCTTCAATATCTAGGTGGCGAGTGGCTCGTTTCCCGAGCGTCTCGTGGCGAGCGACCGGAAAAACCCCGATGCGATCCCCATTTCCGGCCGCCAGCCACTAGCCGAAAGCCACGACTTTAGGACCGACGACCATGCCGGCATCCGAGGAAACCTATCGGCCCCAGCCGACCCTGCACATCATCTTCGCCATCTCGTCGATCGCGATGTTGCTCGCGACCGTCTGGATGGTCATGGCCGACCATCTCCGGCCCTGGAAGCAAGTCCAGCGCGACTTCCAGGTGATCGAGCGAGAGAAGCTGGAGGCCGCCAAGGAGGAGAAGCTCAAGGAGCAGCAGGAGAAGTACGCCAACCAATTGAAGGAGATCGAGCAGAAGATCGAGGCCGCCAAAGCAGGCGCCGGCGCCCGCGCGGCCGAGATCAGCCAGATCGACCGGGAGCTGAACAAGCTCGGCGCCAAGGCCGAGCTCCTCGGGATGCAACGGCGATTCAAGAAGGCCGACCTCGACAGCAAGCGCAGCCTCTACGACGGTATGGTCGACCGCGGCGAGGAGCACGCGGCCAGGTCTTATCTGACCAACGTGGTCGCCGGTGCCGAGGAGAAACTCGACCAGCTCTCGAAGGAACTGGAAGCCGCCGACGCCAAGCTGAAGGCGAAGCAGACGCAGAAAGAGGAACTGCTCGGTTATCTCGACAAGCTCGAGGACGAACGGAACCGCATCACTCGCGAGGCCGATCGCGTCGAGCGGACGATCGAGCAGAAGGACGCCCTGCACGGCGGCCCCTTGCACTGGTACAGCGGGCCCATGGCGTTCATGCGCAGCCTGCCCGGCTTCGACCTGATGCCCCCCACCAAGATCCAGCAGATCAGCCTGCCGGATTTGACGATCAATTATAACTTCAAGGAAGTCCCGCGCTACGACCGTTGCATGACCTGCCATCAGGGAATCGACCGCATCGGCTACGACAAGAAGTCCGACGGCGAGGAGATGCCCAAGGTCTTCGCCGCCCACCCGCACCTCACGAGCGGGGCGACGACCATCGATCCCAAGGGGAAGGTGGTCACGGCCGGCCTCTACCTCGACGGCAACGGCCCGCATCCCGTCAATAGCTTCGGCTGTACCGTCTGCCACGGCGGCCAGGGCTCGGGCACCGAATTCACTTTCGCGTCCCACACGCCCGACTCCCTCAAGCAAGGCGAGGAATGGCACGAGGAGTATGGCTGGCACTCCTACCACTTCTGGGATTATCCGATGCTCCCGAAGCGGTTCGTCGAGTCGAGCTGCCTGAAATGCCACCACGACGTCACCGACGTCCCCGATGCCAAGAAGCTCCAGGCGGGCTACCAGCGGATCGTCAAGTACGGCTGCACCGGCTGCCACACCATCGGCGGCGAGGGCTCATACGGCCCCGACCTCACCGACGAGCCCCAGGTCGGACCCAACCTCGCGCATGTGGGATCGAAGGTCTCCAAGGAATGGATCCTCAAGTGGATCATCGACCCGCACGCATTCCGGCCCGACTCGCGCATGCCCCGGTTCTACGGGCTGAACAACAACGCCGAGAAGGAAGACTGGCCCAAGAACTACGCCGAGGCCAACGCCATCGCCCATTACCTGTTCGCCAAGAGCACCGAGCCCGCCGACTTCGTCGACCCGCCCGCCAAGACCGACCCGGCCAAGGGGAAGGAACTCTTCCTCCAGAAGGGCTGCATGGCCTGCCACCAGCATCGTCCGTATCAGGTCGACGAGGTCCAGTTGAGCGACAAGAAGGCGGTCAACCCGGCCTACTACTCGTTGCCCGAGGCGAACCGCAAGGATGCCAACCCGGACCTGTCTCTCAAGGGCCTCCCCAAGCTCGATCCCGCCGCCACCTACGACCCCAAGAATTTCCCCGCGTCGGTGCGCGACAAGGCGATGGCCGACTTCGGCCCGAACCTCTCGAACATCTCGGCCAAGTTCCAGTCCAAGGCCCAGGGGTTGAAGTGGCTGGCGAACTGGATCAACACCCCCGAGAAGTATCACCCCAAGAGCCTGATGCCCAACTTGCAGCTCTCGTTCCAGGACGCCGCCGACATCGCGAGCTGGATCCTCTCCGTACCGGGCGAATGGCCGGTCACGGTTGACGTGCCCGGCGCCGATTCCAAGGACGTGAAGGCCGCCGTGGACGAACTGGTCACGCTCTACGTCTCCAAGAGCGGGAGCTTCAAGAAGGCCGACGGCAAGGCGGTGTCCAAGTCCCTCAGCGAAGTCGAGGAATTCGTCACCAAGGAGCTGAAGCTGGAGGACAAACTCCTCTACCTCGGCGAGCGGACGATCTCCCGGCTCGGCTGCTTCGGCTGCCACAACATCCCCGGATACGAGAACGCCAAGCCGATCGGCACTGCACTCAACGACTGGGGGCTCAAGAGCCCGGCCCGGCTCGATTACGGCCACATCCGCGAGTTCCTGGAAGAACAGGCCGCCGACATGGACAAGACCCGAGACGGCACGCCGCTCCTCTACCAGGAAGAGGTCGCGCACGAGACCCGGACCGGATTCCTGTTCGAGAAGCTCCATCGCCCTCGCAGCTACGATTACCTGAAGAAGAGCGAGAAGTACAAGCCGTGGGACGACCGGCTCCGAATGCCCCAGTTCGCCTGGGCCAACAAGCCCGAGGCCATCGAAGAGGTCATGACCTTCGTGCTCGGGCTGACCGGGGAACGGATTCCATCCCGCTACCTCGCCAAGACCCATTACACGCCCGCCCAGCAGGCCGTGGCCCAGGGCAGCAAGGTGGTCAACCGCCACAATTGCACCGGTTGCCACGTCTTCGAGATGCCCAAGTACAGCATGCCCGAAGGCATGAAGGTGGCCGACGTCTTCACCGACTTCAAGTCGAACCTGCGTACGTCGTATTCCAATCGCGCCAATGACTTCCTCGAGCTCTATCCCGGCCTGACCTACGATCCCAGCAAGAAGCTGGGCAATGACGAGATCGAGGGCCAGCTCGGCCTCGCCCCCGACGACGGCAAGACGCCGATCGCCATCGAGGGGATGCAGACCGACGTCGCGGAAAATGAGGTGACCGTCCAGCTCTGGAAGCCCGTGACGATCCGCGGTTATACCTTCAACGTCGGCGACAACATCACGCTCGACAAGACGAAGATCCGCGTGGACGAGGGGCTCGGCGGCAACTTCGGATTCCTCTATGCGGCGTACCAGTCCGACAAGACCGGCAGCCCCTATAGTCCGTTCTGGAACCGGTTGCCGCCGCCCCTGCTCCGCGAGGGGAACAAGGTCCAGACCCCCTGGCTGACCGCGTTCCTGAAAGACCCGTATCCCATCCGGCCCGCCGTCCAGTTACGGATGCCCCGCTTCCACTACGGCAAGTCCGAACAGACCGCGACCCAGGAGACCGGCGAGCTCGCGAACTACTTCGCCGCCCGCGACCGGGCCGAGTTCCCCTACCAGTTGATCGCCGAACGGACGCCCAGCTACCTGGAGGAGCGCGAAAAGGCGCATCCCAACTACCTGGGTGCCGGCTGGGAGATGATGACCGCCAAGGGATCTCCATGCCTCCAGTGTCACGCGATCGGCCAGTACAAGCCGACCGGCGGCGAAGGGGTCGTCAACGGGCCCGAGCTCCGGCAAGTCGCGCCTCGGTTCCGGCCGGAGTACCTCGAAACCTGGCTCGCCAAACCGAGCCGGCTCGTCCCCTTCACGGCAATGCCGCAGAACGTCGCCCCGCACGGCGCCATCCAGATGCCGGTCCCCAAGACCTTCGAGAACAAGCCGACGGAGATGGTCCGGGCCATCCGCGATACGCTGCTCAACTACGTGAATGCCGTCGAGCTCCAGCTCGCCAGCAGCAACAGCAAGACGGCCGCGGCGCCGGCGGGCGCCACGGCGACCAAGACGACGAGTACGACTCCTTGACCTCGAGGCATCGCGTCCACGTTTCCCGCCCCATGACCGACACGGATTTTGGGCATGGCATCAGGCCGGGTCTCGACCCGGTCGGGGTGACATGCCCTTCTTGCTTCGGAGTCGAGGTATTCGGTCCGGGGCGATACCCCTTGAAGACGAAGTGAATCTTTGTTCTGATGATGGATTCCGCATCATCATTTGCGACGCATGATCGGTTTCGTGTCCGAGCACAACGCGAATGGATCGACCGGTCACGATCCGCACCTGATGGCGAAACACAACAGGAGATCAATGCGATGGTCATTCATGGGATCCGAAAACCCGCGCTGCTGGGCCTGGGCCTCTCGGCGACGCTGGCACTCGCCGTGGCCGGTTGCGGCGGCGAGGGCGGCAATAAAGACGACGGCGTCCTCGTCTCCGCGCCCGATGCCAGCGTGAACTCGAAGGCGACCGCCTCCGCCCCCGCCGGCGGGGGAACTCCCGCTGCCGGCGGTGCGGCACCGACCGCCAGCACGGCCCCGGCCGCGGCCACCCCGGTCAAGGCCGAAGGTTGGGGCACGCTCAAGGGCACCGTCGTCTTCGGCGGCTCTCCCCCGGAACCCAAGGTCCTCGAAGCCCAGGGCAAGGCCCAGAAGGATCCGGAGGTCTGCGCCAAGACCGCACCGATCATGTCCGAACGGCTCGTCGTGGACTCGTCCACGAAAGGGGTCAAGAACGTCTTCGTCTACCTCCTGCGTCCCACCGCCGTCAACCCCGACGCCAAGAAGGCCGCCGAGTTCGCCAAGCCCGAATTCGATCAGAAGGGTTGTATCTACTATCCCCACGCCCTCGCGGTGATGGCGGGGACGCCCGTCAACGTCAAGTCGAGCGACCCGACCAGCCACAATGTCAACTTTCAGTTGAAGAACCTCACCCAGAACCCGGTGCTCCAGCCCGGCGCCAAGATGGACGTGACCCCTCAATCCCCCGAGCGGAGTCCTGGTCTCGTCAGTTGCAGTATCCATCCCTGGATGCAGGCGTACTGGATGGTCCT
>JBKQHM010000174.1:0-13382 GCA_052148775.1 Isosphaeraceae bacterium | reverse complement strand
GATCACAATCGCAACGCTCCTCAACGAAACGGGTGCTCCGTCGAAATCCTCGCGGGCTTCCACCGGCGCGCCTGGGCGCGTCGACCTCCGGCCGACGACCCTCGTCGGGGGTTGAAGAGTCGCTATTAATGTGGTTTTCCCCACCATTCCCACTGGCCAGAGCGCGCGTATCTGAGCCGGGAGGACATGCTGGATGTCGCCGATCTCGCCCGCGGATACGTGCCTCTGAAGGACCTTGAAGACGGCCCAGGCGATGGCCTCCGGGAAGATCTCGGAGTGGCCTCGAAACGCCGCGGCGATGTGGATCAGGAAGTCCTCTTTCTTGCGTTCCTTGACGGGCTTGCCGTGCGGATTCCAGCCCTCGTAGAACAGGCCCCGGATCAAGAGCGGGAGCTGAGCCCCGAGGTCGGCGGTCTCGGCGACCGTCAACCGGTCGCGCAAGGCGTGGAGTACCGCCCCGAAGGCGTGATACACCCGCTGTCGATCTTCCCAGCCGAGTTCCTCGGCCAGCTCCTCGAGCCAGGTGTTCGTGGTCCGGATTGTGCTCTCGATAGGTGCGATCGCGGTGATGCTCATCGTCGTATCCTCTGCTGGGAGTTCGGGGCTGGGTGAATGACAGGCACGGAAATCAGTGGATGCTCGCAACTTTCTCGTCTGCCGGATGCGTCGTTGTTGACGCATGCCGGGGAGCCTTCACGACCATCACCGGGCAGTCGGCCCTGGCCAGGACCGATTCGGCCGTGCTCCCCAGGATGAGCCGGTCCAGGCCGGTCCGCCCCTGCGTCCCCATGACGATCAGATCAGCCCCCAGCTCCCGGGCCATTTGAAGGATCTCGTTGGCGGGATCCCCCTCGCCGAGCCGGGCCTCCACGGGGTATTTGAGGTCCGGGCCGTTCAGACGCTCGCGCACCGCTTCCAGGGTATTGCGGTAAGCTTGCATGTCGACCGGCAATGCCCACTCGCCCGGTAAGTTGGGGATGGGGACCACATGGAGCAGGACGAGCCTGGACCCGAGATCCCGGGCCAGCGACCGCCCCACCCGGAGCACGGCATCGGAGCTCTCAGACAAGTCCGTGGGATGGAGGATCACCTGGACTTCCCCGGCCTCGCGCGGACGGTCGTGAGACCGCAGGGCCAGGACCGCACAGTGGGCCCCGCGCAGGACGGTGGTGGCCACGCTCCCGGCCAGCAGCCGACGCAGCCCCCTGCGCCCGTGGGTGCCCATGACGATCAGGTCGGCTCCGATCTTCTCGGCCATGCGGAGGATCTCCTCCGCGGCGTCACCCTTGTTCGTGCGGTATTCCACGTCGACGGGATGATTCGGAGCGTAGACCTCGCGCAGTTGCCGCATCAGGGCTTCGTGGCCGGACTCCTTGGTGGCCGGCTCCTCCGCGACGAGGCCCGGTTCGTCGACGTGGAGGACGAACATTCGGGTCTTGTTCTCGACGGCAAGCGAGCAGGCGATCCGGAAGGCTTCCTTCGAGTTTTCCGAGAAGTCGGCCGCGAAGAGCATCGTCCGGAAGGGTTGCATGGGAGTCCTCCTCATGGTTGGAAAGTCACGCGGCGGTAGGCCATCACAACGATGGTTCGTCGGCCCGGCTTCGGCATTGGAGAATGCCGTTCCGGGGGCATTTTGAAGTTCAGGTCGCGGACTCCGATCGGCTCCAGCGGCCGTTCTTCAGCGAATCGTTAACGCCTTTGATGACCTCCATCAGCTCGACCGGCACGGCGATCACCACCGTGTTCGACGCCGCCGGGCCGAGCCCGTCGATGGTCTGTAAGGTCCGGAGCTGCATGGCCCCCGGACTTTCGCCCATCGTATGCGCCGCCGCCGCGAGGTTGACAGCCGCCTCCCGATCCCCCTCGGCCTTGGTGATCGTCGCCCGCTTCTCGCGCTCGGCCGAGGCCTGGCGCGACATCATCTTCTTCAGCTCCTCGGGCATGGACACGTCCTGGATCCGCAGGCCCGTCACCTCCAGGCCCCAGCCCTTGGTGTCCTTCTCGACGTGCTCTTCGATGGCCCTGGCGATCTGCTCGCGCTCGACCAGGAGCTGGTCGAGGGTCATCTGTCCGATGACGTCGCGGAGCGAGGTCTGCGCGTACTGGGCGATCATGTAGCGATAGTCCTGGACCATGATGATCGCCTCGGCGGGGTTGGTGACGCGGAAGAACAGCACCCCATCGATCACGACCGGGACGTTGTCGCGGGTGATGACCTGCTGCTTGGGGATGTTGACCGCCAGGACGCGGGTGTCGACCATCCGGATCTGGTCGATCAGGGGGATGATCAGGAACAGGCCGGGCCCCTTGATCTCCTTGTACTTGCCCAGCCGGAACACAACGGCGCGTTGCCACTGGGCGGCGAGGTGGATCGCCGAGGCAACGATCACGTCGGTGACGAGCCAGGCGATCCCGACGATGGTTGCGATGACAGGATTGGCCTCCGCGAACGGTGCGACGACCATGGCACCGATCAGCAGCAGGACCACGAACACAAGGCCCGAGATGTAGTTGACCACGATCCCCCTCGATTCTCGATTTCGTTCGTCACCGTTCCCGATGGTCTAATCGTCGATCACTCCGTCGCTCCCCGGACGGGGTCGCTCGGGCATCCTCGGCCCGAATCGATCCGGACGCCCCTCGGACGCCCGAGGAGAACGTCTCCGGCACCCGGGACAGGTCCCGGAGGGTTGTCGAATCCATCGCTACTGATCCTGATATTCCTCGCTGGTCTGGAACGAGTCGTCCTTGTGCGCTACCGTCGTCGCGACTGTAGCCCGGTGGAGGAGGTCGCGGACCTGGTCATCGGTCGTCTGCGAGAAGTCCTCGTACCAGGCCCCGACGGCATAGAACGGATCGTGCGTGATCATGCAGATGCACTCGTCAACGGTCTGACCGATCTCGTCGCAGGTGGAGGGCGACGCCGTCGGGACCGCGACGACGAGACGTGCGGGACCGAGCCGGCGCAAGGCGTCTATGGCGGCCCGCATCGTCGATCCGGTCGCGATCCCGTCGTCCACGAGGATGACGGTGCGGCCGTGGACATCGAGCGCGGGACGGTCGCCGCGATAGGCCCGCTCCCGGCGCTTCAATTCCTCGAGCTCCCGCTCGGCGACATCCCGGATCGTGTGTCCCCCGATGTTCAGTGCCTGGATCACGTCGTCGTTGAGCACCCAGGCCCCTCCCGAAGCGATGGCGCCCATGGCCAGCTCTTCGTGGCCGGGCACCCCCAGCTTGCGGACCACGCAGACGTCGAGCGGCACGCGGAGCGCCCGCGCGACTTCGAAGGCAACCGGCACACCCCCGCGCGGCAATCCCAGCACCAGGACGTCCGCCCGGCCGGCGTAGGCATCGAGCCTCGAGGCCAGCAAACGACCCGCCTCACTACGGTCTCGGAATCGAGTTGGCATCATGATCTCCCGGTCTCATCGTTGGGCCGGGCGTGCGCGCGCCCGGCGGGGACGTCCTGGAACAAGTCGCCGAGGGATTCGCCGGCCTTGAGGCGTCGAATCGCCTCGGCAATCAGGGGGGCGATCGGGACGACGCGAAGTCGAGCCCAGGATCGATCGGGGGCCACCGTGTCGGTGACGACCACATCCCGGATCGCCTCGTGACTCAGCTTGGTCCGGGCGTCGCCCATGAACAGCCCGTGGGTAGCCGCGACCGTGATCTCCGGCCGGGCGCCGGACGCGAGTAAGGCCTCGACGGCGCGCAGGATCGTCCCCCCGGTCGAGATCATGTCGTCGATGATCAGGCAGGGCCGGTCTCGCACGTCGCCGACGACATGGGTGATCACGGTCTCGGTGCCGCTGATCCGCTTCTTGTGCAGGACGGCGACCGTGGAACCCAGGCGGTGCGCGTAGTCGGTGGCCATGGCGACCCGCCCGGCATCCGGCGAGACGACCACCACCTTCTCGGGCAGACGGCCGCGCAGCGCCTGGCAGACTGTCGGCACCGCCGTCAGGTTGACGACGGGGATCTGGAAGAAGCCCTCGATCTGATCCGCATGCAGGTCGAGCGTGAGGACGTGGTCTACCCCCGCCGCCTGCATCAACTGGGCGACCAGACTGGCGGTGATGGGCTGGCGGTGGCCGTGCCGCTTGTCGGCGCGAGCGTAGCCGAAATAGGGCACAACGGCCGCGATCCGCGCTGCTGCGGAGCGCCGGCAGGCGTCGGTGAAGGCCAGCAGCTCCACCAGGTTGTCGTTGACCGGCGGGGCGGTCGGCTGCACGAGGTAGACCTCGCGGCCGCGCACCGGCTCGTCGATCCGCACGGACGTCTCGCCATCCGGGAACCGGGTTGCGGCGCAGAGACGAAGCCGGACGCTGAGTTCGTCGGCAACCGACGCAGCCAGCGGGCGGTTGGCCGTGCCGGAGAAGAGGAGAAATTCCTGGTTCATCGGTGCGCCGTCCTCACGAGCCTCGGTGCGATCGTTGACCCCATTCGGGAGCACGTCTTCGTAACCGGATCGGGTCGGGCCTCCGAAGAGCCTTCGCGCTCGCTTGCGACGGCCGAACTTCCAGAGGCCCTTTCCGATCCCCATCAAGGTGCAATCGCGATGAGGTTCTCGACTTGCGTGACCCCCGGCGCCGACCAGGCCGTCCGTTCGGCCTCCTGCCGCTCCGACCTGGAACGGACATCGCCGCGCAGGGTGATTTTGCCATCCTGGGTCTCCACGCGGACCTTCTTCGCATCCAGCTCGGCACTGCGACGGAAGGCCACCTCGATCCGAGACTGGACGTCCGTCGCCGATACGCGAGGCTTCAACTCGATCAGGTTGGTCACTCCCTTCACCCCGACCAGGTGGCGTACGGCCTCGGAGGCGATGTCCTTCTGATACTGCCAATCGACCTCGCCTTCGAGGGTGATCCAGCCCTTGGTCACGGCGACCTTGATCCGTCCCTCCGGCATGGACGTCCTCCAGCTCAAGGTGTCGACGGCCGCCCGGGCGATGTCGGCGTCGATGCGCTCGGCGGTGCCGGGCAATCGGACTTCGATATCGTTGGCGATCGCCTTGACACCCTGGACCCGCTCGGTGGCGCGCCCGGCCGCCAGCTTCTCGGTGTAGCTCTTCGCGGATCCGGTGAGCGTGATGATGCCGTCGTGGGCCGCGACGCCGATCCCGGCCGCATCAATGCTCGGCTCCCATTCGAGCTCATCGAGGATATCGCGGCGCAATTCCAGGTCGTTCTTCATGGTGTGCTCCGTTTCTCGAACAATCGGGGGCAACCCCCTGAGGACGTTGGCCGACTCAAATTGATGATCAACGCGGACCATCTGCTTGATCGGAGAGTTCGGACCGAACCCGGGCGGGCGGCATGGCCCGTGTGAATCGGGTCGCATGCCGTCCGCGCCGTCGGAGACCCGGCCGCTACTTCCCTTCGCGGACCTCCAGTCGCCTGGACTTCGATCCCGCGATCGCGGGCGCCGGCACGGTGACCTCGAGGACCCCCTTCTGGAAGTCCGCGGTCGCCTTCGATGAATCGGTGCCCTCCGGCAGGGGGATGGCGCGGTAGAAGGAGCCGTAGGAGCACTCGCTGTAGCAGTAGCCTTCGCGCTCCTCCTTCTTCTCGTTCTTGCGCTCGCCCTGGATCGTGAGCATGTCGTCACAGACCTCCACCTTGATGTCATCCTTGCTCAGACCCGGCAGGTCGGCGCGGACGACGATGCGGCCCTCTCGCTCCAGGACATCGATCCGCGGCGACCACTCGGCGGGGATCAGCCCGGCCTCGCGGCGGAGCATCTCGTGTCCTCGGCTGAGGAACCTCGGCAGGTGCAGGCCGGATTCGAGGCCGAAGTCTTCCATGAGATGGTCCATCTCCCGGGCGAACCGGCGCAGGAACCGGAGCGGGTTGCCGCCCGACGTCGGCGGCTGCGCCGGCGTGCTCGGCGCAACGGCCTTCGCCTGTCCCGGACCGTTCTCGGTCTTCGGCTTGGGTGCGTCTTTGACCTCTGGCATAGCTATCTCCTTCGTCGATGAGGAATCACAAACGGGTTCTGACACTGCGGACCGAGAGTTCGAGCCCCCGTCCGCTGGGGGACGCCATCCTTGTGCGCCGTATCCTCGAGCCGGGTCCATCCCGCGTCTCAAGCCTTCGTTCACCGTCCAGGACGCGATCCGACCCAGATTCGCGCCTCGGACTGGTCTGCGGTCGTGCCTCGAGCGGCCGGGATCTCCGGTCCGCCGATGGCACTCACTCGGGTCCAGCACGAAATCGAGGATCACACCGATCGGGGTGGAATGGGTTGCGGCGACGCGAAGGCGCGCCGACCCCATGAGCGTCATACTCGATCGGCGGATCATCGCCCGGGACGAGAATGCAACAGTTGCGCGTCGAGTTGGATGTCGCCGGAAACATGCCGCAATCTCCCGGAGACCCGAGGGGACGAAATCCTCTCGAGATCCTCGCGTGCGGCAGCCGTTACCGCGGAACCGGGATCATCCGTCGAAGGATGATTCCGGGTGCCCGACCATCAGACGGGTCGCAAAACGAAAAAACCCCACCCATGCAAAGTCGCACGGCGGGGCCACCATAGCCGGAATGAAAGTCGCCCCTCGCGAGCGACCTGACGAAATGAACGCTATCGGCCCGCCGCTTATATGTCAAGAGGACTTTTCCAGATGGATCGGGAAATCCCGTCAAGAACGGATCATCGACGGATGGTGGGAATCGGACGTGGATTCGAGCATCGGCGAGCGCTCCTGGTCCTTCTGTTGCTTGCCAGTCGGAACGCTGGGAATCCGGTAGTCGGCCACGATGACCGTGACGTTATCCTTGCCGCCGCGACGGAGGGCCTCATTGAGCAGGAGATTGGTCGTATCGCGGGACGTGTCCCGCTGACCGAGGATCCGACCGATCGAGACGTCGTCGACCATCTCATTAAGCCCGTCGCTGCACAGCAGCAGCCGGTCGCCGTCGGCGAGGCGGAGCCATCGGAGGTCGGCCTTGACCTTGCCGTTGTGGCCGCCGAGGAAATTGGTCAGGGCGTTGCGCTTGGCGTGATGGCGCACGGACTCGTGCGAGATGTGGCCCGCGTCGGCCATCGCCTGCGCCACGGTGTGGTCCTTGGTCAACTGCCGCAATGTGCCGTCCCGATAGAGATAGGCGCGCGAATCGCCGAGGTGGACGACGAACAGGTCGACGCCCATGGTGTAGGCGGCCGTCAGGGTGGTGCCCATGCCCAGCAGCCGGCGGTCGGCCGCGCTCTGCTCGGTGAGGGTCTTGTCGACCTCCTGGAGGTCGCGGTTGATCTGGTTGAAGAGCTCGCGGGCCTCGCGGTGGTTGACCTTGAAGCCCCAGCGCTCGGAGCGATGGAGGAGCTTCAGGCTGGTGCTGATCGCCACCCGGCTGGCGACCTCGCCCGCGGCCATCCCTCCCATGCCGTCGGCCACGATGAACAGGTATCCGTCGTCGCCATTGTGCTCGGGCAGGCAGTTCTGCGGCAGGTTGGTCTGGAGGACCTCCTGCTTGCGGCTGTACCGCGAGACGAGGAAATGGTCCTCGTTATGCGACCGCACCTTGCCGGTGTGCGAGACCGAACCGAATTCGACGTGCACGCTCCTCGTGGCGGGCTTCGGCACGCTGGTCTCGCTCGCCGACGGGGAGATCAACAACTCGAACTCCGCCGTTTCGATCTCTTGGGGCTTGGACATCGTCGCGAGCTCCCGAAGCAGGACAAGACCCAGAACCCGGAAATTATGATGATACAGCGAATGCAAACGGCGAACCAGGGCGCGAGAAAATGGCGAGGAGGCCGTCGACTCGTCGACGATTGATCGGGAATGCTATAGTTGATCGTCTCCCGGGCGGCCCACTCGATCGGCGGAAGCCGCGGGGGCGAGACGACCGAACGGATTTCGTGGAAAGGGTTTCGAGATGTGTGGTATCGCTGGAGCGATCGATCTGACTGGCCGCCGCGAGTTCTCCAACGCCCGGCTGCTGGCGATGACCGGCGCGATCGCCCACCGCGGGCCGGACGACGAGCAGGTCCACCTCGAGCCGGGATTGGCGATGGGGGCACGCCGGTTGTCGATCGTCGACCTGGCGGGCGGCCGACAGCCGATCAGCAACGAGGACGGCTCGATCTGGGTCACGCAGAACGGGGAACTCTTCGAGTATCCCGAGCTGCAAGCGGAGCTCTCGGCGCGCGGGCATCGGCTGGCCACGCGATGCGACACCGAGCTCTGGGCCCACCTCTATGAAGATCACGGCGAGTCGGTCTTCGAGAAGACGCGGGGGCAGTTCGCCATCACGATCTGGGACCGGAACACGCGGACGCTGATCCTGGGCCGCGATCGCGTGGGCATCTGCCCGTTGTATTACACGATCGCGGACGGCTGGCTGCTCTGGGGCTCGGAGATCAAGGCGCTGCTCTCCTCGGGGCTGGTCGCGGCGCGGCCGGACCCGATGGGCATCGACCTGTTCTTCCACACCTTCTGCGCGGGGACGACGCGCACCTTCTTCGAGGGGATCCAGTCGATCCCGCCGGGGCATTTCGTCCGGGTGCGCGACGGCCGGGTCGAGCGGAAACTCTACTGGGACCTCGATTTCCCCGACGCGGGCCAGGAGCGCCGGCTGGCCGACCCAACACCGCTCATCGACGAGCTGGAAGCCCGGATGCGGCAGGCCGTCGAGCGACGGCTCCGGGGCGACGTGCCGGTGGTCAGCTACATCAGCGGCGGGCTCGATTCGACGGTCGTGCTGGGCCTCAGCTCGCGCGAGCGGGGCTACGCCGTGCCGTCGTTCACGATCGGCCTGGACCGCGCCGGGCCGGACGAGCGGTCGCACGCCACCGAATCGGCCCATGCCTTGGGTTCGCATCTGACCACCGTGACGATGAATTCCGCCGACATCGTCGCGGCCTACCCCGAGCTGATCCGCGCCGCTGAGGGGCCGGTGATGGACTCCTCGTGCGCCTGCCTGATGCGCCTGGCCGCGGCGGTTCATGCGCAAGGGTTCAAGGTCGTGCTCACCGGCGAGGGGGCCGACGAGGCCCTGGCCGGCTACGCCTGGTTCAAGACCCAGGCGATCCGCGAGCGGCTCAACAAACTGTCGCTCTCGTTCATCAATCCGGCGATCCGGAGCATGGTCCTGGGCTCGATGCACGGCAACCCGGCGCATGTCCCGCCTCGGCTGGGGATCCGGGGCGTCCGCCCCGCCCAGCAGGACATCTACGACCTGATGGCGCAGGCCCGATCGTTCGTCTATACCGACAACCTCTGGACCCGACTGGCCGGCCACCGGGCCTACGCCGATCTGGATATCACCAACGACCGCATCACCCGATGGGACCCGCTGAACCAGTCGCTCTACGTCGGCTACAAGGTGATGCTCGCCGGGCTGCTCCTCGTGGCCAAGGGGGACCGGGTCGCGATGAACTCGTCGGTCGAGGCGCGATACCCGCTGCTGGACGAGGATGTCATCGCCTTCTGCGCGTCGATCGCCCCGGAGTACAAGCTGCACGGCCGGACGGACAAGTGGATCCTCCGCCAGGTGGCCGCGCGGACGCTCCCGACCCGGATCGCCAACCGACGAAAGACGATGTTCCGCGCCCACCGCTCGCAGGCATTCTTCGCCCCCGATCGCCCGCAATGGGTCGACCAGCTCCTGAGCCCCGAGTCGCTCCGCGCCACCGGCTGGTTCGATCCCGAAGGCGTGGCGCGCGAGCGAGCCGCCCAGGTCCGGTTCCCGGCGTTCACCCCCAAGCGGATCATCATGGACCTGAGCCTGACCTGTGTGGTGGCGACGCAGCTCTGGCAACACATCTACCTCGGCGGCGGCCTCTGCGATCTGCCGACCTGGACCCCGACGCCGATCCGCGAGCGGGACGGGGCCAGTGTGGATCTAGGGTCCGCCGTGTCGCAGCCACCGTCCATTGCCCCGGCGCGTTGAGGTCGCGGTATCTGAACTTCGAGCCAGGAGAACCATTCAATCGCACCGGGGCTCAACTTGCGGAGGCGATTAACGGTTACGCCTTCCTTGCTTCCTTTGGGCGTTACTTCTACCGAGTTATTGCAAAGATCTTGTATAATTGGGTATAACCTGGTATAAATCAGCCCATGGACCCGATCAAGAATCCCTTCTCTCCTGGCGCGGGCTCGCCTCCCCCGGAGCTCGTGGGTCGCGACCCGATTCTCGAACAGGCACGCATCCTCTTGGGCCGCGTGAAAGCGAAACGGCCCGAGAAGAGCATGCTACTCACGGGCCTGCGCGGGGTCGGCAAGACGGTGTTGCTCAACGAGATCGAACGCCTAGCAAAAACCGGTGATTACCGGACCATTTCTATCGAGGCCCATGAAGATAAGCCATTGGGCAAGCTCATTGCTCCCTATCTGCGAACGCTCCTTTTCGATCTGGATCGGATCGCCGGAGCCGGGAACAAAGTGAAGAGGGGCCTCGCCGTCCTGCGGAGCTTCATCGGATCGCTCAAGTTCACGGTGAACGATGTCGCCATCGGCCTGGACATCGAGCCCGAAGCGGGGACCGCCGATAGTGGGGACCTGGAGATCGATCTGCCCAATCTGTTCGTCGCCATCGGGGAAGCGGCCGAGGATCGGAAGAGCGCCGTCGCCATCTTCCTCGACGAGGTCCAGTACTTCAGCCAGAAGGAACTCGGCTCGCTGATCATGGCGATGCACAGGGTTCAGCAACTCCAACTCCCTCTGGTGCTCCTGGGCGCGGGCCTTCCGATCTTGCCCGCGCTGGCCGGGGAATCGAAGTCATACGCCGAGCGACTCTTCAGCTTCCCCGATATCGGCGCCCTCTCGGCGGATGACGCCGCGAAGGCGCTTCAGGATCCCGCGAAGGCCGCTCGGGTCCGCTTCGATCCCGCGGCGCTCGACGAGATCTTTCGCCAGACGAAGGGCTATCCCTACTTCGTTCAAGAATGGGGCTATCAAGCCTGGAACCTGGCCGCTTCCAGCCCGATCACAAAGCAGGTTGTCCTCGATGCGACGGCGACCGTGATTCCGCGCCTCGATCGGAATTTCTTCCGCGTGCGATTCGATCGCCTCACCCCGAGCGAGAAGAACTTTCTGCGAGCGATGGCCGCGCTCGGGCCGGGCGCTCAACGCACTGGCGACATCGCCAATCAGCTCGGCGTCAAAGTGACAAGCCTCGGGCCCGTGCGGGCCAAGCTCATCAAGAAAGGGATGATCTACAGTCCCGGACATGGCGACATCGCTTTCACGGTTCCGCTGTTCGATGAGTTCATGATCCGGGCGATCCCGCGATTCGGTGCCTAAAATAGCACGCCGGAATCAAAGTTGTTTGCCCCTTTTCCATGGGGCAAGCGAACCGGACAGCCTGGACTCGGCGTCGGTTTTTCGCGAGGAGCTCCAGATGAATCTCATTCGTTCTGGACAGACGATGAAGCCTTGATCTCCGGCGCGGACCATGCGGACTTCAGCTCGTGAACCCGGAGTTCGCCGATCCGCGCGGAGCCTCCTCTGGCCTGGACTCCGAATGAAAGATCGTCGGCCTTCGGGAAATAAGGCATCGGGACGTAGGTCAGCCCATCGCCGGCGAAGATCTCGAGCCCGATGCGGTCGCAGAGGATCCTTAATCGCTGCCGGCCCTCGCGTAACGGGGCCGGGGCGCGGAGGTCGTTCACCAGCAATTCTTGCGTCTTCACGTCGTAGACGATCGTGGCTCCGCGGACGTTGAATGCCACCTCGCTCGCGTCTCCCGGCTCGAACTCCGCTTCGACATCGACGAGCTCGGCCTTGAGACTCGCCAGCGGGTTGGCGTCGTTGGGTTTGAGTGTCATCGGGTCGAGCCGATAGGACCTGGTCCGCAACGAATCCAGCTCTTTGACCGGCGTCCATGTCATGCGCGGGCCGTCCTTGGTCGAAACCAGCTTCAATTCCAGCGGGATGGTCATCGACTGGTTAAAAGGCATCCCCTTCGTCGACGTCTGGAACCACCCGATCTGGATGCGGCGGCCATCCCGGCTCGTGATATCGCTGAAGGTTTGCGGCGCGTAGAATCCTCGCCCGCGCTGGCCGGGGAGTCGCGATTGTTCGGGTCGGAACGTGGTGCCGTTGAACGTGCCCGTCGCATATTCCGTATTCGCGGCGAGCAGTATCCACTTCTTCCGGCCGGCATCGCCGTCGATGGGCAGTTCGAAGAAATCCGGACATTCGAAGAGGTAGCCATCGCGACCCATCGTTCCTCCTTCGGTCACGCTGGCCAGGGTCCATTCTCGGAGATCGCGCGAAGTGAAGAAGTGAATCGTATGCGACTGGTTCAGACCAACGTAGAGCACCATCACCCATCTCCCGGTCGGCTCGTGCCAGATCACCTTCGGGTCGCGATTGCCGCTTGTGATCTGCTTCAGCACAGGATTGCCGCCGTACTTGGTGAAGGTCCGGCCATCGGTGCTGTAGGCGATGCACTGCGTCGTCGGATTCCCGGCGGCCGTGTAGATGAGCACGAGCGGCGGCTTGCCGTCCCGGCCGAACCCGCTGGTATTGTTCCAATCCACGACCGCGCTGCCGCTGAACATCGGACCGAGGCGGTCCGGCGCCAGCTCGTCGCCCAGCTCCTTCCAATGGATCATGTCTCTGCTGACGGCATGACCCCAGTGCATGTTGCCCCAGCTCCAGCCGTAGGGATTGTGTTGGTAGAAGAGGTGGTACTCGCCGCCGAAGAAAACCATCCCGTTCGGGTCGTTGTTCCATCCCCTGCGCGTCGAGAAGTGGAATTGGCCGCGGAGCGGTTCTCGGTAGAGATTCTGCGCGTCCTTGATCGAATCGCCCTGCTCGATGGACGTCAAAGCCCGGGAATCTTCCGCGAGCTTGTCCACTTGCAACGCGATCGTCTTGCCCTTCCAGGCCCTCGCGTCCAGGACAGCCCACCAGGCAGGTTCGCCATCGGCCAGTTCGATGTCGTTCACCACCTCGACGCGACCATCGATGAGGATGGTCACTTTTCGCCTGGGCCCGCCATCCTTGATGGGGAGATTCAGGTAACGCTTCTCGACCGGGATCTCCCGTTTCACATCGGTCAAAATTATTGGCAATCGGCGATCGCTCTGCACGATGTGGTCGACGTTGATGTGGCCCCAGCCCCCCTTGGCGTGGTCGATGATCTGGATCACCGCGGACTTCCCCGATAGCTCGCCGACATCCCACATCTCGGGCGCCAGGGCCTCGCTGCCGCCGGGGCTATCGTTGGGGCCGGTCGCCGTGCGCACGGGCTTGCCATCGATCACCAGGTTGATGCAGAGCTTCTCGCGGTCCTTCCCGCCTCCGATGAGGAAAGTGATGTACTTCCGTTCGATCGTGAATGCGGGAGACGTGAGAGTCCCGGTCGTATCGTCGCCATTGTAGAAGGAGTTCACCAATCGCTTGCCTTTGAAGCCATCGACAGGCATCTGGC
>JBKQHM010000173.1:0-33275 GCA_052148775.1 Isosphaeraceae bacterium | reverse complement strand
GGCGCGGCCTGTCCACATATCCACGAATCCGCCTGTGAATTACTGCGGATGGCAGACAAAAAGCGGTTCCCCAGGGATTCTCGTTTCGACCAAGAAACGCAAATCCGCAAAAGGAACCGCCACCGATGGACGGTACCGGCTCGGCCGGGCCCGCGCAACCCGCGCCGGCCTGCGCGCCGGCCTGCGCCGCGGCGACGGTCCTGCTGGGGATCCGCGGGCTGCTGGTCACCGCGGTGACTGAGACGCCGGACGGGCAGACCCTGGTGGAGGTGATCACCGACCTCGCCTTCGAGGCCGCGCGCTGCTGCCCGCGGTGCGGCAAGGCGGCCACCCGGGTCAAGGAGCGTCCCCGGACCGCGCCCCGTGACGTGTTCATCGAACGGCAGTACCCTCGACGCGCCTGACCTCGCCACCCTCATCAATGTGACGATCACCACCGACCCGACGGCCACCATCACCGTGGCCCAGGGCCAGACAGTCTCGTTCCCGGCCGGCACATCGACGATCAATACCGGCACCCTCGACGACGAGGGCACCATTCAAGTCGGCGGGAGCCAGACCTTCACCCTGTCGGACTACCCGGGCGGCGGGACCGGCATCATCCAGACCCAGTCGGCGAGCGAGTCCACTCCAAGCGAATTCAACATATCCGTCGACATCGCCGACCCGACCGAGGTCTACACGCTGATCAACTCGGCCTACGGAGAATACGGCGACACGGTCGGCGCCGTCGAGTTCGAGGCGACCGGCGGGCTCGTCGACACGGTCGACCTCGTGGAGGGGCAGAACGTCCGCGATCACAACAACGACGGGTTCAATAACACGATCGGGCAGGGGGCCCTGGGCGGGACCTATCTCGGCACAGCCTCGTACGGCGGCGGCCAGGTCCGCCTGGACGAGCAGGGGTTCGTCCTGCCGTCGGCGTTCCAGTCGGCGACACTCACCGACATCATCCTGCTCGGCTACGGCAACGTGCCCGACGGAGAACCCTTCCTCGCCGGCGCCACCGTCGCCACCTCGAACGGAGCGGTCCCGGTCGACATCAGTTCGCTCGTCAACGCCAACCTCCAGACCTACGCGAACGGATCTAACTATCCCCTGGGCGGTTCGACCGTGCAGGCCAACGCGACGGTCTCCATCTCAGGCGGCCTGACAATCGACGGTCAGGGCGGGCTCACGGTCGGGCCCGGCAGCACCCTGAACATCGGCGGCAACCTCCTGGGCAATACGACCAATGCCGACGGGTTCAACGTCCTGGGTTCCGTAGTTCTGGACGGCTCCGGCACCAGCGGCGCGCCGCAGTATCTCCGGGTCCTGTCGCAGAACCTGGGCAACACCTCCGCCGGGTTCACCCAGAACTTCGTCTATAGCACGCTCGCGCTGGCGAATGACACCTACGTCGAACTGATGCCCGGCGCCGGGACCAGCCCCGAGGCGCTTTACGTCGATGACCTGATCGTGCCGGCCGGCACCACCCTGGACCTCAACGGCCTCGACCTCTACATCCGCACAGGCCAGATCGACGGGACCATCATCGGCGGCTCGATCATCACCGGCCAGGTCTACGACGACGCCGGCGGGAGCGGCTCGTACGTCTCCGGCGACCAGGGACTATCAGGTTGGACGGTCACCCTCACGAATACCGAGAACAATTCCACCTACACCACGACAACCGACGCCAACGGGAACTACGCCTTCACCGGCATCGCGGCGGGCAGTTACACGCTCTCCGAGGTCCTCCAGGCCGGATTCGCCCAGACCCAGCCGACATCGCCGGGCACTTATAGCCTCACGATCGAGGCCGGCCAAGTCTTCAGCGGCGAGGACTTCGGCGATCGGCCGACGGCCTCGATCAGCGGCGTCGTCTACGACGACCTCGATGGCGTCGGCTCGCTCCAGGGCGGCGACACGGGCCTCAGCGGCTGGACCGTCAACCTGCTCAACGGCTCCAACCAGGTCATCGCTACGACCACGACGAATTCGAGCGGGAGCTACGCCTTCGACAATCTGCTCCCCGGGTCCTACAGGGTCCAGGTCGTCTTGCAGTCCGGCTACGTCGCCACGTCCTCGACCAGCGTCGGCATCACCGACGACAATGGGCAGGCGGACACGGTGAACTTCGGCGCGTTCGCGCCGGTCTCGATCAGCGGAGATCTCATCAGCGACACGAACGGCGGCGGCCTCTCCGGCTGGACCGTCGCCCTGATCAGCGGCGGGCAAACCCAGCAATCCACGACGGCCCCGGACGGCAGCTTCTCGTTCACCGGCGTCGGCCCCGGGGCCTACACCCTCGAGGCGGTCCAGCAGCCCGGCTACGTCGCGTCCTCCGGGCCCCTGACCGGGACGACCACCAGCGGCACGAACATCTCCGGGCTGGACCTCGACGAGTTCCAGACGGTGACGATCAGCGGCGAGGTGTTCAACGACCTGAGCGACAGCGGCGTCCTGAATTCGAACGATCCCGGCCTCTCCGGCTGGACCGTCGACCTGTCCAACGGCGACCAGGCCACGACCAATTCCAGCGGCGATTATTCCTTCACGGATATCGGACCGGGGACGTACACCATCACCGACGTCGTCCAGACCGGCTTCGTCCAGACGGCGCCGGCCTCGGGAAGCTTCTCGGTCACGACGGCCAGCGGAGTCGACATTTCGGGCGAGAACTTCGGCACGATCCAGGCCGCCCAACTCACGGTCACCGGCCTGTCCGTCACGCCGTCGACCCTGAAGTCTGGTACCAGCCTCGTCGTCTCCTGGGATGACACCAACGGCGGCAACACGCCGATCACCGCCTCCTTCACGGACCACGTCGTCATCACGAACACGACCACCGGCCAGGTGCTGGGCGTGGCCGACGTCGCCTACGACCTGTACACCCGCGGCCGGCTCGCCGCCGGCGCCTCCGCAGCCCAGAAATACGCGTTCACGCTCCCCGACGGCGACCCGGGCGTCGGCAACATCCAGTTCACCGTCACGGCCGACGATTACGATGCCGTCTCGGGCGGCCTCAACGCCTCCGGACGCACCAGCTCGATCACGCTGGCATCGAGCCTGGCCAGCTACGCCGAGCTGGTCCCGAGTGCCATCGGCGCCCCGGCAACCGCCGCACCCGGCCAGACCGTGACCGTCTCCTGGACCGACACCAACAACGGCGACGCGGCGACCCCCACCGGCTGGGTCGACGAGATCCTCCTCTCCTACGACGGCTCGATCGCCGATGCCGTCCCCGTGGGCACGCTCGCCGTCGCCGGCCCGATCGGCGCCGGCTCCTCGGCCAGCGAGCAGGCCCAGGTCACCATCCCCGTCACCGGCCCGGTCTCCAGCGGCTTGCTCCAGTTCGTCGTCATCTCCAACGCCTACGACTCCTTCTTCGAGCTCAACCCGGCCGGCTCCGCCATCGACCCGACCGCGACCAACGTCCCCCTGACACTCACCCTGACCTCGACCGTCTCGTCGATCGACGAGGACGCCTCGAATCCGGATATCCTCGGCACCATCTTGCGCAACGGGCCGACCACCGCCCCGCTGACGGTCAGCCTGGCCAGCTCCAACACGGCCCAGTTCAACGTCCCGGCGACGGTCACCATCCCGGCCGGCCAGTCCTCGGCGCCGTTGACGATCATCGTACAGGACGACGGGATCGTCGACCCCGACGAGACCGACACGATCACGGCCTCGGCGGGCGGGTTCCAGGATGGCACGGTAGGGATCACGGACATCAATACCGATGTCGCAGCCCTCGCGGTCAGCTTCCCGACGTCCCCCGCGACCATCGACAAGGGGGGCTACATCACCGCGACCGTCAGCCGCACCGGCTCCGACACCCAGGCGCTGACCGTCTCCCTGGGCACCAACACGCCGAACAAGATCTATGTCCCGGGGTCGGTCACGATCCCCGCGGGCTCGGCCTCGACGACCTTCAACGTCCAGGCGATCAACGACGACGAGATCGAGGGCAACCTGGCCTACGCGTTCACGGCGTCGTCGCCCGGCCTGACGTCGGCCGTGGGCGACGTGACCGTGATCGACACCGACGTCCCGACGCTCGGCCTGACACTCGCCCAGACCGTGGTCAACGAGTCCGCCGGCCCGCAGGCGACCACCGCGACGCTCACCCGCTCCACGCCCGGCGACATCGCCGTCGTCGTCGACCTGTCCGCCCCGGCCGGCAGCCCGGTGACCCTGCCGACGAGCGTCACGATCCCCGCCAATCAGACCTCGGTGACGTTCCCCGTCGGCACCTTCGATAACAACAGCACGGAGCCGATCCAGGACGTCTCCATCCTGGCCGAGGTCACCACGATGACCAACGGGGCCCCGCTGACCCAGGGCTCGGCGACTGCGACGATCGACGTGGTCAACGCCAACGCCCCGACGCTGAGCGTGACGTTCGCCAACCCGGTGGTCACGCAGGGCGAGCCGTCGGCGACCACGGGCACGGTGACGATCGAGAATACGAGCGCGCCCACCAGCCCCATCACGGTGACCCTCTCCTCCAGCGCCACCGGCTCGGCGACCGTGCCCGCAACCGTGACCATCCCCGCCAATCAGACCTCGGCGACCTTCACGATCGCCACCCCGGTCGACACCCAGGACCTCGGCACCGTCGAGCCGGTGATCACCGCCTCGGCGTCCGGCTATGCCACGGGCCAGTCCCAGCTCATCGTGACCGACACCCCCGAGCCCAACGACATCGTCTCGAGCATCACGGCCCCCGACCCGGGTAACGGCCAGACGTTCACCATCTCCTACACGGTGACCAACCAGGGGACCGCGACGGCCGTGGGCCCCTGGCAGGATTCGGTCTGGATCACCGACCAGCCCACCGGCGGCACGCTCTCGCCGCTCACGATCGACCAGCCCGGCGCCACCACGAATACCATCGACTTCAACGGGACCTTGCCGCCCGGCGAGTCGTACTCGCGCACACTCACCGTCTTCGCGCCGGAGCAGACCGGCAATTACTGGGTTGTCGTCCAGACCGACTCCAACCTCCAGTTGACCCAGGCGACGACCAGCAACAGCTCGTCGGTCACGCCGGCGCCGGTCGCCGTCGTACCGTCGTACACGGCGACAGTGCAAGCCAACCTGCCGGTGATCTCCGGCGTCAAGGTGTCGCAGGCCAATACCCCGATCACCTTCTCGGGCACGGCGACCCTCGCCGGCGGCGGACCCGCGCAGTTCCAGGTCGTCGATATCTACATCGACACCGACGGCACTCAGCGGGCCATCGCGGCAGTCACCGACGCCGCCGGGCTCTTCTCGGCCGAGTTCAACCCGCTGCCGAACGAGGCGGGCGTCTACCAGATCGGCGCCGCCAATCCGGGCGTCGACCCGGCCGACGTGTCCACTCAAGATAGCTTCGACATCGTGGGCATCGGCGCCCAGCCCCCCACGGCCAGCCTGTCAACGATCGTGAGTGCCGCGCCCGCCAGCGGCCAGGTCACGCTGACCAACCTGGCCAGCAACCTGACCCTGAGCGACTTGCAGGCCAGCGTCGTCGGCGCGCCATCGAACCTCGACGTCACCTTAACCCTCGGCGACGGCTTGCCCGACCAGGGCCTCGCCGGCGGAGGCACCCTGACCTTGAGCTACACCGTCGGCGCGACCGATGACTCGACCCCCTCGGGCAGTTTCACGATCGACGTCAACAGCGCCGAGGGGGCGACGATCGCCATCCCGATCAGCTTCACCGTCATCCCCGACCAGCCCATCATCGTCGTCCAGCCGACGAGCCTCCGGGCGGGCATGATCATCGGCAGCCAGACGATCGTCCAGTTCACCCTGGACAACCAGGGTGGCGCGGCCAGCGGCCCGCTCCAGGTCCTGCTCCCCACGCAGCAAGCCGGGGCGGAGTTCCTCTCGCTCTCCTCGTCGTCGACGATCGACTCGATCGCGGCGGGCGGATCGACCCAGGTCACGCTGCTGCTCACGCCCACCAGCGGCATGGCGCTCGGCACGTACACCGGCAGCATCGTCATCCAGGGCTCATCCGGCGGCACAACGATCCCCTTTAGCTTCATCAACCAGTCGAGCGCCGTCGGCGAGCTCGACATCACCACCGTCGATGAATTCACCTATTTCGCCCAGGGCGCGCCCAACCTCGCCGGCGCCGACGTCACCGTGACCAATGCGCTGACCGACCAGGTCTACACCGGCGTGACCAACTCCCAGGGCGAGCTCGACCTCACGAACCTGCCCGAAGGCGATTATGAGATCACGGCCACGGCCGCAGGCAACAACCCCTACAACGGCTCCGCGGTGGTCAACGCCGGCCAGGTCACGCCCGTGACGGCGTTCCTGCCGCTCCAGCTCGTGACGACCACCTTCACCGTCGAGCCGACCTCGGTGCAGGACAACATCCAGGTGCAGGTGAATACCACGTTCGAGGCGAACGTGCCGGCGCCGGTGATCACGGCCAGCCCGATGTACTTCGACGCGGGCCCGCTCACGGCCGCGGGCGACTCCGAGCAGGTGAACCTGACGATCACCAACCATGGCCTGGTGGCTGCGATCAACATGAAACTGTCCGTCGGTACCGACCCAGATTACTCGGTCACGTTCCTGATCTCGGACATCGGCACGCTGCCCGCCGAGAGCTCGATCACGGTCCCGGTGATCATCACCCGGACCTCCGACGGGACGACCGGGCCTTGCCAGTTGCCCGTGACCCTGTCGTGGCAAATCCCGGTGATCAACACGGATCTCAATTACTCCTGCCAGCTCGCGGTGATCAACCTCCAGGGGGATTGCCCGCCGGGCAACGGCGGCGAGCTGCCGATCGGCGGCGGAGGCGGCTCCACCCTGGGCGGCACCGTGATCTTCGAGCCGATCGCCGTGGCCACGCAGTCCGATTGCGACGCCTGCGAGACGGCCACCGACGCGGCCCTGTTGCAGTTCACCCAGTTCCCCGACTGGGAGGGCGCCGGCGCGGGCCTGGGCCAGGCGCTGGCCAGCGGCGCGACCGACGTGATCGCCGACGCCAGCAGCTTCATCTCCGATCTGGTCGCGTATCTCCAGGCCACGCCCGACATCAGCGAGGCCGTCAGCCTGATCGATACCTCGGAGGCCGCGGTCGCCGCCTGCGAGGCCGCGGACAGCGACAGCACCTCGAGCGTCATGGCGGCCCGCGACCAGCTCGCGGCGTACGCCAGGGGCTTCCAGTCGATGATCGACGAGACCAACGACATCTTCGGCGGCACCGACTGGATCAACGCCTACTCCGGCCCCGAGCTGACCCGTTGGCTGACCGCCTTCGCCGCCGACGCCGGAGGCGGCCAGGCCATCACGTCCTCCGAGGCCAGCACGCTCGAATCGATGATCCTGCCCGAGGAGGTCACGCTCAACGACGTCGAGAACCTCATCGCGCGGTGGAACCAGACCATCACCTACAACGCCGATGGCATCTACGACAGCACGCAGGTCCCCTCCGGCGGCACGACCAACTTCATCGCCCGCGACCTCTGGGCGACCGACTTGCAGGCCACGGACGCGGCCTACGCCCAGGCCACCGGCATCGGCAGCACCAGCTTCAGCGGGGCCATCCTCTACGAGATGCAGCAGCTCACCATGGACAGCACGGTCTCGACACCGCTCGGCGGCGTCTGCACCCAGGTCTCGATCCAGCTCGACCAGACCGTCGTCGTGACCCGCAGCGCGTTCAACGCCACCCTATCGATCCAGAACGACAAGTCCGACCCGGTCACGGACATCGGCCTGACCATCCTGGTGACCAACGCACAGGGGCAGAACGTCACCGACCTCTTCGACATCGGCACGCCGGACCTCACCGGCCTGACCGCCGTCGACGGCACGGGCACCCTGGCCGCCGGCGCGACCGGCCAGGCCGTCTTCACCATGATCCCGACCATCGACGCGGCGCCGACCACATCCACCTTCTACTACGTCAGCGCCGAGCTGACCTACCAGGTCGAGGGCATGAACCTGGCGATCCCGTTCTCCGCCGAGACGATCACCGTCAATCCGAGCCCAAGCCTGACCATCCGCTACTTCGAGCAAAGCGCCGTCTACGGCCCCGACGCGAACGACCCGAATGCGCCGTCTCAACCCTTCGCGCTGGGCGTGCAGGTGTTCAACACCGGCGCCGGCACGGCCAACGACGTCTCGATCACCTCGGCGCAGCCGCAGATCGTCGGCAGCCTCAGTGGGCTGCTGGTCAGCTTCGAGCTCCTGGCCACGCAGGTCGACGGCCAGGACCTCACGCCTTCATTGACGGTCGACCTCGGCAGCATCACGCCCGGCGACCTGGCCACGGCGCTGTTCCTGATGACCTCCTCCGTCGGCGGCCAGTTCGTCAGCTACAACGCGACCTTCCAGGACGAGAGCGGGCTCGGTTCCTCGCAGCTCTCGATTATCAATTCGGTCGACATCTATAACATGATCCATCTGGCCAGCGAGATCGGCCAGGGGGCCAGCACGGGCACCGGGTTCCTGGTCAGCGACGTCCCTGGCGCCAGCAGTGCGCCCAACGCGGTCTTTCTGCCCGACGGCTCCGTCGCTCCGGTCGCGCAGGCCACCGATCCGGTGGTCACGGGGACGCTCGGCAACGGCAATCTCCAGATCACGCTGACCGACACACCGACCTCCGGCTGGAACTACCTCGATATCCCCGACCCGGGCGACGGCCAGTACCGACTGGTCAGCGTCACCCGTTCCGACGGCGTCTCGCTGCCGGTCAACGACTTCTGGCAGACCGACGAGACGTATGTCTCCGACGGCCAGCCGCCGATCCTGGAGAACGACCTGCATATCCTCGACGACGACGGCACCGGCACCTACACGCTGACCTACGTGCCGATCAACGTGCTTCAGCCGTCGATTACCAGCATCTCGAGCGTCTCGCCCAACCCGACCACGTCGCCGGTCGACAGCTTGCAGGTCACGTTCAACGAGCCGATCGCGATCGGCACGCTCGACGCCAACGACCTGAGCCTGACGCTCGACGGCGGACCCAATCTCATCTCGTCCAGCTCGGGCGTGACGGTCAGCTACGTCTCGGGCTCGACGTACGAGATCAGCGGACTCTCCGGACTCGACATGGCCGACGGCACCTACGACTTCACCGTCGACGCGTCGGGCGTCGTGGATCTGTCGGGGAACCCGGGCACCGGCAGCGCCTCGACGGTCTGGGAGATGGCCGCGACGGCGCCGGCGGTCTCGATGATCTCGGGGGTCACGCCCGGACTGCGGAACACCCCGGTCGGCTCGGTCGACGTCACCTTCACCCAGCCGATCGACCCGTCGAGCTTCGGCCTCTCGGCCCTGAGCCTCACCGAGGACGGCGGCACGAACCTGATCACGCCAGGATCGGGCGTCACGATCACCCAGCAAGGCTCGTCCGACACCTACGTGGTCAGCGGTCTGTCCTCCCTGACGACCCCCGACGGCGACTACGTCTTCACCGTCGACGCCACCCACGTCAACTCGAGCGGGACCGCGGGGATCGGCACCGGCAGCGTCGCCTGGACGATTGACACCGTGCCGCCGACCGTCCAGAGCTTCTCGACCGTGGCCACCCCTCGGAACACAACGGCCGACGACATCGACGTCACCTTCTCCAAGCCGATCGACCCGTCCACCTTCACGACCTCGGCCCTGTCCTTGACGCTCGGCGGCGGCGGCAACCTGATCACCGGCGCGGTGACCATCGCACTGGTCTCCGGTTCGACGTACCAGATCAGCGGCCTCGCGGCACTCGACACCGCCGACGGCACCTACACCCTGACGGTCGACGGCGCCGACGTCAGCGACCTGGCCGGCAACGCCGGGACCAACAGCCTGTCCACCTCCTGGTTGATGGAGACCACGGTGCCGGCGGCCCCCTCGGACCTGGCGATCTCCCCGAATACGGGGGTCTCGGCCGGCCTGACCGACACCGGCGCCGTCACGCTCACCGGCTCGCTCGCCGGCACGGGATTCACGGTCGACGTCTTCGATGAGACCACCGATATGGACCTCGGCCCGGCGACGGTCAACGGAACGTCGTTCTCGATGGCAATGAACCTCCCCGCCGGCACGACGCAACTGGAGGTAACCGACGAGGACGCCGCGGGGAACGTCTCGCTGGCCGCCGACTTCACCGTGTTCGTCAACGAGACAGCGCCCGCGATCGCCTCGTTCGGCCCGGTCGCTCCCAACCCGACGAACACCCCGGTGAGCTCGGTCGACGTCACCTTCACCAAGCCGATCAACCTGAGCACGTTCACCCTGGGCGACCTGACGCTGACCGACAACGGAGGCTCCAACCTCATCACCGACGCCGTGACGATCAGCCTCGTATCCGGCTCGACTTATGAGATCGATGGGCTCTCCGGGCTGACGAACGCCGAAGGGACGTACACCCTGACCGTCAGCGCCGCGGGCCTCCAGGACCAGGCCGGCAACACGGGCGCCGGCTCGATGTCGACCACCTGGCTGATGGACACCACGCCGCCGACCAGCACCGTGAGCCCGTTGCCCGCGACCACCAGGACGACCGGGATACTGGTGTCGGTCACCGGCACCGACCCGAACGGGGCCAACGGCAGCACGCCCTCGGGGATCGCGACGTACACCCTCTACGTGTCGGACGATGGCGGGGCCTTCACGCCGTTCGCCACCGTGACGCCCGCGAATCCCTCCGCCACCTACACGGGCCAGCCCGGCCATACCTACGGCTTCTCTAGCGTCGCGACCGACAACGCGGGGAACGCCCAGGCGACACCCACCGCCGCCCAGCAGACCGTAACGATCCTCTTGCCACTGAGCATCTCGTCGATCACGCTGGTCTCGAGCCCGACCAACAAGGCCGTGGCCACCATCGACGTCACCTTCAGCGAACCGATCAATCCCAGCAGCCTCAGCCCGGGTGCCCTGACGCTGACCGACGACGGCGGCCACAACCTGATCAACAGCGGCGTCTCGCTCAGCCCCGTCTCGGGCGATACCTATGCGATCACCGGCCTCGGCGGGCTGACCACCGCCCAGGGCCAGTACACGCTCACCGTCAATGCCGCCGGCCTCGAAGACCAGAATGGGCTCGCCGGCACGGGCACGCTCTCCACCTCCTGGCTGATGGACACCACGGCGCCGAGTAGCCACGTCGTCAACACGCTGAGCACCAGCCAGACCTCCGACACGTTCCCGGTATCGGTCGCCTTCAGCGACCCGGCCGGCCCGGGCGCCGCCCCGGCCTCGGGCGTCTCGTCGGTCTCCCTGTACTATTCGGTCAACAACGGCCCCTTCATCCTGTGGCAGACCCAGACCCTGACCACGCCCGAGGCATCCGGCACGGTGATCTTCTCTTTCACCGGGCAGGACCGAAACCTCTATGCCTTCCACAGCATCGCCAGGGACGCCGCCGGCAACGTGGAGAGCAAGAGCAGCATCGCCATCGAGGCCAGCACCAGCGTCCCCGACCTGCACCCGCCCGTGACGCAGGTCCTGGCGACGTCTTCGTACAACAACAATGGCATCTTCACTCTCAACTGGTCCGGGACCGATCCCGACCAGAATACCGGGACGCCCGCCGGCTCGATCGCCCTGGTAAACATCTACGTGGTGATCGATGGCGTGACCACAACGCTGATCGGCCAGCTCAACGCGGGCACGCCGAATGGCAGCGGCGTCTACTCCGGCTCGATGACGTACGACGCACTCGGCGACGGCCAGACGCACACCTACGGCTTCTTCAGCATCGGCATCGACGATCAGCAGAAGGCGCAGGCCCAGCCGTCGGCGCCCAACGTGACGTTCAGCGGCATCAGTTATTCCCCGCCCGCGCTCGCGGTCGAGAAGGTCGTGGTCGAGCAGGGGATCGCCGAGCGCTCCTTCATCCAGTATCTCGACGTCGATTTCAACCAGACCACCGGCTCGAACTCGGAGTTGCAAGCCCTGGCGAACGAGCTGAGCAGCCCCACCCCGGGGACCAGCCCCAGCTCGAATGTGGAACTGCTGTGGTACGGCGAGAACCTCAGCTCCACCAGCATGCCCCAGGGGAGCGTCAACCTCTTCGGCACCGGCACCACCGCCACCGTGGGCCTGACCGGCAACGACCTCTCGATCAACTTCGGGTCCAAGGGCATCACCAGCCTGCTCGCCGAGACCGGCGTTTCGGGCACGGGCAGCCCGACCAGCACCTTCGGCGATGGCTGGTACGCCCTGGGGATCGACCCTCCCGACAACCCGAGCGGTCAGGTCTACTGGGTCACGTTCTTCCGGTTGCTGGGATCCGCCACCGGCGACCTCACGGTGAGCGGGCCCTACACGGCGCCCGGCACGGATGCCTACGCGGTCTACCACGCCGAGGGTCAATCGGGCACGCTGCTGGACGCGGACGTGAACGGCGACGGGGCGGTCAACACCAAGGACCTGACCGAGACGGTCGCGGCCGACAAGCACACGGTCGGCGCGACGTCACCCCAGGACTTCCCCCAATTCCAGTTATTCGCCGGCGCCCCGGCGGCAGTCGGAGGCGCCGCCGCGGTCACGGTCACGCAAACGCAGGTGCAAGCCATGCTTCCGGCGGCGATCGCGGCCTGGCAGGCGGCGGGCCTCGATGCGGCCGACGTCCGTGAGCTCGATGGCGTGTCGGTGCAGGTCGGCGCCCTGGGCACGGGCATCCTGGGCCTGGAGGCCGCCGGATCGATCACGATCAATCAGACTGCCGCCGGCTTCAACTGGTACCTGAACGCGAGTCCCGCCTCGAGCCAGGCTTTCGGCCCGACGGGACCGGGCGGCGAGTCGGTCGCGGGGCCCGGCAGCCCGGCGGTGGATGAAGTCGACCTCCTGACGGTGCTCGAGCACGAATTGGGCCACGTGATCGGCCTATCCGACAACGCTCAGGCCGGCGACCTCATGGACACCACGCTGGGAGTCGACATCCGCCGGTCGCCCACGAGTGCGGATGTCGCGACGATCGCGGGGAGATCGGGCACGGCGGCCCCGGCCGTCGTCCCGACGACGAGCGTTCCACAACCTGTTCGTCTCAACGGGCCGATTTCCGGCACGACGGTGGACGCCGCCCTGGCGTCGATCGCGGGAACAAATGTCGAGGCCGATCCTACGACCAAGCCCGTCACTCCGGCCGCATCGATAGGCCCCGTTCCGGGTTCCGGAACGACACCGAGGAAGAAGTTCCGGATTCCCCACCTGTCTCGTCCACATATGCACCGAATGGCCTCATTGTTGCTTTCTCGCAACATTCGTGGTGTCGGCCAAACTAGCTCCTCCGATCCAAGGACTTCCGCCGGAGCCCATAGTGATTTAGAATAATCGTTAACCGAGGGACCCGAGGCCGGGCCCTCAATCTCACGAATCCTGGAGTGAGCACCCAACCCCGAGAGACAGTTCTACATAAGAAAGGACTCCAATCAGTGAATCGCTTGATCCAAGCCTCCGCCCTCGCCCTCCTGATCCTCGGTATGTCGGCAGCCCGCGCGCCGGCGGACATGGTCATTGCCCTCGGTAATGATCTCAACGTCGCGCCCGGGGGCATTGGGTTCATTGACATCGCCATCAGCTATACCCCTGGTACCAGTACCGATAATACGCTGGCCGATTTCGCCCTCGAGCTGCATGTCGCGCCGGTGTCAGCGACGTCGCAACTACAGTTCGTGCAAGGCCCTGATCCGTATACCAACTCGAACTATGTGTTCTATGGCCAGAGCTTCAAACAGGACAATGGTCCTCTCCAGTTCTGGGATCTCCCGTCCTCAAACCCGGCCTCCAACGACACCATTACGGGCGGAGATGCGGCTGACCTTTTCGTGGGCCCGGGCTACGTGACAATTCCCCCCACAGGAGCAGGCACTTTGCTCCTGGGCACGGTAGAGTTCCAGGCAGCTCCAGGAGCAACACCAGGGGACTCGTTCCAGATTTCGCTGGTCAACGATCCCCTTCAAACGTATTTCGATGGCAACACGGACAGCGGCATACCGTACACCTACAACTCCCTGACGGGTGGTATGGTTACGATCGGCGCCGTGCCGGAGCCTTCATCCCTGGTGCTGGCGGCAATCGCCTGTGTAGGTGGACTGCTCGGTTATAGGAGGAGTCGCAGGTGACGGCATTCGCCGGGGCCGCTCTGACAGTCTGTGAAAGGATCGATGAAGGATCACAAATCCCAAATCCAGTAGGAGTATTAAGCCTGACATAGCAAGGACTTATCATTCGGGAATTTGAATTCATTTCGATTCCTTGGTAACGCTTGAGTCATCCCGGGCCACACCACGATGCTGATGGTCCCGCCCCGCGGCGTAATCCCCAGACCCATGTAGTCCGCCCATACGGGCGGAAGCTATACTGGAGGGACCTGCAACCGGATCAAGTGCTCGGGAGGGCGAAATGTGGGCGGATTCCTCGGCTGGATCGCATGTCTCGTTGCGCTGATGGCGCCTCCCACTGACGGGGAGGCGACGGATTCGTGGGCGCTGAGGCCCGTCGTGCGGCCCGAGGTCCCCACGGGTTTGACCGGCTCGTCGAATCCCATCGACGCGTTCGTCGCGGAGGGATACGCCGCCAGGGGGATCAAGCCGGTCGGCCCAGCCGACCGGCGGACCCTGCTGCGTCGCGTGTCGCTCGACCTGACCGGTCTCCCGCCAACACTCGGCGAGCAGGATGCGTTCCTCCAGGACCACTCGCCGGACGCCTATGAAAAGGTCGTCGACCGGCTGCTCGCCGACGAGCAGCACGGCGTCCGCTACGGGCGGTACTGGCTCGATGTGCTGCGCTATGCCGACGTTGACGAGACCATGATCGCGGCGCCCGGCATTCATCTCTGGCGCGAGTGGGTGATCCGTGCACTCAACGAAGACTTGCCGTTTGACCGGTTCGTGCGCGCGCAGTTGACCGGGTACCGCTCGTCGACCCGGACCCGGATCTCGGCCACGGGGAATCGATCCCGGGTCGAGCCCCGGCCGGATGACCTGTTCGCGCTGGGGTTCCTCGCGCGGGGGGCCGTCCTGCGCGACGGCAAGGACAACGGCGAGCTGCCGATCACGGCCGTCGAGACGGTCTCCACCGCCTTCATGGGACTCACCGTCGGCTGCGCCAAATGCCACGACCACATGTACGACCCGATCAAGCAGGGCGACTTCTATGCCATGAAGGCTCTGTTCGATCCGCTCGTCTTGCGGAAAGTGACCCTGGCCACCCCGGCCGAGATCTTCGCCACCGGCAAGGCCCAGGGCGAGGCCGAGCGGGCTCGCACGGCGATCGAGGAATTGATCGAGCAGTTGGTCGGGCCCTACAAGCAGCGACTCTTTGACGAGCGCGTCGCCTTCCTGCCGGCCGACGTCCGGGCCGTGATCCTCAAGCCCGAGAAGGCCCGGACGGTCCGCGAGCAGAAGATCGCCGACGACTATTTCCCGGTCCTGCGCATCGATCCGGACAAGATCGAGGAAATCATGCCCGCGGCCGATCGGAAGACCTTCCAGGATCTCCGGCGCCGGCTCGACCGTGCCGGAGGCGGCCGTCGCGGTCCCGCGCTCCCCGCGTTCTGGACCGTGGAAGTCGACCCGATCAAAGAGCGAGAGAAGAGCTATATCCTCACCAGCGGGGAGTCCGACCGACCCGAGAAGAATCACGAGGTCCAGCCGGGCTGGCCGTTCGCACCCCGGCCGATCGACTTCCGCGACGGCCGGATCGAGGCGTTCGCCGACTGGCTGACCGCCCCCGAGAATCCGCTGTTTGCCCGCGTGGCTGTCAACCGGCTCTGGCAATGGCACTTTGGCGAGGGCCTCCAGAAGACGACCAGCGACTTCGGCGAGCTGGGAGGGACCCCCGCGAATCCGCGACTGCTCGACTGGCTGGCGTCGGAGTTCGTCCGCCTCGGCTTCAGCATGAAGGCGATGCACAGGCTGATCGTCACCTCGGAGACGTACAAGCTATCCACGGAGGTGGACCCTGCGCGGGTGACGTCCGACGGCGCGGTCGATCCGGGTAATGTGTCGCTGTGGCACTTCCGCCTCCGTCGGCTCGAGGCCGAGCCGATCTGGGATTTGATCCTCTCCGCGGCCGGCGACCTCGACCTGTCGGTCGGAGGCCCGTCGTTCGACCTCCGGCCGTCGACGGCCCGCGGCGCCCGATCTCCGGCCAACCCGCGAATCAACCGACGAGCGGCCTACATGATCCGCGGATATTCCACCAGCCGGGACGTCATGCCCAACTTCCTCCAGGCGTTCGACGTCGACGACGGCCGCGCACCGTGCCCCCTGAGGACGCGGACCGTCGCCGCGCCCCAGTCCCTGTTCCTGATGAACAGCGACACGATCGCCCAGGCCACCTCCAGGTTCGCCGAGCGGCTCGCGAAGGATTCGCGCGGCGACCTCACCGCCGCCGTGGACCTCGCCTATCGCATCACGCTGGCGCGCCCGCCGTCGCCCTCGGAGCGTTCCCGGGCGCTGACCTTCCTCGCCGGCGATCCGGCCCGTTTGAAGGACCTCGCCTGGCTCCTCTTCAACCTGGACGAGTTCATCTACGTGAGATAGGCCGACATGACCAGCAACCGCCTCTATCCCTGCGGCCGGATCTCGCGTCGATCGTTCCTCCACCAGGCCGGTGGAGGCTTCTTCGGCGTCGCGATGGGCGGCGTCTGGGCCCAAGCCGGCGCGATCCCGGACGCCCGTCTCGGTCCCTCCGTCGCGCCCAGGGCGCGCTCGGTGATTTTCCTGTTCATGTGCGGGGGCGTCAGCCACATCGACACGTTCGACCCGAAGGACAACAAGTGGGCGGGCAAGCTGATCGACGCCGTCGGATTCGGCGACAACCGGGCCGAGATGCGCCGTCCAGTGATCCCCTGCCTGCGCCGGTTCACGCGATATGGCCGGTCGGGCATCCCGGTCTCCGACTGGTTCCCGCACGTCGGCGGCGTGATCGACGAGATCGCCGTGGTCCGGTCGATGTGGTGCCAGGAGGTGAATCATTTCCCGGCCGTGATCGAGACCTGCACCGGCCATCGCGGGAGGCAGTTTGATCATCCGACGCTGGGCAGTTGGGTCTCGTATGCGCTGGGGAGTGCCAATCAGGACCTGCCCACGTTCGTGAATATCGGCCGGCCGTCGTCGCCGGTGCAATTGACCGGCGGCTACCTGGGCGCGAGCGTGGCCGCCACGCCCTTCCAGGCCGGCGCCACGCCGATCCCGGACCTCCACCCGCCGAAGGGGACCAACCGCTCCGATCGGGATCGGCGGATGCAGGCGCTCCGCGACCTGAACGAGGAGTTCCGCCATCGGTATGCGATCGACTCGGACATCGCGGCCCGCACCCGCGCCTACGAGCTGGCCGCGCGGATGCAGCTCTCCGCCCCGAAGGTCGTCGACTTCGCCGACGAGCCGGGACACGTGCGGGAGCTCTACGGCATCGACGAGCGCGAGACCGAGGATTTCGGGCGGCAGTTGCTCCTGGCGAGACGATTGTCGGAGCGAGGGGTGCGGTTCATCCAGATCTGCCATGCGGGTGGCGGCAACGGCGGATGGGACGCCCACGGCGACATCAAGACCCACGGGCCGCTCTGCCGGGCCACCGACAAGCCGATCGCCGGGCTGATCCGCGACCTGAAGCAGCGCGGGCTGCTCGATTCGACGCTGGTCGTCTGGACCAGCGAATTCGGCCGCACACCCTGGTCGCAGAACACGACGGGCCGCGACCACAATCCCCGGGGCTACACGGCCTGGCTGGCCGGCGGCGGCATCCGCGGCGGCATGGTCCACGGCGCCACAGATGAGGTGGGATACAAGGCGGTCGAACACCCTCACTATTACAGCGACCTGCACGCGACCATCCTGCATCAGCTCGGACTCGACCACACCAAGATGGAGATCCCCGTCGTCGGACGGACCATGCGACTGGTCGAAGAGGGCTACGGGCCGATCAAGGAAATCCTGGTTTAGAGCGTGTTATGGACCTCTCGTGATTCTGTAAGCGGCCTCTGTGAGGCCCCGGCTTCGATCGCGGGGTCACAGACCCCGCCGACAGCCAACAGAGCCCGCCTCCAGCCAAGATACCGGAAATAATCGACGCGGGCGTCAATGCGTCGCCGGTCGGACCGAGAAATGAGGACCGGTGGACGGATGGAGCGGCTGTGCCGTATGGAAGATCAAGATCGGCGGGACGCGCGGGATCGTCTCGAGTAAGGTGGAAAGCCATCCATGCCCGATCCGGCCTTCGATTGCGCGAAGCGCTCTCTTGACCGAGAGGCGCCGCCTCGGATACGACAGGTTCATACTGGCTCCCTTGTCAACAAAACGGGGCGAACGACATCGAATAGAAGTCGGCCGGTGGCCGTCGACTGGCCTGCGGTCCTGGCTGCCCCTCCCTGATAAGACTAGGTCACGTTCGCGGGAAGCCAGGCAAATCGGGTCTGTCCGATCGCAAATCCTCCGGTCCCGACGACCGGAAATGACGTTCGGTCGACCTCGGCAAGGCCCGGCGCGTGAACCTCGAGTCGAAGAATGTTGTCCCCCCTCATCCGGTTAACGAATGGATACGACCCTACCCCAGACTCGGAGCCTCCGATGATTTTTTCCGACCTGGATCTAGCGAGACGCCTCGAAGGTCTCGAAGCGTGGTGTGGGTCGGAATGCGCCCGGGCCCGGATGCGGATGCAACCGGAGGCCGACACGGCGGCGCTTCCGGTCGCGGGGGGATACGCGTTCTTCTTCGGGGCCGCCTCACCCTTGACCGAAGCCAAGGGTCTGGGCATGTCCGGGCCGGTCACGGACGAGGAGCTGGAGGCGATGGAGTGTGTGTTCTCCGGCCGCGGCATACCGGCGAAGGTCATGCTCTGCCCGATGGCCGACCCGTCGCTACTGGCCGGCCTCACCCGCCGAGACTACCAGCCCTCGGGATTCGAGAATGTCCTCTATCGGGCATTGGACCGCTTCGAGACCTTCCCAACACCCAGGGCGATCGCGGCGGAGTGGGCCGGTCCGGATGAGGTCGAACTCTGCGGGCAGACGCTGGCCCGCGGCTTCGTCGCGCCCGACGAGCCGGGTCCGGAAATCCTCGAGATCACCGCGATGGCGATGCAGGTCGAGGGGATGAGGAGCGTGCTGGCCCGCGTCGACGGCGAGCCGGCCGGTGCGGCCTCGCTACTGGTCCGCGACGGCGTCGCCATGCTCGCCGGGGCTAGTACTTTGCCGGACTATCGCAGGCGCGGGATCCAGACCACCCTCGCCTACATGCGGCTCGACTACGCCGCGGCGGCCGGCTGCCAGCTCGCGACGATGGGCGCCTCGCCCGGTAGCACCTCGCAGCGCAACGCGGAACGCCTGGGCTTCCGGGTCGCGTATACCAAGCTGGTCCTCGTCCGCGAATTCTCATGAGGACGGCGACATCCGGGCGAGAATCAGGGTGAGCGATCACCGCTCCGCTTCGCGCGAGTATGTTCGAAAATTCGCGTCACTGGGGAGAACGGGTTTCGACCCGGTTTCGGTGACGGGGGCCGGGCCCTCGTCCTCGAACGGCCTTTTGTCGGCGGCCGGATCGGCGTCGAGCATCACCCCCGGGGCAGCCTTGGCGATCTCGATGTAAACGTCGAGTTCCTGCCCGACATAGAGCGGGACCGACACCTCGCGGGGCAGGGCGTAGAGGACCTGGAGTACGCGATTGCCCACGTGCATCGATCCGGACCCGATCGGGTTCGATCGGGAGATGACAGTCGGCTCGGTGTCGGAGTAGTCCAGCGGGAACCGCACCTGGGGACGCCCCTTCAGGGTGGCGACGGCCTTTGCATCGGGGGCGAAGTAGGGGAGGTCTTGTTCGTCGATGTCCACCCGGAGCAAGAGTTCGCGGTTGTCGCTCAGGATGACGAGCGGCTCGTTATACGACGTGCCGGCGAACTGGCCGGGACGGACGTGGATACTCACGACGCGGCCATCGGCCGACGCCCGGACGAGCAGCCGGCCGAGGTTCACCTGGATGCTCTCGACCTGGCTCCGCGCCTGGGCCACGGCCGCGCGCGAAGTCGCCTGGTCTTTCTCCCAGGAGACCTTGAGCCGCCGCAAGTCGGCTTCCATCTTCACCAGGGTCGCCTTGTTCGCGAAGTAGGAGAAGCGTTCCCGGTCCCGATCCTGCGCCGACTCGACCCGACGCTCGAACAGGGTCTCCGAACGCCGGTAGCTGACCTCGGAGTCGTGGAAACGCGCCTTGGCCTCCTCGACGGCCGCCTCGGACGTCGCGATATCCCCTTGCTGGGGTGCGGCCACCAACCGATCGAGCTGCGCCTCGGCCACCGCAAGGTTCGCGTTGGCGACCGCCAGTTGGGTGCGAAAATCACGGTCGTCCAGCCGGAAAAGCGGATCACCCTTCTTCACCAGCCCCCCCCGCTTGACATACACCTCGCTCACGACGCCCGCCACGAGGGTCCCGATCGGGAGGTTCTCCAGCTTCGATTCGACCAGGCCGACGCCATGGATCGCGCGGGCGTGCCGAGGCTGAGGCCGGGCAGGGGGGGTGGACGTCGCCTTCGCCAGCGGCGAGCCGAGGACCGCCGCTCGCGGCTGCACCAGGCTCGTCCCCACCAGCGAGGCCGCCTCGAAGAAGAAGAAGGACAGCACGCCGATGGCCAGCAGGTATCTCGTGGGTTTCTTCAAGACTGGATGGCCCATCTCGGTGATCCCGACTCTGTGCGGTCGGGCGCGAAAAAAAGCCCTAGCCGCGTGCCAATTGACACGGCAAGGGCCTCATCGCCGCCATCGCCGCCCATCGCGATTGTTGATCTTTATCATTTCTATCCCGATCGTCGACACGAATCAACCCGCAACGACTCGTTCTCAGGAACCAGCAGGATCCGTGCCGTCGGCCGGCCTCCTTCTTTTTCGAAGGCCACGGGCACACTTCGACTCTACCCTACGACACGAATTCCGTACGGCCAACTCATCGGGAAAACCGACCCTTCAATTCATCGCGGGCTCGAGCGGCCCGGCCAGGCCGGTGTGGTAGAACAACCGTCCCGGGAGCGTCGGCATGAAGGAGCTGGGGACCCAGGGGTCCGGGCCGTAGCGGAGGGTCATCCACAGGCTGGCGCCCTGCCACTGCATGCCGCGATCGAAGACCCCCTCGGCGCCGCCGATGATCCGATCCGCCAGGAGGAACAGGCCGGGGCCGATCGTGTTGGCGAAGGCGGGCACCAGGGTCGTCCGGCTCTTGAAGCTGGTCAACGCGTTCTGCTCGATCGTCAGGGGATGGAGCCGCGCTCCGAGCCGATGCGTCTGCCCCTTCCATTCGTCGATACTGGCGAACTCCCCGGCGAAGTGGGGCTCCCAGAACGCGATGTGGCAGACCCGGCCGATCCCGAAGATCACGATCAGCTCGGCCCCCTTGGCCTTCAGCTCGCCGATCCGTTCGGCGTAATGCGGCAGGCGGTCGGGCGTGGCGAACCATCGCTGAGATTCGGGCACCGTGCGATCGCCCAGCGGGCCGTAGAACGCCCCTTGCATCGCATTCTGGAACGCGCCGGGATGCTCGGGCGGCAAGGTCTCGCCGTCCCGATTGCTCCACTCATCCATGTTGAAACCGTAGACATGGTCGCACGAAACATCCCATTCCTTGAGGAAATAGACCGCCCAGCGGTACATCCCCATGGGACCGACCGGCAAGATCAGCGCGGAGGGCCGGCCCTGCTCGCGACCACGCCGGATCGCCGTGGCGATCTCATGGCCCATCATCACGTCGAAGTCGGACACCGAATCGCAAGGCACCAGCTCGAAGCCGGGATGCCACCACGGTTGGCGATCGCCGATCGAGCCGGGAGGCTGGGCGCAACAGGCGTCGATCTTCGCGAGGTCCCAGCCCCGCGGGAGGAAGCCTTCCATCATCGAGCCGGCGAAGGTTGTTAACAGATTCATGGTGGTAGTCGGTGCTCAGTGAATGGTCGATCGTCCGAGAGTTGCCTCATCGATAGGGACATCATCGATGCCCGAGAGTCCGCCAAGTCATCGAAACGCAGACATGTCTAGGGTAATCCGTCGTTTCCCTTCTGAACTAATGACTAATGACCAATAACCAATGACTACTCGATCGTGATCACGACCTTCCCGCTCAGGGAACCCGCGCCCTTGACGCTGTTCTCTTCGAGGAAGCGTTCGGCCTCGGCGGCGGCTTCCAGGGGGAAGGTCCGACCGACGATCGGCTTGAGCTGGCCTTCCTCGATCCATCGGATGATGTCGTCGGCGCATCGGCGCTGCTGATCGGGCGTGGCGTTGAACATGGCGAAGCCGAAGATGGCGCAGTTCCGGGGATAGAAGGCCCCCAGGGGCAGGACCGGCTTGGCGGCGCGGCCGGCCATGAGGATCATCCGGCCTTGCTTGCGGAGCAGAGGGATAGAGACTTCGAGATTGGGGTCGCGATAGGTCTCGTACCAGACGTCGATCCCCTCGGGCGAGAACTCGCGGAGTTTCCCCGGGATGTCGTCGGTCTTGTAGTTGAGGGCGAGGTCCGCGCCGAGGCGCCGGCAGAGTTCCTGCTTCTCGGGGCTGCCCGCGGCGGTGGCGACGCGCGCCCCGACCGCCTTCGCCATCTGGACCACCATCGAGCCCACGCCGCCACTCCCCCCGGGGACGTACACGATCTCGCCGGCCTTGAGCTGGCCGAACTGGAAGAGCCCCAGGTGGGCCGTGATGCCGACCAGGGCCACCGCCGCCGCGTCGGTGTCGGGCAGGAGCGCGGGCGTGGGGTAGAGCCAGGACTCGTCGACGGCGGCGAACTCCGCCGCCACGCCCGGCCGGCCGAGCAGACCCTGGTTGGAGCCCCAGACCCGATCCCCGACCTGGAACCGGGTGCACTGCGGACCCACCTTCTCGACCGTCCCGGAGAGGTCGCAGAGGATCACGTACGGGAACGACATCGGCATCGCGACCAGGCCCGACCGAATATACAGGTCGATCGGGTTGATCGCCACCGCGCGGACCCGGACCAGCACCTGACCGGGACCCGGTTCGGGCCGAGGCAGCTCGCCAACCTTGATGACGTCGGGCTCTCCCGTCTCTTCGATATAAGCGGCGCGCATGGGATTGATTCAATCCTGTGTCATGGGTGGCGATCGGCGATCGGGCAACTCTATGATACACTATCGGCGACAATCGGGTCAGAGACCAGGGGCCGGCGGTCGGCGGCCGGACTGACAGGATCCTCCTCATCCGGCCACTTGCCACGACCTGATCATGAAAAACATTTGCATCTACTGCGGCTCCTCGACCGGCACGAGGCCCGAATACGCCGAGGCCGCCCGTCGCGTCGGCCGGGTCCTGGCCGATCGGGGCGTGGGCCTGGTGTACGGCGGCGGACGGGTCGGGCTGATGGGCATCGTCGCCGACGCGGTCCTCGATGCCGGCGGCCGGGTGATCGGCGTCATCCCGGATCCGCTGGCGACCGAGGAGGTCGCCCACAACGGGCTGACCGAGCTGCACGTCGTGCCCGACATGCACCGGCGCAAGGCGATGATGGCCGACCGCGCCGACGGGTTCCTCACGATGCCCGGCGGGATCGGCACCTACGAGGAGTTCTTCGAGACCCTGAGCTGGGCCGCGCTCAAGCTCCACCGGAAGCCGATGGGCGTCCTCAACGTCGCCGGCTACTTCGACCCGCTCCACGCCCTCCTCGACCATGCCGTCGCCGAAGGGTTCCTCCGCGCCAAGCACCTGGGGCTCATCATCACCTCGGATGATCCGGAAGTGCTGGTCGCCGCGATGCTGGAGCGCGTGCAGCCTGTGGACGCTCGGCAACGGATCGATTTCGAGTAGAATGGATCCGGATTCAGGGCCTGATACATCGCTCGAAGGACATGTCGGAGGACGAATCATGGCCTTGCTAAGACGAGTCATCCTCAAGGGGTTTAAGTCTATCAGAGAGATGGACCTAGAGTTGCGCCCCCTGAACGTCTTGATCGGCGCGAACGGGGCCGGAAAGAGCAACCTAATCTCATTCTTCAAGATGCTCAGCGAGATGATGGGTGAGCGGCTCCAGCAATACGTCTCCTCGGCTGGTCGAGCCCATTCGCTCCTCTACTATGGTCCACACGTGACAACGCACCTGCGAGCTCGGTTGGAGTTCGAAGACGGTAACCACCTGGACTCCTACGATTTCACCCTGTTCTATGCGTCGGGTGACGCGATCTTTTTTTCTGACGAGACGCTGGGTTCGACGCGAGCGTCAAAGGCAGGAGACTCGGAGGGTATCTCGTTGGGAGCAGGCCATCACGAGAGCCGAATTATGGCTCGGGCAAATCGCGGTGAGCGGATGGCCCTAGAGATTCGAGGGTGTCTCGATCGATGCCGCGTTTATCATTTCCACGATACTTCGGCCACCGCTCGCGTCCGACAATATGGCTACATCGGCGACAACGGACCTCTCATGCCGGATGCCGGCAACCTGGCAGCTTTCCTCCACCGCCTGCAAAACCAGGATCGGGGGTCGCCTTACAATCGCATCGTCAGCACGATTCGTCTCATCGCCCCGTTCTTTCAAGACTTTAGCCTAGTGCCTAGCGGTCCGAATGGCCGCGACATCATCCTCAACTGGCGAGACAAGGAGTCGGATCAAATATTCGGCCCCCACCAACTCTCCGATGGTACCCTCCGGGTTATGAGCCTCGTCGCGTTGCTGATGCAACCGGAGTCCGAGCTGCCAGGCCTGATTATTGTCGATGAGCCGGAACTGGGCCTTCACCCTTACGCGATGAATGTAGTCGCCTCGCTTCTCAAGGTGGCATCTCGTCGTACCCAAGTGTTGATCACCACGCAGTCGAGCTCGTTCCTCGACCAATTTGATCCAGCGGATGTCATCGTCGTGGATCGGGAGGGCAAGGAGTCCATTTTTAGCCGACCGGACCCCGTGGCGCTGGAGGCATGGCTCGATGAGTATAGCCTCGGCGAAGTCTGGGAGAAGAACGTCATCGGCGGAGGGCCGCACTGATGGCGCGGCTTTACCTATTCGCGGAGGGCCAGACCGAGGAGACTTTCGCCGACACCCTACTCAAAGGTCACTTGGCGAACCATGGGGTTTTCCTGCATCGTCCGACTCAGATTGCTCACGCGAGGAGAAGGGGTAGGGCCCACCGAGGTGGCGGTCGCAACTACAAGCCGATGAGGGACGACATCCTGCGATTCACCTCCCAGGAAAGGGCAGGCGACGTCTTTTTCACCACCATGATCGACTTGTATGCCATCCACCCAGGGTTCCCGAAGTTGGGCGAATCGGAGGCGTTTCGCCACTCCCCTCCCCAGCGGGTCGAGTTTCTCGAGCGAGCCTTCGCCGACGATGTCGGTGATGCTCGCTTCATCCCGTATATCCAACTTCATGAATATGAGGCTTACTTATTCTCCGATCCGGCCTGGTTCTCCTACTTCTACGATCGCGAGAAGGAAATTGCCGCCCTTCAAGCAATTGCCAATTCTCACCCCACGCCAGAACTGATCGATGATTGGCCGAACAGTGCGCCCAGCAAGCGAATCATCGCCCAGATTCCGGAATACGAACTTGCCAAATCCGTCGTTGGTCCCCAGGTAGCAGTCTTGATCGGGCTGGACGTCATCCGAGCCAGGTGCCCCCATTTCCATGCCTGGTTATCTCGACTGGAATCACTGGGAACATGACCGTTGGGCATGCCCTCCCACTTGAAGCCGACCGGTTTCCGCGGATAATTAGACGTCACTCTAAATAAGTCCCGCGTCCCGGCGAATGGATTGGTGATGATGGCAATCGATGGGGTATTCAAGGCACTGTCGGATCCGACGCGTCGCGAGATCCTCCGGCTGCTGTCGGGGGGCGAGCGGACGGCCGGCGAGCTGGCGTCGTCGTTCGACATGACCAAGCCGTCGATGTCGCATCATTTCGCGGTCCTCAAGGAGGCCGACTTGATCCGTAGCCGGCGCGACGGCCAGCAGATCTATTACTCGCTGAATACCACGGTGCTCGAAGATGTGCTCACGCGGCTGTGGGACCATCTCGGCCTCAAGAATACGAAAGGCGATTCTGAACCATGACTCGCGGCTACTGGATGATCGGGTTCCTGCTGGTGGCGGCCGCGTTCGCGGCTCCGGCCTGGCTCTATCCGGGCCTGCCGGATCGGATCCCGACCCACTGGAATATCGAGGGCAAGGTCGACGGTTATGGGGGCAAGTGGACGCTGTTCCTGTTCCCCGTACTGATGATCGGAATGCTCGTGCTGTTCTTCTTCCTGCCGGCCTTGTCGCCGAAGCACTTTGAGGTCGACACGTTCCGGCCGACGTACCTCTATATCATGGACGTCCTGCTCGGACTCTTCGTCTACATGCAAGGAGTTCTGCTGTATACGGTGTATCAGAACGTCCACGCGGGTGCGTCCATCGATCCGGGGCGGGGCCTCTTCGCGGGGATGTTCCTCTTCTTCGCCTTGATGGGCAACCAGTTGGGGAAGGTACGCAAGAACTTCTACATCGGAGTGCGTGTGCCCTGGACCCTGGCCAGCGATCGCGTCTGGAACGACACCCATCGCCTGGCGGCCTGGGTGATGTTCGCGTCGGGAGTCGTCGGGTTCATCCTCGTCGTCTCGGGCGTGTGGATCGTCATCCCGATCGTCCTGCTGGTGAGCGCGGGGCTGATCCCCGTGGTCTACTCGTTCGTGCATTACAAGGCGCTGGAGCGCGCGGGGCAGTTATGATCGGAATCGGCCGGAAGAGCGAGGCCGACCGGGAAGGATCGGCCTCGGTCGCGGACGATCGGGAGGACACGCGGCGGTTCGCACGGTTATAATCGCGTCGGCGGCCGCTCATCCACGGGGAATCCGCCACGGCCGGTGTCGATTCCGTGAAGAGGATGCGCCCGAACGTTGCGGGCGGCCGAGGTCGCCGCGCGGGGTGAATGACGAGCCATGCTCAGCATCAGCAATCCGGTCGCCGGACCGTACCGATCGACCACGGTGCGGGTCCTGCTGCTCCTGCTACTCCTGGCCTTCGTGGTCAACTCGGTGTCCGCCCTGCTGGTGATCCACGAGCACCACATCTTGAATAAGTGGATGGCCGACCCGCGTCTCGCGTCCAGCTCGCAGATCCTCTTGCTCCAGCGGCAGCTCGCCTTGCGGCTCGTGGCCCGGCTTGCCGTATCGGCCGTGCTGATCCTCAGCGCCCTGGTCTTCGTGTGGCAGCGGCAGAGAAACGTGACCATGCATGGCGCGCTGCGACGGGTGGAACGGCTGGCTCACAACGTGCTGGAGAGCATGGTCCAGGGTGTCATCCTGGTCGACGCGAAGGATAATGTGATCGATATCAACCCGGCCGCGCTCCGGCTGCTGGGTTCGGGCCCCGCGACATGGGACGGCCTGACCGGGCGGCCGATCGGCGAGCTGCCGGCCGTCGGCGAGTCGCTGGCGAAACTCGTCGGCGAAGTCGCGATCCGGGGCCAGCCGGTCTGGGACCGCAAGCTGACGATCGAGCAGGGCGGACTGACCCGACGGCTGCGAGTCGACGCCCAAGCTTTGAAGGACGCGGGCGGGCATGCCTTCGCTTGCCTCATCCTCCTGCGTGACATGACGATCTCGCACCTGGCCGAGGAGCGGATGCGTCGGCTGGAGCGGATCTCCGGCCTGGGCGACGCCGCCAACGGCTTGGTCCACGAGATCAAGAATCCGCTGACCGCGCTCAGCATCCACCTCCAGCTCCTGGACGAGCGGCTGGCCGATTCCGCCGCGACCGAGCCGGTCGGCGAGCTGATCGCGGTGCTCAAGGCCGAGGCCGACCGGCTCAACAACGTCCTGGACGGCTTCCGAGACTACGCGCAAGTTCAGCGGCTGACCCTGGAGCCGACCGACGCGATGCTGGTGCTCGAGCGAGTGGTCAGCCTGATCGGGCCGCAAGCCGAGCGCCAGGGCGTGCGGCCGGTGCTGAAGCGGCCGGCCGCTCCGTTGCCCGAGGTGCCGCTCGACCCCGAGAAGTTCCAGCAGGCGGTCCTCAATCTGACCATCAACGCGATGGAGGCAATGCCGTCGGGGGGCGACATGGTCATCGATGTGGACGCCGAAGGCGACGTGCTCTCGGTCGTCGTCAGCGATACCGGGCCGGGAATCCCGGCGGAAATCCGCGAGCAGATCTTCAAGCCGTATTTCTCCACCAAGAATCGTGGGACGGGCCTCGGCCTGGCCTTGACCGAGAAACTGGTCGGTCAGCACCGGGGTGGGATCGATTGTCGGTCCGGTCCGGGTGGTACCTCATTCCAACTGACGTTCCCCCTGGTCGGCGGGGGAGGAGATCGGGTCGAAAATGGACGAGAATCGCTTTCGCATTCTGATCGTGGATGACGAGCCTGGCATCCGGACCGGCCTCAGCCGGGCCCTGGCCAACGAAGCCTACGCCGTGTCGACGGCCTCCGACGTACCCGAGGCCCTCGCCTCGCTCCGCGCCGGGGCTCCGCACCTGATCCTCACGGACCTGAAGATGCCGGGGGCACTCTCGGGGCTCGACCTGATCCGCCACGCCAAGGACGAGCGGCCGGAGACCCTCCTGATCGTGATCACCGCCCACGGCTCGATCGAGACGGCCGTGGAAGCGATGCGCCTCGGCGCCCAGGACTACGTCACCAAGCCGGTCAACCTGGGGGTGCTCCGGCACCAGGTCCGCCACGCGTTCGAACACCACCGGCTGCGCGAGGAGAACCGCCGTCTCCGCGATCGGCTCGCCGCCTCGGGGCCCATGACTGAGATCATCGGCCAGAGCGCCGTCATCGCCGAGCTGCTGGAGAAAGTCGTCCAGGTCGCCGACACGGCGGTCACCGTGATGATCGAGGGGGAGAGCGGGACCGGCAAGGAGCGGATCGCCCGCGCCCTGCATAACCTCAGCTCGCGGAACGCGGGCCCTTTCATCATCGCCAACCTCGACGCCCTGCCCGAATCGATGGTCGAGGGCGAGCTGTTCGGCTACGAGGCGGGGGCCGTCGACTGCGCCCTCCCCAAGCCCGGCTACTTCGAGATGGCCCGCGGGGGCACCCTCTTCCTGGACGAAATCGGCGAGATGTCGGCCAGGACCCAGGTCGAGCTGCTCCGCGTCCTCGAGCATCGCGAATTGAGACGGCTCGGAGGCGACCAGCGGATTCCCCTGGATTTCCGCCTGGTCGTCGCCACCAACCGCGACGTCGACGAGCTCGTCGCCGACGGCCGGATGCGATCCGAGCTCTATTACCGGCTCGGCGTCGTCCGCCTCCGCATCCCGCCGCTGCGCGAGCGCCGCGACGACATCCCGCAACTCGTCCGATACTTCATCGAGCGAGCGGCGTTGCGGCACAACCGCGAGATCAAGCAGGTTGCCGGCCCCGCGATGCGGGCCCTCCGCGACTATGCCTGGCCGGGCAATCTCCGCCAGCTCCGCAACATCGTCGAGCGCCTGGTGGTGACGGTCGAAGGGCCGACCGTCCACGTCGAGGACCTGCCCGGCGAGCTGCTGGCCGAGCCGCCCGGCGATGCGATCGTCACTCTCGACGAGGCCGTCCGCGAAGCCGAGACCGCCGCCATCCGCGCTGCCCTGGCCCATTGCAACCAGCACCGCGAGCGCACCGCCAGGCTCCTCGACGTCAGCGTCCGCACGCTCCACTACAAGCTGAACCGATACGGCCTCCAGTAGCACCCCGTCGGGCCATTAGCCCCAATACCGTTGAATTAGCCATAAACCGAAGAGAACGAAGGCATTGAATCTCGTTCCCACGCTCTGCGTGGGAATGCCGTCTTCGACGCTCTGCGTCGTCTGGGTCCACTTCGCGGCCGGGAAACCGTCGGGACGCGGAGCGTCCAGGACGGCATTCCCACGCGGAGCGTGGGAACGAGGAGACGCAAAACCCTTTTAGATTAACGGGTTAACGCTAATTCAAAATTCAACGGTATTGCCATTAGCCCGTCCTGGCCGTGGCCGGGGTCTGTGACGCCGGATTCGAAACCCGGCCTCACAGAGGCCGGCTACAGAAAAGCGAGGGTTCACGACGCGCTCAGTCTCCTCGATCGATCCAGCGGGCGATGGCATCGGGAGTGGGGCTGTCCGAATCCATCCGCAGCATCGAGGGCGAGCTGGTAAGGCGATAGGCGGCCCTGGGCCATGAGACGTCGATCGCCCCGAGATTGCCGTGGATCCACAATGGTGCCGGGGCCGACAAGGCGGCGGCGGCCTTGACCCCGCCGAACTGGTTCAAGCCCGGGATGTCGATCGTCGACGGCCACTCGTCGGGCTTCCTCGTTTCCGGCAGGCCGGCCAGTTCGATCACGGTCCGCGCCAGCCCTTCCAGCACCGGGCGTGCAATGAGGGCCTGATAGCCCGAGTTCCCCTCCGCGACCAGGCTGACCTCGCGCACGTCCTCCATCGCGCGACACCACGCGATCACGGTGGCGAGATCCTGCATCTGTTCGGCCGCGGGGGCGGGGTTGTAGGTCTCGAAATGGACCGCCTCCGGCCGGTGCGGGACGGGGTCGCGGGGGTCAAGCGACTCGCCAACGAAGATCGGGTCGAATCCGACGACCTCATGGCCACGGGCCAGAAGCGCCCGCACCAGCTCGGCCGGTTCGCCCGAGCCGTCGGCGAGCGCCGCCTTACCCCGTGGATGCGCGATGACCGTGAGCCGCCCCGACGGATGCGCGGGGATCAGCCGCACGACCGGGATCTCCTCGCCGGTCAACTTTCGACCCAGGAGTCCATGGACGATCGTGAACTCCTCGAGAGGCAGCCGGCGCACTTCGCGGGCGGTCAACTCGTCGGGGGTCGGGGTCACGATGCCGGTCCGGACTTTCAGGCTCGTCAGCAGCAGGCGCCGCGACGCCTCCCATCGCGACGGGCCGGTCGACGGCGCGAGGTCATCGACCAGGCGGCCGAGGGTGGCGATCAGGTAGGATTCGAGCTGCTCGGGGGTCTTCCGGTTGGCCGGAGCCGGATGCTCGCCGTCGAACGTGGACAGGGTCTCGGGCTTCTCAGGCTGCTGCTTGCCCTCTCGGGTACTCTCGGGATCCTCGATGCCGAGCAACCGGCGGCCCATGGCCGCGTAGACGGCGTTGCGGGTGGTCTGGTTGTAGTTATGCGGGAAGTCGAAGACCTGGGCGCTGACGCGATCGGTCGACCCGACCAGGGAATACACGCCGCGGATCGCCGGGAAGGCGCGCTCCATGGTGAGCTTCGTCCAGTCGCCGGTGGCACCGACGAGGATCAAGGGGCGAGGTGCGCACATCGCGGCGAACTCAACGTTGTCGGTCCCGAGTCGCAGGCCCGCGGCGTTCTCGCAGACGCAGCCCCCCTGGAAGCTATCGGAGACCATGACCACCGGCGCCGAGACCTTGATGCGATCGTCCAGGGCGGTGAGCAGGAACGTCTGCGTGCCGCCACCGGATTCCCCGGTGCAGCCGATCCGCGTTACGTCGACATCCGACAGCGCCGTCAGCCAGTCGAGGGCCCGGATGCTGTTCCAGGTCTGGAGCGTGGGCAGGCTCAGGCCCCAGCTCCGCAGGTGGTCGTTGAGGAACACATGGGGGAACGGCTTGCTATCGTTATATCCGACCATGTCGTACATGAAGACCACGCAGCCGAGCTTCGCCCATCGGATGCAGCGCTGCTGCACCTCGGGATTCATCCGGCCATCTTCCCAGTGACCGTGCGGGCAGAGGATTCCCGGGATCTTGCCGGTCGCGCCGATCGGCCGATAGAGGTTGCCGCTGAGCGTGAAGCCGGGAAACGTCTCGAGCACGACCTTCTCGATCGTGTAACCGTCCCGTTCGATCTTGCCGTAGACCCGGGGATTCATCGGTGTCTTGGGGAACATCGGCCATAGGCCCAGCGCGATCAGCATCTGCTCGCGCAGGTGCACGACGCGGTCGCGCCAGGCTGCGGCGGTCGCCGGCGCCTGGAAGTCGGCCCCCTGGTAGTTGGTCCGTACCTCGGCCCGCCGCCGATCGGGCGACGACTCGGCCGAGTCGATCCGCCCGCGGATCAGGTCCATATCGGGGGTAATATTCGGATCGGTGCCGGAGGTCATCCAGAACAAGGCGGGGACCGGCCGCTTCCTACGCTCGGAAGGCTGCGACTTCCTCCGCGCCTGGGGCTGATCCTTGGCCTCCGGAGCCGGCTTCGCGACCTCTTCCGATACGAGAATCTTGAGCGGCTTCCCCTTGACGAGGTTGACCTTTCCCATCGGCTGCCACCGAGGTGTCGGGTCGCCGGGCTTGCTCCGGAGTTTCAGCGTGATGGTTCCCTCGCCGGGCGTCAGGCTCCACTCGTCTTGCGACGGTGCCCAGACGAAAGCGGTGACCTCACCGGCGATCCCGGGATCGACGCCGTTCTCCAGCGCCGGGAAATCGCTCGCCGTGTAAAAGACGGCCGACGGCGAACCCGTGCCTTGCCCCACGGCGAGGGGTGGATGGGTCAAGGCGATACCGATTGCCAGCCAGGCCAGAGAGTTAACGGCACGTCTCAACGGAAGGGGCCAGGACTTCACGGGTCGCACTCCAGTCAATCAAGGGACGTTTCTTCTCGTCGTCGGGACACCATACCGCTTCGGCTCATGGGCCAAGATTGGTGGTCGCTGCCGCAATCCTCATACGAGCCCGAAGCGCCAGCGAGTGCATTCTTGGGCTGATTCCCGCGCTGGTGCTTCTGGCTTGTAGGATCGGAGTTCACCAATCTCGGCCCATGAGCCACCGCTTCAAGCTTCAAACGGACCGAAGCCCCCATCGTATCCGTCCGAGTGGCGAACACAAGCGTCGAGCCGATCCGGACCCGGAGACTCCCTCGGGAGTCATCCACGATCGGCGAAACATCGCCGGACGAAGCCGCCTCCTCCAGCAGACCGGCCATGGGCGTCCTGACCGGAAGGGGCATTGTCCCTCGACCGTATCCCACCCGACCCTTCGGGGCTCTATGAAAGGGAAGATTCGAGCGTATCGTCGATTTGCATCCGGCCCGAAAACCCGAAGCTGTTAACGGCCCCTGACGTTCGTGGTAGACGTTCACTCCACCGGAAGGATTGGTGAATGGCGGACGTGAGAGCGAGCAGCAAGACGATCCTTGCCAATATCGAAAAGTTCGTCATCGGCAAGCGACAGGAAATCATCCTGGCGATGTACGCCTATTTCTCGGAGGCGGCAGGTCCTGCTCGAGGGCGGGGGAACCAAGGGGTCAATCCAGGGAACCAACGGCCGGGTCTGTCCCATGGAAACAAAGAGTAGAGTCGAGGTGTGGCGCGGTGTCTCTGTCTTGTCGACCGGGCCCCGTTTCCACACCCCGCTCATCAAACTGGACGGGCGGTTTTCCCGCATCCAGCTTTCGTTACAAGGCGTTTCTCATCAA
>JBKQHM010000172.1:0-29190 GCA_052148775.1 Isosphaeraceae bacterium | reverse complement strand
GGGTGACGCCCGAGGCCAGGGAGACGAAATCTCCCAAGGTTGGCCGACGACGCAAAGCGCAAGCCCCTACCGGGCAAGAACCTCGTCAAGTCGCGTGAGAATGTGGTGGCGTTCAGCGAGAAGTGTCATAATTTCTCCGATGCTACTCAGACCCCGTTTGGGCTTCGTTGGCCGATAGAGGGAAGCATAAAGAGGGGGACGAAAAGGTGACATCGGTCAATCCCCAGGAGGAATAGGTATTCTGGGAAGGACTCCCGTGGGAACTACCTGATGAGTACACCTATGCCTCGCCTTGATCGACTCCCTCATCAGACGGACCCGTACTCGCTCTCCTTTGTCGTCTGTGCATCCGACCACGCCTTGTTGAAGGCGAACCTTCTATCCTCACCTTGTCTCAACCCACCCTCGCCTCAGCAGATCATCGCGATCCGCAATGCCCCGAGTGCCGCGGCCAGGCTCAATGCGGGTCTCGCTCGGGCGAAGCATGACCTGGTGGTCTGCCTTCATCAGGATGTCTATCTACCCGCCGGCTGGGATCGGCTGGTGTGGAACCAGTACCGGATGGGTGAGCGGGAACGGGGACCGATTGGTGTCGCAGGAGTCTACGGGGTAGGCACGATCAGGGCGTGCCCCGGTTCCACGACCGCGCTCGCCGCCGAGCGGATCGGCTGGGTCGTCGATCGCGGCCGAATCTTGAGCGACGGGCCGGGGCTACCCGCGCCGGTTGCGACCCTGAATGAACTGACCCTCATCGTCCGGAGGGACACGCCGCTGCGGTTCGATCCGGAGTTGGGGTTCCATCTTTATGGAGCCGATATCTGCCTCCAGGCCCGGGAGCGGGGCTTGGCCGTCGTCGCGCTGGGGGCGCCCTGCCATCACAATTCGCGGAGCATCGGGCTGCCCGAGGCGTTCTTCGCCAGCGCCCGGGTCTTCGCTCGCAAGTGGGCTCATCGCCTGCCGATCGCCACCCCGTGCGTCGTCTTCGATCGCGAGGGACGGGTCCATTTGCTCGGCAACAGCCGGGGGGAGAGTCCGGCTAGCCCGGATTTGTCACCACAGAGTCACAGAGATCACAGCGCGGCCTGCGGCCGCAAACAGTAGTCAGTAGTCAGTAAGCAGTAGTCAGAGAAGTAGCGGATGTCGGGTGGCTGACGGTCCGCTGTTCTCCCCAAAGTCCATGCTGCGAAGCGGGTTAGAAAACCGTTCCCAGCGTACCAGATTCTCGACGTTAGTCGTACAGAGTCGAAAGAAGTTCACATCAATGAGAGTCTGGCTTGCCCGGATTTTTCACCACAGGGTCACAGAGATCATAGAGAAAGCAATAATACATACTGATTCTTGACTTCGGCCAACACCGTTCGGAGGAAAATGGGCGTGCTACACTCACGGAAACAGGATGCGAGTCGGCTTTCTCTGTGTGCTCGGTGACTCTGTGGTGAATGAGATTCCGGCATTTTGCTCGTTCACTCGCAGACTCCGTGGTGAGAAATGTCGGCTGGAGATTGGGCTGACGCCCGAGGTTGGAGGACGTTCGTCCCGTCCGAAGTAGGCTCGCACGTTCATCGTCGCGACGGGTCGTTTCACGCGTTTCTCACCCTCGGATGCTCCCCGTGGAACGGACTCCTCGAGAACAACTGGCTTGCCCCGAAACTGGTCTTCAGCGAGTCCCCATCGTGAGCCCCGATCCAACACACGTTCAGGCCTCGATCATCGCCCCCTGCTGGAATCAGCGGGGATTCACCGAGCTGTGCGTCCAGGCCCTCTTCCGCCACACCCGGGGCGCCTGGGAGTTGATCGTCGTCGACAACGGCTCGACCGACGATACCGCCGCCTACCTCGCCGGCGTGCGCGACACCGCCGCCGTGCCGGTCACGATCGTCGCCAACGCGGAGAACCTCGGGTTCCCCCGCGCGATCAACCAGGGCTTGCAGGCCGCCAGGGGGGACAACCTGGTCTTGCTCAACAACGACGCGGTCGTCACCGACGGATGGCTCGACCAGCTCATCGCCCTGACGCGGGTCCAGCCCGAGGGCCGCGCCGGAAGGACGGCGCCGGGGTCGATCGGGCTCGTCGGGCCGATGTCGAACTACGCCACACCGCCGCAACTCGTCGAGGACGTGCCTTACCGCGATCTGGACGCGATGCACGCCTTCGCGCGGCGATGGCGCGACGACCATCGCGGCAAGTGGTCCACGGTGCCCAAGCTCTCGGGGTTCTGCCTTTTGGTCAAACGAGCGGTCTACGAGGCGATCGGCGGGCTGGACGAGCGGTTCGGCCTGGGGCTCTTCGATGACGACGACCTGGCCGTCCGGGCGCGTCGGGCCGGGTTCGAGCTGGCCGTCGCCCATGACCTGTTCGTCCACCACTTCGGCAGCCGGACATTCGTCGGCAATGGCGTCGACGCCGAGGCACTGCTGGAGGCGAACGAGCGGCGATTCGCCGCCAAGTGGGGGCAGGACAGCCCCCGAGGCCGCCGCGTGGCCCTGCGACCCTGGGCCGGCGGGTCGGTATCGTCGCCGATGAAGGGAGATGCGATTCGAGAAGAGTTGGGGCCGCGGATGAACGCAGAGGGACGCGGATTGGAATCCGCGATTTCAGATTCCGGGATTCCAGATTCCAGATCACAAAATCCGTGTCCCTCCGCGTCCCTCTGCGGCCCAGAATCCTCTTCGGATCGGCCTCGACCCAGGCCGAGCGTGACTCTGACCATGATCGTGAAAGACGAGGAAGCGAACTTGCCCCGGTCCCTGGGATCGGTGCGGGGGATCTTCGATGAGATCGTGGTCGTCGATACCGGCAGCACCGACCGGACCCAAGAAATCGCGCGGGAGTTCGGCGCCCGGGTGTTCGAATTCGCCTGGATCGACGACTTCGCCGCGGCCCGCAATGCGGCGCTCGCGCAGGCCAGCGGCGATTATGCCTTCTGGCTCGATGCCGACGACGTGGTCGCCCCGCCCAGCAAGAGACGCTTCGAAAGCTGCTCGACGGCCTGGCCACCCGCAGTCCCGCGGGCTACGTCGTGCGATGCGCCTGCGACTCCAGCCCCGACGGAGCCGGCGGCGAGACGGTCGTCGATCACGTCCGGCTGTTCCCGATCCGCGACGACGTCCGATGGACCTACCGCGTCCACGAGCAGATCCTACCCGCGCTCCGCCGCGCCGGGATCCCGGTCCGATGGACGGACCTGATCGTCCGACACACCGGCTATGTCGATCCCGCCCTCCGCGGCAGGAAGCTCGACCGCGACGCGCGGATCCTCCGCGAGGAGCTGAAGGCCCGGCCCAACAATCCCTTCGTGCTGTTCAATCTCGGCGCGATCGCCATCGAGCGTCGCGAATGGGCCGAGGCCCTGAAACACCTCCGCCGCAGCCTGTCGCGGTCGGCGCCCAGCGACTCGATCACGCGGAAGCTGTTCGCCCTGATCGCCCGGGCGCACCAGATGCTGGGCAACACCGCCGCCGCGCTCCGGACCTGCGAGGAGGGGCTCTCGTTCGATGCCGAGGATGCCGAACTCTTGTTCCGCAAGGCAGTCGTCCACCGACATCGCGGTGAGTCGGCCGAGGCCGAGGCGAGCTGGAGGAAGATCCTGGGCCTGTGCCGGCCGGAACAGTTCGCCAGCCTGGACATGGGGATCTACGGGCACCAGACCCGTCGCAACCTCGCCGTGCTCGCCGCCGAGCGCGGCGAAGTCGATGAAGCCGTACGGCTCTGGCGCGCGGTGCTCGACGAATGCCCCCACGACCGCGAGGTCCTCGCGATGCTCGAACGAGCCCAGGTCCAAGATACTGCAAGACGACCGCGTGTCCGGGCTGACGGCCGATGACAGCCATGCGATCGCCTCACGAGCGGAGGCTCTGACTCCGGCACGAGAGGAGTTCACCTACGAGCCCGAAGCGCCGGCGAGGGAATGCCGGCGGGGGCCCTCGACTCACTCACTCACTCACTCGCTGGCGCTTCGGGTTGGTAGGGACGGCAGGCGGCGAGGGAGCTCTCGAACTGTCAAGTTGCCGATGGAGTGCTTTGGGGCGATCCCCGGCTGCGCGCAAATTCCATTTTTTCTCGGAATTTCTATCTGCTTTCGTGGTCAAGGGTTCCGGAGACAAACAGCCCAAATCCGCGACAGGTGCGTTCATGAAATTGCAAAGTGGCGGCATTCTAACAGTATGGAGTTCGTGCGCAATCGATTCCCGACGAGTTGGGCACCATGACAGGCTGTCCGTCTGGATATCAAATGGGCGAGTCGGGCCATCAACGGCCGCCAACGAGGACGACAGGGGAACTGCCCCCGGCAACCCGCCTCGTTCCGACCATACGTGGACGCGACGCCAACTCCCTGCCGTCCCCGGAGATCGGGAAGGGCGACCCGTCGAACTGTTGCACAGGAGTGCAAACCAGCGCAATGCCTGTCATGCGATTTCCCCTCAATGAGAAAAGCGGGAAGTCGTTCCGGGCCTTTTCCTGCGGGCCGATCCGGCAAGCGCTTGACCCGGGCGCCGGCCGATCTCGGCCTGGAATGACGATCTTCGACAATCAAAGGTTCATCAACCGCCGTGGAGGAGTCGACTCGATGCGTGGACGGATCGCGGCCCAACTCCTGCTGGGGTTCCTGGCGACCGGTTGTGGCAGCGTTTTCAACCAGGAATACACGTCCGCCGAGGGACGCTTTCGCGTCCAGTTCCCCGGGAAGCCGACGCTATCCGAGCAACCTCCAGTAGTGACGCCGTTGGGTCCCGTCGTCGAGAAAAACGCGACCAGCCAATCCTCGACGGCGGTCCGGTTCGTCTCGTATGCCGACTATCCCGGCGGCCTGGTCTTTCCCGGCAACAAGGACTCGATTCTTGACGATGCCTGCCGCGTCTGGGCGAACGAGAAGCAATTGACGATCCTGAGCAAGGCCCCGGTCGCGATCCATGGCCACCCCGGTCGCGAGGTCAACTTCGAGGCTCGTCCGGGAAGCCCCGCGGGGAAGATCGCGGGGCGAGCCCGGTTCTACCTGGTCGGTGGACGGCTCTACCATATCGGCATCGCCGGCCCGACGGGGCGGCTCAACTCCAACACGATGAACCAGTTTCTCGGTTCCTTCGCGCTGCTCGACCAGGGTCCGCAAGCCCCATCCGTTCCCGTCGCTGCGTCCCCGTCTTCGGTCCCCCGGGCGCCGACGGGCTTCTATACAATCCCCGATCCGCCCGTCGCGACGCTCGTCGCCGATACATCGGACTCAGGCTCGGAACTCGCGGGGGGCGACCGTCCTCCCTTCCCCGATGTCCGAGACACCGCGCCATTGGGGCCGCCGACCGCATCGGCGGGCGGAGCGTCGATCCGCTCGTTCGATTGGATCGATGAGAACGCCGACCTCGTCGGAAGTTACGGCGATGCGGCCAAATCCGACGGGAATCCTGACCAGCACTTCCGGGTCAGCCTCGACCTCCCGCCCAATACCATCGTGGAGGAGATGGAGATCAAGAACAGCGAGATGAATCGCTGGGTGACCAGGCCGAACGACCGTTTCTGGCCCGTCGCGATCTTCCAGCAAGGGCGGCCGGTGTCGCGTTCGCACGTCGCCCAGGTGGGTGTGTATTCCGGTCCGCAGCGGTTCGACCTTTATATCAATACCGGCATCGGCATCGGGCCCGGGAGCGCGTTCGAGGTAATGATCGTTGTCTGGTTCGCGGGCAACCGGCTGGTGCTGAGCTCGCATTGTCAGCGACCGGAGAAGGCATCGCCCTCGCTGGCCAGGTCTCAACGACCGCATGTCCCCCAGAGGCCCAGGCAGCCGGATCATCCCGCGGCGCCCTCCGTCACGCCCGTACCCGTACCGGAAGCGGTGGCCGAGGTCAGGCCGTCTCCGCGAGGCGGACGGGACTCGACCGAGGTCCCCGTCCTCCTGAAACCATCGGCCGCGGGCGCGTCGATCCTTTCGTTCGATTGGCTCGACCAGAAGGAGGATCTGGTGAGTAGTTCGGGGAGGACATTCGGGCCCGGCGGCGGCAAGGATGAACACTTCCGACTCGTACTTGATCTCCCGCCGGCCACCCTCATCGAGGAGTTCGTCATCACCGGGGGGGGCGTCCTGCGCTATACGACCAAGCCTGGAACCCGTTTCTGGCCCGTGGCCGTGTTCGCCGAGAATCGGCCGGCGATTCGCGGACAGACCCTACGAGTCGGGACGTACTCCGGCCAGTGGACCTTCGATCTGTATGTCGAGTCTCACAATACGGTGCGCCCCGACCATGTTTTTGGCGTGGAAGTGGTGGTCATGATCCGAGGGACCCGCCACTCCCTGACGGCCCGATGTCAGCGCAAATAACCCAACGCCGCACTCCGTCGAGAAAGTGAGAGGTCGATCATGTTGAACTTCCGGATGATCCGACTCTCGGTGTTGATCGTCGCTTTCAGTTCGCGGGTCACCGCATTCGGAGACGAGCCGGCGAAGCTGGCCCAGACCGCGCGGTTCGACCTGTCGGCCGACGCGCGGGCCGGCTCGATCGAAGATGGCCGAGTGGTCGAGGGCGATGGCTCGATCGCTCGGATGAACTGGATGCCCTCGGCCGAGCAATCGCGGGGGTATACCGTGAACGTCCCCGTGAGCTACCGGGCCTGGCGCAAGGTCTCGGTTCAGTTCACGCCGACACGCACCGGCATCGTCGGGTTCAGCCTGATGGGTCCCTGGGAAGAAGTCTCCAAGGGGGTCCTCTACCGCCAGGACGTCCTCTGGGACGACATCCGGGTTGAGGGTGCAACCTTGGGCGGCGGAGGCTTCGAATCCGCTCCTGGTGCGACCGGATGGAGCGGCGGCGGGGCGGTCGTCCGTCAAACAAACGCCGTACCCGCGGTCGAGGGGACGCATTATGCTCGTACCTGGCACAACCAGTTCCTTTATGCGTCGATGAAGGTCGAGGCGCGGCGACCGGTGACAATCCGGCTGAGTGCCCGCGCCGTGGTACCGGAGAACTTCCGCGAGATGAAGCGGATCGTCGGCCGGGACTCTCCAGCACACCGGGCCGCGCGGCGGTTCCTGCGCGGCGCCAACCTGGGCAATGGACTCGAAGCCCCGCCGGGCCAGGACTGGGGTGTCCATTACACGGCGGATGACCTGCGACTCATCCGTGCCGAGGGCTTCGACCATGCGCGCATTCCCATCGGATGGAACCACTACACCGGCCCGGGGCCCGAATTCCGGCTCCGGCCCGAGATCTTCTCGCGGGCCGACGAGCTGGTGCAAGCCGGACTCCGCCAGGGACTGGGCGTCATCATCAACATCCATCACTTCGACGATTTTACCACCGACCCGAAAGGCCAGACCCCGAAATTCCTGGCGATCTGGAGCCAGCTCGCGATGCATTACGCCCGAGCTCCCGAAGGGCTGGCATTCGAGCTGCTGAATGAGCCCCGGGACGCGGCCACAACCGACGTGGTCAACCCGATCTTCGCCGAGGCCATCCGCCGAATCCGCGCGGTGGACAAGAACCACACGATCTTCGTCGGCCCGGGCAAGTGGAATGGCATCGGCGAGCTCCCTCAACTGCGGCTCCCCGACGACGATGAGAACCTCATCGTGACCGTCCACAGCTACGAACCCTTCTACTTCACGCACCAGGGGGCGACCTGGGCGGGTCCGGACACGAAGGTGACCGGCATTCTCTTTCCCGGTCCGCCCGCCACGCCGTTGTCGCCCGACCCGAAACTGAACCCCAGCCGCAGTGTCCTCGACTGGTTGCAGCGGTACAACACCGAGCCTCGCGCGACCAATCCCAGTAGCCCTCGCGCATTCCTGGGGGCGATCGAACAGGCGCGGGAGTGGTCCGAATACTACGGCCGGCCGATCCACGTCGGCGAATTCGGTTGCCTGGCCACGATCGATCCGGCCTCGCGCGCCAACTACTATCGGACGTTTCGCGAGGCCGCCGAACGCGCCGGCATCGGCTGGGCGATCTGGGACTGGAAGGCCGGATTCCGCTACTGGGACGAGAAGGCCGAACGTCCCGAACCCCGGATGCACCAGGCATTATTCGGGCTAAACCGTTGACGTGCCGGGCTTGATCTACATTTGGAATCTGGGTTTTGTGATATGGAATCGAATCTTGACAGCCGATCAGACCAGCGTCTCGGCCCGGAGCGATTGCAGCCAGGAGACCAGGGGCTTGGCGGTCAGATTGGGTCGGACGAGGCCGCCATGGGGATAGATGTGGGGCATGGCATCGCTCGCGTGGAGCCAGCTCACGGTGCGGACGAACGGCTTGGCCACCGCCATGGCGATCCACTTCGCCCCCCATGCCGCCTGGGAGGATTCGGTCGGCGTGGTCGGCCATTGCGTGGTCTCGACCCGGATTCCCGGTTCCGCGTTCGGGTCGGGGCCGTCGGCCGATGGGAACGCCATCCAGAGATGCAAGGGGACGTTCAGCAGCGAGTAGAGATCCAGCAGCCTGGAGAATTCAAAGAGGTCCCGGATGTGACTACCCGGGGCGGAATATCCCGGCGCGACCTCGATCGCCACGCCCGAGATCCCCAGCTCGGCGCGGAGCAGATAATCGCAGAGATGCAGGGGACCGAGCTGGAAGTGGCTCGAGCCCATCCACTCGGCCCAGGGTCGATCGACGCCGATGGTCAACTGCGCGGCGGGGTCGGCCTGACGGGCGATCTGGACGGCTCGTGCGGCGATTCGCACCTGCTCTTCCTCATTCAGGCCCAGGATCTCCCCGCTCGCCGCCCGGTGAACCACGTTCCATACGGGAACCTTGCCCCGGTATCGGTGGACAGCCTGCCGGACGAAATCGGCCACCAAGCCGCTGATGGTCTCGAAATCCCCCTCCCACAGCCAGAGCCAGTCCGGTAGCGCACCCTGGCGAAACTCGATCAGCGGACCGGCCTCGATCGCCAGCCGGTTCTTTCGGCACCAGGCCAGGTGGGCATCGAAGAGATCCCAGCGATATTGCCCCTCCGACGGCGCCATCTGCCGCCAGGAGACGCCGATCTGGCAGGCATTGAAGGTGCGCGACCATTCCAGGGCCGCGGGCACCTTCTGGGGGTCGTGGTTCAGCACGCATCCGAGGTGGGTCGGCAACTTGGAGCCGGTTGAAAGTCGACTCTGGAGGACCTGAGTGGTGTAGGTGTCCATGAGCAAGTCGGCGGCCAGGCTGGCGGATTCCAGCGACGCCTGGGCCGCGGCCAGGCTGGCCTCGGGCTGGTCGGCGAGCGTCGCGGCGCGGAAGAACTCATGCTTGGCGTCGTCCAGGGCGCGGCCGAGTTCGGGGGTCGAGCGCAGGCCCATCCCGGTCCAGTCGGCCAACTGGTTGCGCACGTCGTTCAGCTTTCCCCGGGCGAGCTCGACCGCCAGCGAGTAAGGCGACGGGCGTTCGGCCAGCGTCGCCGTGCCGACGATCGGCGTGCCATAACCCTCGATCGGCCAGGGCACGAACAAGCGGCCGCTCTCCGTCGTCTCGCGGAGGCAGGCCATCACCCCGTTGCGCAGCTCGACCCCCACCCGCCCCGGAGTCCGATCGAGGCCGGTGATATAGGCCTTTCGATAGTCGGAGAGTCTTTGCGACGGGTCGTTCGAGGGCAGGCGAAACTTCATAAGCCCCATTTTGGACTTTCCGCGAAGCGGGTCGGGACCGCTCACTCGATTGTCACGGGTTATTTGGTCTTCGGTTAGCGGGTTGGGACCACCTCGAGAGATCTAGAAACGATTACGGGGGAACGCTCCTCTCGACCCGCCGGAGGGTCGAGGATCGTGGATTGCGCCTCGATCGATCAATCGGTACTCCGCGCCGGACGATCGGATCTCGCGGCTAGAGGTTGCCGAATCGGCCAGCCGAGAATAAGTTGGGCGACAGGTCGACGCACGCCCATGGCGAGAGTTCGCCTTCGGGAGCCCCGTCCGATCGGCCGTTCCAGTCCCGCTCTTCGATGATACCTTTGAAGGGGTCGAGCTGACCATGCCAAGCGTTTTGATCGGTCCTTACTTGCTCCGCAACGCCCCCGGCCGCTTCCGCGACATCCTGGTCGAAGGCGGATTCGACCTGATCGACCCGATCGGGGGCCCTTCGCTCTCCCGGGACGAACTCCTCCCGCACCTGCCCCAGATCCATGCCATGCTCGCCGGCGGCGAACGCATGACCCCCGACCTCTTCACCTTGGCACCGCATCTCCGGGTCATCGCCCGCACCGGCGTTGGCTACGATCTGATCGACCTGCCGGCCGCCTCGGCCCATCGCGTTCCGGTGACGATCACGCCGGGCACCAATCAAGAGAGCGTGGCCGAACAGACCTTTGCACTCATCCTGGCACTGGCGCGACGGATCGCCTACAACGATCGTGTGATCCACGCGGGTGGCTGGGATCGCGCACTGGTGACTCCGGTCCGTGGGATGACTCTCGGCTTGATCGGCATGGGGCGAATCGGCCGGGCCGTGGTGACACGCGCCCAGGCGTTCCGCATGAAGATCGTCGCTTTCGACACGGTGCTCGATGCGGAATTCGACCGGCAACACGGGATCGAGCGGATGTCGATCGACGAGTTGCTCGCCTGCTCGGACATGGTCAGCCTGCACTTGCCGCTGACCGATGCGACGCGCGGAATGGTGAATCGCGAGTTCCTGGCGCGGATGCGGCCCGGCTCGTACCTGATCAATACCTCGCGAGGGGGACTTGTGGTCGAGCCCGACCTGCGCGACGCCCTGACCTCGGGACATCTCGCCGGAGCCGGCCTGGACGTACTCAACCACGAACCTCCCGAGGCGGGCAACCCGTTTCTGGGACTTCCCAACGTGGTCATCAGCCCGCACATCGCCGGCACGGACCTGCGGTCGATGGCTGACATGGCCGAGATGGCCGCGCGGACGATCGTCGAGCTCTCTCAGGATCGATGGCCGGCGGATTGCGTGGTCAACCCGGAAATTCGCGACGGCTGGAAGTGGTAGGACGGCACGATTGGGGATGGTCGATCGCGTAGGCCGTCTACATCATGTCCAACATCCAGGAAACGGGGCGAAGCCCACCAAAAGCCTTGGCTGTTCGGGTGGGCCTCGCCTTTCCGATCCGATCAAAGTCGAGAGAATACGCGTCGCGGTCGGCGTGGCCGGATCAGACCTGGAACGAGCTGCCGCACCCGCAGCTCTTGACCACGTTCGGGTTATTGAAGACAAACCCGCGCTTCTCCAGGCCGTCGTAATAGTCCACGACCGTCCCGTCGAGGTAGGGGTCGAACTTCTTCTCGACGGCCATCCGGACACCATGGACGTCGACGACCCGATCCTTCTCCGAAGTCGAGGTGTCGAACCCCAGGCTATAGGAGAACCCGCTGCAACCGCCGCCCTGGACGCCGACGCGGAGGACGAGTTCGCCACCCTCGGGCACGCCTTGGTCCTCAACCATCTTGTCCATGATCTTCTTGACTTCGTTCGCTGCCTTCTCGGTCAAGGTCACACCCATCGTACGAGCTCCTCTGCGAGGGGAATCTTGGTTTATCGGGACACCGGCACCTGACTCGATACACAATCATACCGGATCGTCAAATCGCCTGTCATCCAGGAGTCCAGGCGACGCCATGGCTCCGGAGTCTTTCGACGGCCTTGGCCACGGCCTCGATGGCGAAGTCGATCTCCTCGGGGGTCGTGAACTGCCCCAGGCCGAATCGGAGGCTCGACCGGGCCAGGTCCTCGTTTAGCCCCATCGCCAGCAGTACGTGGCTGGGCTCGGGATCGGCCGCGGAGCAGGCCGAGCCCGAACTGACCGCGACGTCCCGCATGGCCATCATGAGGGCTTCGCCATCGACATCCACGAAGCTGAGGTTCAGATTGCCCGGCAATCGATCCGTAGGATGACCATTGAGGCGGATGCCCGGCAATCGGCCGGCCAGGCCTTCATGGAGCCGCTCGCGCAGCTCGAGAAGATGTCGCGATTCCTCGGGGAGCCGGCCGGCTGCCAGCTCGACGGCGGTCCCGAGTCCCACGATCAGCGGGACCGGGAGCGTACCGCTACGGAAGCCCCGCTCATGACCGCCGCCATCGAACAGCGGCTGGAGCCGCACCTGGGGATCGTGTCGGCGGATGTACAGCGCGCCGATCCCCTTTGGTCCGTAGAACTTGTGCGCCGAGAGGCTGAGCAAGTCGACCTGGTCGCGCCGGACGTCGAGCGGGAGCTTGCCGACGGCCTGGGCGGCATCGGTGTGGAAGATGATGCCACGCTCGTGGCAGAGCCGGCCGATCTCGCCGATCGGGTTGATCGTGCCGACCTCGTTGTTCGCCGCCATGACGGAGACCAGCACCGTCTGGTCGGTGAGTGCCCCTTCCACCACTTCAGTTGTTACACCGCCATGCTCATCGCAATCGACGATCGTGACCTCCCACCCCTGGCGAACCAGCCGCTTCATCGGGTCGAGGACGGCCTTGTGCTCGGATGAGACCGTTACCAGGTGTTTTCCCCGCCGGGTCGCGGCCTGCGCCAGACCTTTGATGGCGAGGTTGTTCGATTCAGTCGCGCCCGACGTGAAGATAATCTCCCTCGCCTCGGCGCCGATCGCCCGCGCGACCTGCTCCCGAGCCCGCTCGACGGCCTCCTCCGCCTCCCAGCCGTAGCGGTGCGAGACGCTGGCCGCGTTTCCATAATGCTCCGTGAAGTAAGGCAGCATCGCCTCAACGACCTGGGGGTCAGTCCGGGTCGTTGCATGATTGTCGAGATAGATGGGAAGCCGCACGCTCAGCCGTCTCTTTCGCGATCGCGCCGCCAGAGATCCAACGAGTCCGCTCCCGGGAGCTATCCGGGCAATCGACATCTTCAACCCGTTGATCGTAGGCCCGTCGCCGCTTGCATTCAACTCAGAGGCTGTGAATGAATTGAAAGGGCGTGCGCTAAATGCGCGAACCCTAATTCCCTAAGTCGTTAATCTGAATAAGGTTCAGCGTACTCACTTTGACGCACCTAGTGGACAAGCGACTAATTATTCACAGCCTCTCAGATTCGGCGGGAGTCCAGGCTTTGGCGGAAAAGACCGGCTGAAAACCGTGAGTAACAACCCTGGTACTGGTCGTGCGGGCGTCCCGCTTGCCTTTTCCGGCTGCACGCGGGACGCCATACCGCGATGGTCTATCGGTCAGGCCGCGCCGATGGCCTTTGCTCCCTTGGAGATCGTGAACGTGTGGTCTCCGGAGAGTGACTCGCCAGCGGCACCGGCGACTGCGGTGCTGACGGTGAGCAGGCCACCCCTCGGGAAGGTCTGGCCGCTCGCGAGATTCAGGGTGGCCGTATTCGTTGAGGTGTTGTAAGTCACCGTGAAACTCACCCCAGCCAGTTTTTCGAGTTTGCCTTTCGTACCCTTGGCCGGCATCTGATAGACCTCGTAGTTGGCGGCATTCCCTGCGCTGGGGGCCATCGGCCGACTGAATTTCAGGGAGAATCCAGCCAGCTCGGGTCTCCCCGTAGGCTTGCCTCGCTTGTTGAGCCTGCGGCGGAAGGTCGGTTGCTCGCTCATAATGATCGATGTCGGAGTTGGTGCTGGAGTCGAGGTTGGTACGGGCGTCGAATTCGGAGTCGGAATCGAGAACTTCGTTGGAGTGGGTGTCGGAGTTGACGGAACCGTGGGGTTCGATTCCACGATGGGATTGACCGTTGATGCCGGAGGAGGTGTGGGCGTAGGCGTCTGGGGTAACTGTGCCGACCAGAGCTCGGTGCCTCGATCGTCACTCGCCGTGAAGAAGAGGGTGTTACCGTCGAGGGTCAGATTGGTAGCGGACTGAGGGAGGCTCGCCAGGGTCTGCGTGCCTGACGCAGTTCCGTCGCTCTGCCATAACGGGCCCGAAGACGGCGAGGAGGAACTCCCGGCGAAAAACAGTTGATTGGCCGAGACCATCGGCTGGGAGTAAGAATCGGTGTACGGATTGGAGCTACCGGCCAGGTCGGTGACGATCGTGGTCCCGTTTGTGGTCCCGTCGCTGGACCAGAGCGCTTCCTCGCTGTTCGCCGGGTCATCGGCGGTGAAGAACAGCGTACCGTTGAGGTTGACCAGATTGGAGGGATCGACGCCACCGGAGCCCGAATTCTCCGTCGTGAGAGGTGTGGTTCCCGCAATCGTTCCGTTCGTCGTCCAGAGCTGCGTATCCGATCCGCCCTGGGCCACGAAGTAGAGTTTCCCTCCCGCGAGGGTCAACGAACTGATGCCGTTCCCGTAGCCGAAATCACTCGGCTGAAAGTCCTGAAGCTGGAAAGTGCCGCGGGCCGTGCCATTGCTGACCCAGAGCGAGTTTCCTGAGCCCCCGCTCCACGGCGACCCCCCCTGGATGAAGACAAGCTGGCTTCCCAGGACCACGGCGTCTTGCACGGCGCCGGGGATCGGAGAAACCTCGGTCGTTCCCGACGCGGTGCCGTCGGATTTCCAGAGCTGGTATGAGTCGCCATTCGGCGCCGGCGAGTTGGTTTGGGTCTCGAAGTAGAGCGTCCCATTGGCAGCGGTCAGGGTGTCGGGATTATAGCTGTTCTGGATCGATGTGACCAGGACGGTTCCACTCGCCGTGCCATTACTCTTCCAGAGGTCCACGTCGGTACCGGAGCCGTCGGATTCGTTCGTCAGGAAATAAAGGGAGTTTCCGGAAACGATCAGGCCAGTCATACTCTCATTGGATGAGTCGGGTGTGAAAATCGGGTAGGTTCCCCCGGGCGTGCCATCGCTCCTGTAGATGCTGTTGAAGCCGGCTGCCGCGTCGGTCGCGTCCCCGGCCTCGAAGTAGAGCGTGCCGTTGAGACCGACGAAGCTGGATAACGCTTGTGAGTCATACAGGTCATCGGCGAGGCCCAGATCCGAGACTATCGTGGTCCCGGCGGCCGTACCATCGCTCTTCCAGAGCTGGTTGCCGTGGATTCCGTCGTTGGCCGAGAAGTAGAGCGTACCATTCACGACGGTCAGATTGCTGGGAGACGAACCCTGATTCTGGACGGGTGAGAAGCTTTGAACCATCGTGGTTCCGGCTGCTGTTCCATCACTCTTCCAGAGCTGGTTCGAACCGCTTCCATCGTGGGCCACGAAGTAGAGCGTGCCGTTGACGTCGGTCAGCTCCTGGGGCGATGAGCTGGCGGGGCCGGGATCGATGTCGTCGACCATGCTGGTGCCGCCGTGCGTGCCATCGGTTCGCCAGAGCTCGTCGCCGTCGGTCCCGCCGTTGGCCGCGAAGTACGCGACGCCGTCGATCACGGAGAAGGTGCTCTGGGAGTAGGCGGAGATGTTAGGAAAAGAATTCAGGTATGAGCCATCAGGCCCGGGGTTGATGTCCTGGACCATCGTCGTACCCGCGGCTGTTCCATCGCTCTTCCAGAGCTCGTCGCCATCGCCGTTGCCGTCGTCGGCCATGAACAAGAGGGTCGTGTCGTTGAGCGCGGTGAGATCCGAGGGGCCGGCGACCCACGTAGTGCTTGGGGTCACCGGCGCTGCGATCCCGCCGTTGATTTCCCAGAGCTGGGAGCTGGCCTGGGGGCTCGTCGCGGAAAGCTCGCTGTTGACGAAGAAGATCGTGCTGCCGACGGCGGTGAGATCCTCCACAGTGCTGAAGGTCCCTCCGGTCGCGGTCACGGCCACGGTACCGGCCGCAGTGCCGTCGCTCGTCCAGAGCTGATCGGTCGACGAGCCGGAATCGGAGCCGACGAGGTACAGCGATCCGTTCAAGACTTGCAGCGTCTGAAGGGAGATATTGTCGAACTGGGTCAGAGCCATCGTGCCGGCCGCGGTGCCGTCGGTCGTCCAGAGCTGGTCGCCGTCCATGCCGTTCTGGACGATGAAGTCGAGCGCCCCGCCGAACGCGGTGAGGGAAGTAACCGAGCCGCTTCCGCCGAAGTCCTCTAACTCGACGGTGCCCGTCGGCGTACTGTCGGACGTCCAGAGCTGTTCATCGCCCAAGTTCCCCGCGACTGTGAAGTCGATCGAATCTCCGACCCCCGTGATATCGCTGATCGGGCCGGAATCCGACGAAAACGCGTTGAGCTCGATGGTTCCGTTCGCCGTACCGTCGGACGTCCAGAGTTCCGATCCGGAGGGGGCACTCTCGCTGATATAGATCTTCCCGCCTGCGGCCGTCAGGCTGTTCGGGAGGTATCCGAGCGGAGCGACCTCGACCGTGCCCGCGACCGTCCCGTCTGTCTTGAACAGAGCCGGATTGCCGTTGGCGTCATCGCTCGTGAAGTAAACCATGCCGTTGAGAGCGACGAAAGCCGTGGAACCCGGCGGAGAACTCGGTGAGGATGAGGTGATTTGCCCGATGCTCGACAGCTCGGCGGTACCCTGAGTCGTCCCGTCGGTCGCCCAGAGAGATTGCGTGCCCGCGGCGCTGTCGGTGGTGACGAAGAAGAGCTTGCCGTTGACCTCGGTCAGGTCTGTCGGACTCGTGTCGACCTGGTTGATGTCCGACACCAATCCAACTACGGCGGACAACATGGTTCGTTCTTCGAGGTGGGCGTCCGTCGCCCGAAATGCCCTCGTCATCCGCCTCACAGAGCGTGGACTTCGAGACGATCTCTCCCATCCGAGTCGGGACATGCGTCACCTCGTAGAAAGAGTGGAATTCGTGCGGTCGACATCGACGTCGCGTGCTGTGGCAGGATGTTTCGTGCTCAAGGGAGCGACGCGCGAAATGCGTCAGTCGCCAGTAGGCGTCCGCCTGTCACACTTCGACAGGCCATCCGTCAGAATCCGGGCATGCGGAGAACTCGTTCATGGAGGACTATCGGCTCGGCGGCATGATCATCGTTAGAATCGGCTGCCGCGTATTTTCGAATTGCGAGGGTCGCGAGGCCGGATGGATCGTCGGGCTCGAGCGTGACAGATCCGCCATGGCTCGCGGTGCTTCCACCGTGCGCGAAAACGCTGGCTTCGCGGAATCCAATGGACCTCTCCTCGGCTCGGGCCGCGCCGTGGAAGATACGCATGAGAGATGATCTGGGTCGATTCCGGGTTGCGTAATCCGCCGGCTTGCGGTAGAGACTTACCATTGACAAGGACCGGAATGAAACGCCGCTTTCCGAAGCGGTGAAGGGTCCGGCTTGCTGACGTCATGGCAAGGAGGCCACATCATGGGTTACGACAAGAACCAGGCGACCGATGAGTTCATCCGATGGAGTGACAGCTATGATCGTTGCATCCTCCAGTGGCTGCTCTTTGGTCCGTCCCACCGCGCCCTGATCCGTCGCATCAGCCAGGTGCTGGGAGACCGGCCCGCCAGGATTCTCGATGTGGGTTGTGGGACCGGTGTCTTTGCGGCCCGCCTCCGCACCGCCTTGCCCCAGGTCGAGGTCTATGGGGTCGACCTGGTCTCCGAGATGCTGCAAAAAGGCCAGTCACGATGGCGGCTCCATCAAGGGCACGTCCTACCACTCCAGGGCGAGAGCGAACATCTCCCATTCGCCTCGGGGACCTTTGACATCGTGACGTGCGCCAATAGCTTCCATCATTACCCGCGCCAGGAGCGTGCGATCGCTGAGATGGGGCGTGTCCTCCGCCCTGGCGGCCGGCTGATGGTCATCGACGGTTATCGAGACTGGCTCTGGGGTTGGTTCATCTTCGACGTCTGCGTCGCGAGCGTGGAGGGGGACGTCCACCATGCATCGGCCAAGAAATTCCGCGAGATGATGAACGAGGCCGGATTGCACGCCATCGCGCAACGTCGATTCCCCGGGCTGGCCCCGTTCTTGTTGTCCGAAGGTGTCGCCGCGGAACCCGTCCCCATGGTTCCTCGCCCCCATTTCTGGATGCAGGGCGTTAGCGAGAGCGAACGTGCACGCATTCAGTGAATCTTCGAGCATGATCTCCCCGATTTCCAAGAAAAAGACCAGCTTGCTTGCGGTAGAATCCGGTCCGGTTGTCCCAATAGGAGTGGGAACCAACTGGATCGTTCCACGCCCAAGGCGATAGAGTGTCTGTCATCGACTTTGATTCTGGCTCGCAACTCCGACTCAGCCCTGAGCGAGAACGTCCCTTGCGCTGAGATAGGATCCGACTCATCGCCTGCGCGAACGGTCAGCGCTCTCAAAACTAACACGCCGAATTGATTGACTGCACGCGGAGCATCATCAGTGGTTGTTGTCTCGAATGACATTGATGTCTGGGAACAAGCACTGGGGCGGATCGGGAGACCTTTCGTTGTGGTCGAGCGATCGGGGCAACTCGAGATCGTCGAGGAGCCTTTAAGGCCGTTGCACGAGAACGGCAATGTGGAAGTCGCCGCGCATATCCCCGCATGCCGGATGGAACATCTGGGCGACGCGAGCTTCTCCGCGGATCACCGGCTTCGTTACCCATGCATGTCAGGCGCCATGGCCAATGGGATCGCCTCGGTCGAGGTCGTAGAGGCGATGGGGCGACACGGTTTCCTTGGCGTCTTCGGCGCGGCGGGTTTATCCCCGTCGGTCGTGGAAGGGGCCATCCAGCGACTTCAGCGTGATCTGGGGGATTCGACGCCCTACGCGATGAATCTGATCCATAGCCCTGGGGAACCCGAGCTGGAATCGGGTATTGTGTCTCTGTACCTCGGGCGGAAAATCCGGCTGGTGGAGGCGTCGGCGTTCCTGAACCTGACGCTCCCGCTGGTTCGGTACCGCGTCGCGGGGATTCGCCTTGACCAGTCCGGGAGGGTCTGGGCCCCGAACCGGATCATCGCCAAGATCTCTCGGGTGGAGGTGGCGTCGAAGTTCATGGCCCCGCCGCCGGAACGATTCCTACGCGAACTGGTCACGGCGGGGGAGATCACTGACGAACAGGCCGAGTGGGCGGCGCGCATCCCCATGGCCGAGGATATCACGGCGGAGGCCGACTCGGGCGGCCATACGGACAATCAACCGGCGATTGTGCTCTTGCCGACGATGCTGGCGCTCCGCAACCAGATGCAGGCCCAATACGGCTACTCCCGGCCGATCCGGGTGGGCGCGGCCGGCGGCATATCCACACCCTGGGCCGCGGCCGCGGCGCTGGCCATGGGCGCGGCCTATATTGTGACCGGGTCAGTGAACCAATCCTGCGTGGAGGCGGGCACCTCCGACATCGTTCGCCGGATGCTCGCGCAGGCGCAACAGGCCGACGTCGCGATGGCGCCGGCCGCGGACATGTTCGAGATGGGGGTGAAAGTCCAGGTGCTGAAGCGTGGCACGCTCTTCGCCATGCGAGCGGCCAAGCTTTACGAACTTTATCGGTCTTATCCGAGCCTGGATCAACTCCCCGCGAGCGATCGGGAGGCGCTGGAGAAGACGATCTTCAAGGCCCCGATCGAGGCGATCTGGAATCAGACGCAGGAATACTTCCGTAAGCGCGACCCCACGCGGATCGATCGGGCCGAGCGTGATCCCAAGCAGAAGATGGCCCTGGTTTTCCGCTGGTACCTGGGGATGTCCTCGCAATGGGCCAACCGAGGCGAGCCATCGCGGGCGGTCGACTACCAGATCTGGTGCGGCCCGGCCATGGCAGCCTTCAATGACTGGGTGCGTGGGTCGTTCCTGGAGTTGCCCGAGAATCGTCGGGTGGCGACGGTCGCCATGAACCTCCTGTACGGTGCCGCGGTGTTGACGCGTGCGCGAATCCTCAATGCTCAAGGCGTCGGGATCGCGCCGGGAGTCCCTCGATTGTCGCCTCTGGAGAGCATCGAGATTGAGAACCGATGCTCGTGACCCTAACATAGACACCTCGCGGTCGCTTGGAGTGGTCGGAAGCGGGCGGCAAACCCGGAGGAACGTGAGACCGGGACGAGACCTCTTCCATCGAGCCATGGCCATGGCCCGCATGATCGGGCCGCGAGCCGTATGTCATCGAATCGACCGATCCACGCAGCCGCCCGCCCCCGCAATCCCTCGACTCGAGTCGACCTCCCAGTCATGATTCCGAAAGGGCAGAGACTTTGAATCCGTCCGACCCGTCGCCGCAGGTGCCGGTGGCCATCATCGGCATGGGCTGCCTGTTTCCCCAGGCGGAGGGCCTCGCACGCTACTGGGCCAACATCCGCAAGGGGGTCGATGCGATCTCCGAGGTGCCCGAATCGCACTGGAGGGTCGCCGACTACTTCGACAGCAACCCGAAGGCGCCCGACAGGACCTACGCCCACCGGGGCGGCTTCCTGATGCCGGTGGACTTCCCTCCGATGGAATTCGGCATCGCGCCCAACGCCATCGAGGCGACCGACACGACCCAATTGCTCGGCCTGATGGTCGCCCGCCGCGCCCTGGACGATGCCGGCTATGGCGGCGACCGGCCGCTCGACCGCGACCGGGTTAGCGTCATCCTCGGCGTCACCGGGACACTGGAACTGGTGCTACCCCTGGGTGCCCGGCTCGGCCACCCCATCTGGCGGCGTGCGCTCGAGGCCGCCGGCGTTGACGAACGGACCACCGAGGATGTCGTCCGACGGATCTCCGAGTCCTACGTCGGCTGGCAGGAGAACTCCTTCCCCGGCCTGCTCGGCAATGTCGCCGCCGGCCGGATCGCCAACCGGCTGGACCTCCACGGCACCAACTGCGTCGTGGACGCCGCCTGCGCCAGCTCGCTCGGCGCGATCAACCTCTCGATGCTCGAGCTGGCCACCGGCCGTTGCGACCTCGCCGTGACCGGCGGGCTGGACACATTCAATGACATTTTTATGTATATGTGCTTCAGCAAGACGCCGGCCCTGTCGCCGACGGGGGACGCGCGACCGTTCGACGCCGAGGCGGACGGGACGATCCTGGGCGAGGGGCTGGGCGTCGTGGTGCTGAAGCGGTTGGCGGACGCGAAGCGGGATGGCGACCGGGTTTATGCGGTGATCCGGTCGGTGGGTACATCCAGCGACGGCAAGGGCCAGGCGGTGTATGCGCCGAGCGCGGCCGGACAGGCGAAGGCCCTGAGGCGGGCCTACGCGATGGCCGGGATCTCGCCCGCGACGGTCGAGCTGATCGAGGCGCACGGGACGGGGACGCGGGTCGGCGATGCGATCGAGCTCTCGGCACTGGAAGAGGTCTTCCGCGGCGCGCGCCTGTCCGGTCCGTGGTGTGCCCTGGGTTCGGTCAAGTCGCAAGTCGGCCACACCAAGGCCGCCGCGGGCGCGGCCGGGCTGATCAAGGCCGCTCTGGCGCTCCACCACAAGGTTCTGCCGCCCACGTTGAAGGTGCGCCGGCCGATGGGCTCGCTCGCCGGGGGGGATTCTCCGTTCTACCTCAACGCCGAGGCGCGGCCGTGGCTGTCGTCCACCGGAGGCCCGAGGCGAGCGGCCGTCAGCGCGTTCGGGTTCGGCGGCAGTAACTTCCATTGCCTCCTCGAGGAAGCCGAGCCGGAGAAGCCGGGGGTCGACTGGGACGGCGACGTACAGATCCTCGCATTCTCGGCGGACGAGCCCGCCGAAGTCGTCGCGGCGCTCGAGCCACTGGATGGACTGACGGATTGGCCGGAGATTCGAGCGGCGGCGGCAAAGAGCCGGGCACAGTTCCGGTCGAGTCATCGCTACCGGCTCGTCCTGGTCGCGGTCCGCGGCGAGGAGGGATGGGTCGATCGGCTGGCCGAGGCCCGCTCGCGGATCGAGGAGGCCAATCGGGCCGCAGTACCGGACGGAGCCGCACCTTCTCGCAACCATAGACTCCCCACTCCGAAGGGGCGGGTCTTCGTGGGGACGGGGTCGTGCCCGGGCGCGCTGGCCATGCTGTTTCCCGGCCAAGGATCGCAGTATGTCGGCATGCTCCGCGAGCTGGCGTGTCTCTTCCCCGCGATGCAGGGCTCGCTCGCGCAGATGAACGAGGCAGTCGGCGACGGAACCGGCAGGATTTCGGATCGGATCCATCCCCCCTCGGCTTTCGATGAGGCGGGGCAGAAGGCGAACGAAGACGCCCTGAGGGCGACCGGGTTGGCCCAGCCAGCAATCGGTGCGGTCAGCCTGGGAGTGCTCCGGATCCTGGAGGCGTTCGGTGTCCGCGCCGACCTCGTCGGCGGGCACAGCTTCGGCGAGCTGACGGCCCTTCGCGCGGCCGGGCGGATCGACGACGTCTCCCTGGCGATGCTCGCGCAGCGTCGCGGGGCCCTCATGGCCGGCTGTTCGTCGAAAGGATCGGGGGCCATGCTGGCCGTCTTCGCCCCGATCGAGACGGTCTCGAGCCTGATCCGAACGCATGGCCTGGACCTGGTCATCGCCAGCAAGAACGCGCCCCGGCAATGCGTACTCTCGGGCTCGGCCGGGGAAATCGAGCGGGGCCGACAAATCCTGGCCGATCAAGGCATCACGACCCGGCACGTCCCCGTCTCGGCGGCTTTTCATAGCCGATTCGTCGCGGAAGCCGAGGCCCCGTTTCGGAAGACAGTCGAGACGGTGTCCTTCCGGACTTCGACGATCCCGGTCTACGCTAACACGACGGCCGAACCCTATCCCGACGATTCGGAGTCGACGCGCGACCTCCTGGCCGGCCAGATCGCCCGGCCGGTCGAGTTCGTTGCCCAGATCGAGGCGATGTATCGGAGAGGAGCCCGGACCTTCCTCGAAGTTGGCCCCGACGCCAGGCTGACGGGGCTTGTACGGGCGATCCTCGACGGGCGCGATCACGTGGCGATCGCCGTCGATGCCTCCCGCGGGTCCGCCGGCAATGTCCATGATCTGGCCTGCTCGCTCGCAACATTGGCTGCGCTGGGTTATGCTGTGGACCTTAACCATTGGGATGAAGGGGAACCTGGGAGGGTCACGCCGACCGCGAAACCGGGGCTGACCGTTCGGATCTCCGGTGCCAACGCCCGTCCGAAGGACCGCCCGGCCGAGGGACCCGCGGTGAAACCCGCACCGGTCTCATTGCCCTTGGCGGAGTCGCCCAGTCCGCAGGCGGTCGTCCCGTGGACTCCGAGATTCTCCCTCTCGGAGACCCTGGACCCGACGATGCCTGATACTCAGCCACGACATCATGCCGAGAACCATCGAACGATGAACCAGCCGGAACGGATCCCTTCGCATCATTCGAACGGCCATGCCTCATCACACGCCCTGCATCGTCCCCAGGCCGTCGAGTTGCACGAGCCGACGACCCGACTCGGGCCACACTCCCAGGACGTCGCGGCACCCACCGACCTGGCGTTTGCTTTCCATGCCGCCCAGGAGAACCTGGCCGCCCTGCAACGCCTGGCCGAACAGACCGCCGACCTACATCGGCAGTTCCTCGAGGGCCAGGAGAAGGCACAGCAGACCTTCTTCAAGCTACTCGAGAGACAGCAGCATCTGTCCCATGCGATGCCCGAATCTAACGGCGAACCGACGCCTGCCGCGCCGACACAGAGGACATTCCACGAAGGACCCTCGGCACGACGTCAGGTGAGCAGCACCCCTGTCCCTGAAGTGGTCGAGGACACGCGATTCGTCGCCAAGCCGGCGCCAGGGCCGGCGAATTCGGTTCCGGTTGGAAAGACGTCGGGAGAAGGCCACGTCAATATCAAACCGTGTGACGTGGAACCCAGACGCCCGGCGGCTCAGGCGGCAGCTCGTTCCGAGGATAGAGGTCACCGGCAACAGGTTGCGTCGAGCGATCATCCGGTGACCCTGGCACTGGTCGAGGTGGTCGCGGAGAAGACCGGATACCCCGCCGACATCCTCGATCTCGACATGCAGCTCGACGCCGATCTCGGGATTGACTCGATCAAGCGTGTGGAGATCCTCTCCGCACTTCAGGAGCGACATCCCGAGCTGCCGGCACTGCCGCCCGAGCAACTCGGCTCCTTCCGGACGCTCCGGTCGATCGCGGAGTTCCTCGGCCGGGATCGGATCCGTTCGCAGACGGACGCGAGAGGAAGCGTCGCAACCCAATCGCCATCGGTGCCGGAAAAGCCGGGAGCCGTTTCCGTCGTTTCTCCTGCCCTCGCCGAGGTCCTGCTGGAGACGGTCGCCGAGAAGACTGGTTACCCGGCCGAAATGCTCGATCTCGGCATGCGGCTCGACGCCGACCTGGGGATCGACTCGATCAAACGGGTGGAAATCCTCTCGGCCCTCCAGGACCGATTCCCTGGGCTCCCGCCCGCCGGTCCCGAACGAATCGGTAGCCTGGCGACCCTGCGCAATATCGTGGAATTCCTGGGCGAGGCAGCCGAACCGGGACCGGCTGCCGCCGCTGGGAGCCATTTTCCCGTCCTTGCCCAACCGCCGACGCTGGGTCATCCGATAACGACGACTGTCAGGCCGGAGCCTGATCTGTCGTCGGAAACCATCACGCGAGCCCTGCTGGCAGCCGTCGCCGAGAAGACGGGTTATCCCGTCGAAATGCTCGAGCTCGATATGCGTCTCGACGCCGATCTTGGGATCGACTCGATCAAGCGTGTTGAGATCTTATCGGCCGTGCAAGAACGGCTCCCCGAGGCCACGGCGGTCGGACCCGAGCAGACGGGTACGCTCCAGACACTCCGCCAGATCGTCGAGTTCCTGTCGTCGCCCCCCCGCCCGGATCCCGATCCGGCCCATGGCGGGCAAGTCGAGGACATCCAGCCCGGCGTCATCGCAAGCCGGAATGGAGAGTCGGACCACTCGGAACGGCGAGGGAGCTGGGCTCAGCCGCCACGGAATGGGCACTGGCATTCTTCCGACGGCCCGACCGTCGGGCTCCGCCTTCTGGAACCGAGGGCCGTGCCGATCTCTGTCTCGGAGCGTCGAGAGGCGGTGAATCTCCCGCGAGGGGCGACGATCTGGATTACCGATGAGGGCTCTGCGTTGACCGAGGGCGTGCGGTCGAACCTGGATAAACGGGGCTATCGAGCTCGTGTCATCCCGGCCGGAGGAATTGATCCCTCCGCGGCGGGTCCCGATCCCTGCGGTCTGATCGTCATCGCACCCAGGGGCCCGATCCTCCCGAACTTCATCAACGGTGCGTTCCGGACGCTCAGGGAAGCTGGACCGGCCTTGCTGAGGTCGGGACAGCGCGGTGGTGCCTCCCTGCTAACCGTCTCCCGACTGGACGGCGTTTTCGGGTTGGGCGGACTGGCACGAGAGATCGACCCAACCTCGGGAGCACTCGCCGGTCTCGCCAAGACGGCCGGCCATGAGTGGTCGGGAGTCCATTGCAAGGCGGTTGATCTGGATCCGGCGCTCGAATCGTCGGGAGGGGCCGCGTCCGCGATCGTGGACGAGCTGTTGACCAGCGGACCGGCGGAGGTCGGGCTGGGGGCGAGTGGCCGCATGGCCGTCGAGCTGGGGGAGGCCGGAGCGACGGGACTTCCCGGGGGTCGCACGCCTCGGGTCGGGCGCGGGGACCTCGTGGTCATCACCGGCGGCGCGAGGGGGATCACGGCCGAAGTCGCCGTCGCCCTGGCCGAGGCGTTCCAGCCTCGATTGCTGTTGCTCGGTCGCAGTCCCGAGCCCAGCGCGGCGGAGGACGATCCATTCGCCGATTGTCGCGACGAGGCCCAGTTGAGGCGAGCCCTCCTGTCGCGATCGGATCGCTCGATGACGCCGCAGGCGATCGGCGAGCAGGCCCGTCAGATCATGGCCCGACGCGAGGTCCGGCGGAACCTTGATCGCATCGCCGCGGCCGGCTCGCCGGTCGTCTATCGTTCCGTCGACGTCCGCAATCAAGCCGATGTGCGTCAGATCATCGATCGGACGCGCGAGGCGGTCGGACCGGTCCGTGGCTTGATCCATGGTGCGGGCGTACTGGCGGATCGCAAGCTCGTCGAACAATCGGAGTCGCAGTTCACCCAGGTCTACCAGACCAAGGTCGACGGCCTTCAGTACCTGTACGGGGCGATCGAATCGGAATTGCTCGAATTCCTCTTCCTCTTCTCGTCGTCGACGGCGCGGTTCGGCCGCTCGGGCCAGGTAGCTTATGCCGCCGCCAACGAGTACCTCAATAAGTGGGCCCAGCAAGCATCGGTTCGGATGCCGCACTGTCGCGTCGTCTCGTTTAACTGGGGGCCTTGGGCGGGCGGGATGGTCACGGATGCGCTGCGGCCGCTCTTCGAGAAGGAAGGGCTAGCCCTCATCCCTCCCCGGGACGGTGCGAAGCTGGTGGTCGACGAGATCCGGAATCCCAGACCCGAACCGGGACCGGTCGAAATCGTCGTCCTGGCCGAGAATCCGCCCGCGGAGCCATCGTCTTCGGAAGATTCATCGGACTCTGGCACGATCTCGGGAGTTTCATGGGGCTCTGACACGACGCCCGCCGGGCCGAGAGGGACCCTGGCGTTCCGTCGCGTAGTGGACGTGGAGACCCTGCGGATCCTCGGCGACCACGTGATCGACGGCCGAGCCGTGCTGCCGATGGCGATGATCCTCGAATGGGTCGCGGAAGCGGCGCTCCAGCGCAACCCGGGCCTCGTCGTCTGCGGGGTGGACGCCCTCCGCCTCTTCAAGGGCGTGGTCCTGAGCGGACGGGAACCGACCACAATCGATCTCCTGGTCGGGAAAGGGACCCGCATCGGTGCGGAGTTCGTCGTGCCGGTCGAGTTGCGAGGGACGCTGGCAAGCGGCCGGGACGTCATCCATGCGAGAGCCGACGTGATTCTCGGTGATCACCATCCTGTCGGTGCGCGTCGGTCGATCGATCGGCCGCTTTCGAGTTATCCCCTCTCGCTGGATGATATGTACCGAGATGTCTTGTTCCACGGGCCGACGTTGCACGGGATCGAGTTGGTCGAGGGGTGCGACTCGCGGGCGATCGTGGGCCGGGTGGCGACATCGCCGCCGCCCGCGGAGTGGGTCGACCGGCCGTCGCGATCCCGATGGCTAACCGACCCGCTGGCCATCGATTCCGTCTTTCAACTGATGGTCGTCTGGTGCCGGGAACATCGCGGTGCCAACTCGCTTCCGACGGCCGTGGGGCGCTATCGACAATTCCGTCCTGGGTTCGGGGATGGGCCCGTGCGCGTCCTGGCCGAGATCCGGAAGGCCGTCGATGCGCGGGCAGTGGCCGACATCGAGATCCTCGACGCCCGAGGCGAGCTCGTCGCCCGGCTCGACTCTTATGAATGCGTCGTCGACATCACGCTCAACCAGGCGTTCCGTCGCAACCAATTGATCGCCCCTTCCTCCGTTGTGGCGGGCTGAGCGATGCGGGTCGATCCCATGACGGAACCAGGCGATCCAATCGCGATCGTGGGCATCGGGGGGTGCTTTGCGGCCTCGAATTCCCCCGATGCGCTCTGGTCGATCCTCGTCGATGGCATCGACGTGACCGGCGAGGTGCCCCGCCGACGCTGGCCGATCGAGCCCGAAGAAGCCCTCGATCCGCGCATCGCCCTGGCCGACCACGTCTACACGACCCGCGGCGGTTTCGTGGACGGTCCACACTTCGACCAGGCCGGGACCGGCCCGGATCGCGGCCTGGTCGATCGGCTGGATCCGGTCTTCCACCTGGCACTCGCCGCGGCCAGCCAGGCGTGGCGCGACGCGAAGACCGAGCGTGTCAATCGGGGCCGCACGGGCGTCATCTTCGGTAACATCGTGCTCCCCACGGAGATGGCCTCGGCCTTCTCTCGCGAAGTCCTTGGAGGCGCCTTCGATCAGAAGCTGGGAGTCCCCTCGCCGGAACCCAGGGCGGTCGAGCCGTTGAACGCGTTCCCGGCCGGCCTGCCCGCCGCCGTGGTTGCGTCCGCAATGGGGCTGGGCGGCGTGTCCTATACGCTCGACGCCGCTTGCGCATCGTCGCTCTATGCCCTCAAACTGGCGGTGGACGAGTTGAGGTCCGGTCGCGCCGATGCCATGATCACCGGCGGGGCGTCGCGGCCGGATGCCCTCTATACCCAGATGGGATTCTCGCAGCTCCGGGCGCTGTCGCCCCGAGGCCGGGCCAATCCGCTGGACCATCGCGCCGACGGGCTGATCGTAGGCGAGGGGGCCGGGATGTTCGTCCTGAAGCGACTGGCCGATGCCCTGAATCAGGGCGACCATATCTATGGTCTCGTGGCCGGGATCGGGCTGTCGAACGACGTCCACGGCGACCTGCTCGCGCCGAGTTCCGAGGGCCAGCTCCGGGCTATGCGGGCGGCTTACGAGCAGGCGGGCTGGGAACCCGGCGACGTGGACGTGATCGAGTGCCACGCCACCGGTACCCCTCGCGGCGATGCCGTCGAGGTCCAGAGTCTCAAAATGCTCTGGGGGGAGGCCGGCTGGGCGAAAGGTCAATGCGTCATCGGATCGATCAAGGGCAACATCGGTCATGCGCTGACGGCGGCCGGCGCGGCAGGATTGCTCAGGGTCCTCCTCTCGATCAAGCATGAAGTGATCCCGCCGACGGCCAACTTCGAACGTCCCGCGCCCGCACTGGGATTAGAGGACAGCCCGTTCCGGATCCTGGGCCGTCCCCAAGCCTGGCCAGCCCGAGCCCCTGGCCGGCCCCGGCGCGCGGCCATCAGCGGTTTCGGATTCGGAGGGATCAACGCCCATGTGTTGATCGAAGAGTTTCCGCGTGCGGCGGATGGGGAGCGTGCGGCCGGTGCCGGGGCGCCGTGGGCCGGTGAATACGGTCGGCCGGTCCCCAATTCGAGCGAGCATCCCCCATCCCGAGGGGCTCGGCGTGCAGCGCCCATCGCCATCGTCGGGATCTCCGCACAGATCGGTGCCTTGCGCGGCCGGGAGGCGTTACGGAAACTCGCGCTCGGCGAGATTTCGATCCGGGAAGACAATGGGGAGTCCGACGCTCATCGTCTCCAATCCCTGGAGTTCCATCTCGACCAGTTCCGGATCCCCCCCAAGGAACTCGCGGAGATGCTGCCCCAGCAATCGCTGATGCTCCGGGTCGCGGCCGAAGCGATCGGGGATGCCGGCTGGGACCCGACACTCGCCATCCGAACGGGCGTGCTCATCGGCATCGGGCTGGACCTGAACACGACCAATTTCGACCTGCGATGGTCGATGGCCGATCGCGCCCGGGAATGGAGTCGGAAGCTTCATCTCGGACTGTCCCGAGAGGCCCTGACGCGATGGGTCGAGGAGCTGCGCGAGGCGGCCAGCCCGGCCCTTTCGGCCAATCGTACGATGGGATCGCTCGGCGGACTCGTGGCCAGCCGGATCGCACGCGAGTTCCGGATCGGCGGCCCTAGCTTCACCATCGCCCGCGAGGAGCCTTCGGGTATCCAGGCGATGGCCATCGCCGTCGAATGGCTTCGTCGCGGCGACCTCGACGCGGCGGTCGTGGGGGCGGTCGATCTCGCCGGGGATCCGCGAGCCGTCCTGGCCCGGAGGCGTCTCCAGGCTGGGGCGCCTGGAGGGCCGCCCTCGTGGACCTCCGATGCGGCCGTATCCATGGTCCTGA
>JBKQHM010000171.1:0-23601 GCA_052148775.1 Isosphaeraceae bacterium | reverse complement strand
CAGTTCGCGGTCCACTATCCGACCACCTGGGCCGCTGCCGCGCCGGGCGCCGGGTTTTCCGAGACCGCCGATTTCCTCAAGGTCTTCCAGCGCGAGGCGGTCCAGCCGACCTGGTACGAGAAGAAGTTATGGCACCTCTACGATTGCACCGACTACGCCATCAACCTGTTCAACTGCCCGACCGTGGCCTACAGCGGCGAGCGGGATTCGCAGAAGCAGGCGGCAGACATGATGGCCAAGGCCCTCAAGGCTGAGGGCATCGAGATGGTCCACATCATCGGCGCCAAGGCCGGGCACCAGTACACGGCCGACGCGAAGGTCGAGATCAATCGGCGGATCGATCGGATCGCATCCATCGGTCGCGACCCGCTGCCAGAAGAGGTCCACTTCACCACGTGGACGTTACGCTACAACCGCTCGGCCTGGGTGCAGGTGGACGGCCTGGAGCAGCACTGGGAGCGGGCGCGCGTCGACGCGGATCTCGACGGGAGCGTTCAGCCGCGAGCCGATTCCGATCTCGGGCTCGGCATCGCCCCCAAGGTCGTGACCAAGAATGTCTCTGCCCTGACCCTGGCAATCCCATCCGGCCGATGCGACTGGGACCTCCGGACGACGCCGACGATCGCGATTGATGGGGATTCGATCGCCTCGCCCAAGCCGCTCTCGGACCGTTCCTGGGTCGCCCATTACCGCAAGGTCGAGGGGCACTGGAAGTCGGTCCCAACGGACGACGACGGCACGCTTCGGAAGCGTCACGGACTGCAAGGACCGATCGACGACGCGTTCCTGGATAGCTTCCTGATGGTCCGCCCGACGGGGCCGGCCCTCAATGACAAGGTTGGCAAGTGGGCGGCCGCTGAAATGAAGCACGCCAACGACCACTGGCGGCGCCAGTTCCGCGGCGAGGTGCGCATCAAGGATGACAAGGACGTCAATGGTGACGACATCGCCGCGCACAACCTCATCCTCTGGGGCGACCCGGTCAGCAACGCAATCCTTGGCAAGATCGCCGCCGCGTTGCCGGTGAAGTGGGGTAAGGACGGGGTGAAGCTCGGGGCCGAGACATACGGCTCCGGCCATCACGTGCCGGTCTTGATCTACCCGAACCCGCTGAACCCGAAGCGGTATGTCGTGCTCAATAGCGGCTTCACCTTCCGCGAGTACGATTATTTAAACAACGCCCGCCAGGTACCCAAGCTGCCGGACTTCGCCGTCGTCGACATCGACGTGCCGGTCTCGTCGCGGGCGCCCGGCGGCATCGTGACCGCCGGGTTCTTCACGGAAACCTGGGGTCTACCGATTTCGAAGTAGCGCCGTTTGGCATCGGGTTGTGCCAAGGACGACCCGGGCATGGCTCATCGCCAAGTCGGGTCGGTACGGCCATCGGACAAGGTCGGAGCCGCCTCCGGCAGAATGACGAGGACTCCCGTTGGGGGCGGGACATCATGCCCCGAGCGACGGTCAGGGTACGGCCGGCGGGGGCGGGCACGTCTGCGGGATCGGGATTCCCATCAGCAAGTCGTAGTACATCGCGAGGTGATGCTGCCAGAAGTAGTCGGATGGGTCGCAGGGGTTCTTACCGGGGATGCCGATCAGGCTAAAGGGCGTGCCGCACGAATGGAAGTCGAGGGTCGGCAGGATGGTCGGCATCTCCAAAGTCATGGTGGGAATCGAGATCACCGTGTCCGGAATGCCGTGGAGCCGTCGAGAGAGATGCTGGAGTTGCGCCTGATGCTTCGAACGCTGGGCGACCGAAAGAGCATCCTTGAGCATCTTGATCGCCTCCGAGATGGGGGCCAGGAGGATCTGATTGGACAGGAAGACGCTGACCGGGTTGGGCGTGTTGACGTCGCCGATCCACTCGATCGAGAGGGGGACTTGCGGCACCCAGTCCTGGGAGTTGTTCATGGAGTAGGCCATCCCCCGGTCGGCGAATGCCGCGTTGTACTCCGAGGCAAAGTGCAAATTGCCGGGCTTGGGCAGCGCGAAGACATACGTCTTGTATGTGTGGCCGAGGTCCTGGGCCGGGGGCAGGTTACTCAGGAACGATCCGATCAGCGTCGCGATCGCCGCGCCCTGGCTGTGGCCACAGATATAGACATCGCTTCCACGGGGGCAGAGCTGGGCCATCCTGGTCAGGATGCCGTCGGTGGGGTCCCAGAGGAGCACCAGGGCCGCCAGTGCGAACCCGAGGTGTACGCCGGCCTCGGGGTCGTTGGCGAATCGGTAGGTATGTCCCAGGACCGTACCGGAGGCTGAGATCATCACCGAGAGCAGGTCGTCGACGATGCTGCCGCTCTCGTCGACCGTACCGCGGATGATGAGTGCGTATCGAGGTGGATTCGACGTCTGATCCTGGAGGAGCTGCCACACGTTGTCGAAGATGCCGAGCTGCGGTGATTGGTAGAGCGCGACCCAGCCGGTCGGGAAGGGCAACTGCGTGAGCGGGGGCGGAGGTGCACCCTCCAGCCAGCCGCTCATGGCCATCAGCGCCTGAGCCTCCGCGATCTCGAAGTCGGGGGTGAAGCCCATCTTGCTTGCTCTCCTCGCCTCCCGGTGATTCGGCCACGACGGACCGCATGCGACCCGTGGCGGACCTGCCGTCACCCGCCTGGGGAACCGTGGTCGAAGCAAGTCGAGGCCGATCGTCGAGCGTCTTACTTTGGCGATGTTCGCGCGACGATCCAGTCTAACATGGTTTTCAGGGCTTCGGGGGCGATCGTTGTCTCGATCGCGGCATATTCGCTCGGCGAGCCGGTCTTGCAGGGCTGGAATAGATGATTCAGGCCCGCGAGTTCGAGCGTCGTAACGTCTTTGTTGCCGCCGGCTTTCAGGGCCTTGTCGATCTCCGCAAGGTTCGCCTTGGCGGGGACTTGCAGGTCCTTCTCGCCGTTGATCGCCAGGACGGGGCAGTGGACTTGGCGCAAGGTCGGACGCGGATCGTATGTGAGGAAGTAGCGGAACCAGGCGCTGTTGAACTGGTCGAGTGCGGCCTCGGAGAGCGCCCCTCCGGCATCGCCCAGGGCTTTCTTCTCGGCCGCCGGCATCGCGGCGAGCAGTTCTTTCACAGCCGCGGCGAGCTTGGGCCGGGTGGCCGTCTCGTCTTTCTCGCCGACGATGATGTCGATCAGCCGCTTCTGGATGGTTCGCTGGGATTTCAATTCGGACTCCGACGCCCCGGTCGCCTTGAGGATGAGCTGACCCTGGGCCTCGACGATGTCGGTACCCGGCAGGCCGGTCCCCGCCATGAGGACGATGAAGGCGACGTCCTTCGAGCGAGCCGCGGCGATCGGCGCGATCACGCCCCCTTCGCTATGGCCGATCAGGCCGATCTTACCCGCGTCGATCTCCTTCCGTCCCTTCAGGAACACGACGCCCGATAGTGCATCGCCCGCGAAGTCCTCGCTCGTCGAGGACTTGATCGAGCCGGTCGAGCCGCCGACTCCTCGGTCGTCGACGCGGAGGACCGCGATGCCGCGACGGGTGAGATAATCGGCCAGAATCAGGAACGGCTTGTGGCCCAGGATGGTCTCGTCGCGATCCTGAGCACCCGAGCCCGTCAGCAGCAACACGGCCGGAAAAGGGCCTGCTCCCGAGGGTATTGTCAGCGTTCCGGCCAGCTTCACCCCGCCGGATGCGTTCTCATAGGTGACGTCCTCCGTGCGGTAGGGGAACGGAGGCTTCGGCGTCTGAGGGCGGATCGCCTGACTGAGCTTGTCGGTCTTCTTGAGAAGGAGCGGAAGTTTGAGTCCGTTCTGCTCAAACTGGCCCTCGAAGGCGGTCCCGTCCGGATTCTTCTTGCCCGAGTACTTCCCCCCGATGAGCTTGCTCTCGAAGCTCAACACGTTGTCCTTCAGGCCGATCGAGCTGATGGGGATGTTGTTCGCGCCCTGGTCCGGGCTGGCGAGCACCGCTTTCAAGGCGCCATCCTTGCCCTTCTCCACCTTCAAGGCGAGGCGGAGCTCGATGACGCCGCTAATCTTCAGTTTGCCTTCCCAGATGCCTTCCAGCTCCTGAGGGATCGGTACCACGACGATCTTCGAGGGATCGAAGCGCCCGAAGTTGAGCGGGTATGACTTTCCCCGTTGTTTCCACGTCCCGACGACCTCGGTTTCCTCGCGATTCAGTTTCCCTTCATAGGTCACGCCGTGCTTGGTCGTGAACGTCAGGGTGCTCTCCTTCACCGCGATCGTCTGGAGCGGCAGGCCCTTGAGCGTCTCATCGGGGCTTCCCCAGTTGCCCGAAAACGAGCCGTCCTTACCTCGGATCACCTCCAACGTGATCCGCAACTCGATCTGCGGCGTTACTCTCAGCGTCCCCTGCCAGTTGCCCTCAACCCCCTTGACCGTAGCTGCCTTGGCATCACCGGAGGCCGCCCGTCCCATCGCGGGAATCAACATGACCAGCGTCACCAGCACCGTGAGCGTCTTCATCGCCGAGGCCCGGGCGCCGCCCGGCTCCCATGAATTAGTTGGCAATCTATTTAATTAGACGACAGACTAAATATTGGGCGAGTGCGGGCCGTCCTGTCAAGGCCCCGGTCTTCCGATCGAGGTCGGGGGGAGGGTAGGACGCCGACGCGTCAGGCGCAGGGCAGATCATGGGCTTCGGCGGTGCAGACCCTGACGATGGTCGTGGCCGCGATGACGATCCCTGGGCCTGATCGAGGCCGAGTCAGCCCGTGTATCTCGACGTCTGGGTTACCACGGTCTTCAGACGCCGGGCACCCGCCAGCTCGATGAGGTTCAGATCCCCGTCAAGCCGGCGAAGGTCGTATCGAGTGGCAAGGCGGAAGCCGAGAGGTCTTCGTGGAAATGACGAGGGTGTTCAACGGCGACGGGAGTCCGCGGCATCGGCTCCGTTCTTGACGATCTGCGGGCGTCCCGGCGACGCGCCGGGTTTGCGGGACTGTTCGATGACCTCCGCGAACCGCTGCTTGGTCGCGGGTTCGATCGCCGGCTGGCTGTTGACGACGTGCCCGGCCCAGTTGGGGTAGGTCATCACGAGTCGGCTCATCAGGGAGATGAAGTAACCGGCTTCCTTGACCTGCTCCTCGAGGATGCGTTCGATCACGGGCCGGAGGGTCCGTCCGAGCGTCTTCCAACCCTTGGAGTCGATCTTGACGAAGGCCTCGACGGTGTGCTGGATCCACGGCTCGCGATTACCACCCTGGTAGTAGGAGGTGTTCACGATCAGGATGATTCGCGCCTCGACCCTTGCATTGCCGTGGGGACTGACGTAGTTCAAGTGAGCGAGCAGGACGTGGAGGCGGGCCGTGCGGAGGACGAATTCCCAGGTGGCCGTCGCCCCGGAACCATCGGTCCCTTCGTACCGATTCGGTCCCACCTTCTGGAGCTGGACCGGCGCGTCGCTCAGATCTTTCCAGAGGGCCAGGGTCAGCGACGGCTCGTTGACGAGGCTCAGGTAGAGGCTCGGTGGACATGGGAAGGCGTCCGCGTCGCCCTGCCGGTGAAAGGTGTGGTCGCGGATGACCTCGGCCACGACGTCGCGACGGTCGGGGGCGATCTGATTGAGCGGGACGATCTGCGCCGGATCGACATGACGCCCACCGATACCCGCCCTGACCGCGCCAGACGATACAGCCAGGATGGCCGTCATGGCCAGCACAGTCGGCAGGATTTTCCCCACTGCCAGAATCCGGCGGACCCCTATCCTTGTCATGGACGACTCCGTCGTAGTGAGACCGCTTTGCTCCGCGCGGGGGCCGGGAACTCCGCTCCCGTCCGGACCGCACGCCCGCCACTCGTCACCATTCACTGATCGGTTTCTCGGGCTGAATTCCTGACAAGCCGCGCGACCGGACCGTTCGGCACGATCGGTACGGCACAACCCTCAAGTCCGATCCTCCGATCGCGGGCCCTCGGGGCTCTCGGAGGAAGTCGGGTTCGGCTAGAATGAATGCTGATGTTCCGCTCCGCCGCGAGCCGAGGCCCTCAACGAGGTGGGGACGATGGATAAGGACTTCAAGAGATTGACCGGTTTCCTGGTCGGGATCGGGATCGAGCAGATTCCTCACACGGAGAAATCGTACCTGGCGCACCTGGTCGCGGTCTTCCGCTACCTCGAATCACAAGGCTGCCCGGAAGACGTCTGTCGCGCAGGGATGTTCCATTCGATCTATGGCACGGAAAAGTTCCAGGGATTCACCTTGCCGCTCGATCGCCGGGGCGAGGTTCGCGACCTGATCGGCGACCGTGCCGAATCCCTCGCTTACCTGAACTGTGCGATGGATCGTGCGTCCTTCGACCGCGCCGTGGATCAGGGCGTCGAGCCGTATCGGATCATCGACCGTATCACGGGCGAAGCCGTTAGCCTGTCGCAGCGGGACTTCGACGACCTGTGTCGCGTCCATCTCTTCGACTGGCTGGAGCAGGTACCCCGGTCTCACGAGTGGGATTATCGCCGATCGGCGTATCGAAACATGGCCGAGAGGCTAGGCCGGATGGCGGTCGAGGAATGCGAGCGCGTTTATGCCCGAGAGGGAACGGGGGCGGACTTACCCAGGATGGCTTGAGGCCCTCGGGGAATCTGGACTTGCTCCGATGTCGAAGGCTGTTCTCGCGTCGACGATCTCGAACCGAACGGGACTTTCCGTCGGATGGACCCGCGAGCCTTGTTCGGGATAAACAGGATGACCCTACCCGCCATCACTCCCACGTTCGCGCGTGCGCGTAAAACTCGAGCATCGAGCCGACGATCCGCTTCTTCTCGTTGAGGGCTACGAACAAGACGAGCGTGATCCCGAGCATCAGCATGATTGCCCACTTGGCGAACGCGTAGTCGAGGCTCACTCGCCCCAACTGATAGACCAGGTCGAGCACGAAGGTCGTCAGACCCAGCCAGAGGAACGTCTGCAACCGGAAGCCGATCCCGGCGAAGACGCCCAGGAGCGAGCCGAGCAGCAGTGCCAGCCAGGCCGGGAAGCTGTCGAATTTCCAGATCGGCACCGACAGCGAGACGTAGATCAGGATCAGGCCGGCCGATCGGATCGCGTTGACCGTCGGGCGGCCCAGGTCTCGGTTGACCTCGGCGAAGAGGATCGTCGAGAGGCCCACCGGGATCAGGTAGAATTGCGGGTGGTCCGCGAGCATCCAGCCCATGCGGCTCCAGCAGAGCCAGAGGGCGGCGTTGCAGAAGACGCCCGCCGCATAACCCAGCGACTTCCATCGTATCTGCGCACAAGCGATGGCGTAGAACGTCGCCGCGACCGAGAGGTAAAACAGACTCACCTCGTCTCGCATGCCCTTCCCGAACAGTTGCAACAACGGCAATAGCGGCAGGATGAGCGAGAAATACCGGGTGGGCCGGACGTAGTATTCCGGCCCCTGGAGCCGGGCCAGTGCCTCGGCGAGTCCCAGGTCGATGAAGCCGAGCATCGTCAGGATCGCCGCGTCGGCGGAGGTCGACATCGGGAAGGCCATGCGGAAATCGATATAGGCGCCGAGCAACAATGCCTGGGCCAGGTAGACCAGCCATTCCGCACGCCATCGGGGCACGAGCAGCACGTGGAGTAAGCTGGCGGCCATCAGGACACCGACCCCGGCGAAGGTTCCCCAAGATCCGAGCGATCCGGGGTGGCTGCCCGCCGCGAGCACGAACGCCGACGCCAGGAGGCCGGCCGTCGATGCGACCCCCTCCATGGTCTCCGCCATCCGGCGACCGAGGGTGCCGTTGGAATCGGATGCCCTGAGCAACGATCGATCCTTGTGACCGGCTCCTTCGTCGCGAAGGCGGCCGGCTAGCCCCCAAAGCAGGAAGGCGGAAGTCAACGCGCCCGATGCGCCCCAGGTCCCCGCCAGCTCGGTTCCGTCATAACCCAGGCGTCGCGCCGCGAGCAGGCCCGCGAACGACCAGGCACCGGCCCACGCGACGCTTCCCATGCCGGCCACGACCGGCGACCCGAGCGTCATCGCCCCGGATCCCATCGTGACGGCGGAGAGGGTCAGGGTCGCCACGGTCGTCAAGGTCACGGACCCGCCCGTGAAGACGACCGCCAGGAGCGCCAGGATACAGGACTGATACGACATTACCCGGGCCGATCGCTCCGAACGGACATCGCCGAGCCAGCTCAGCTCCAGCCAGCTATCGAGGTGGGCGTACCTCCGCCCGAACTGGACCGCGGCGAGCGCCGCCATGGCCGTGACGGCCGGGTAATACTCGGCGGGCGAGAGGAGCCGTCCAGAGAGCGGCGAGGCCCCGACTCCCAGCCACCACAGCGCCAACACGCCCACCCAGTGGAGGCCGACCAACATGGCCTCCGGCTCGGCCGAGCCCCAGCCTTCGGGATCGGCGTTCTCGATCGCCAGGAAGACCGCGACCACCCCGAGCGTCGCCAGCAGGGTCCACCAGTCGGCGATCGAGGTCTCCACCATGGCCGATCGATAGCCGATCATCGCCGTGCCCATGCCATTCAGCACGATGCCGATTGTCAGCACAGACGACACCCCGAATACCACCGATGCCCACCCGCGAACCACCGGCGCATATCCGACATCGATCACGCCCAGCCGGGCACAGATCGCGGCCTCGCGGGAGCGGACCGCACGCTCGAGCAAGGCGAGCCCGAGCGAGGCGGCCATCCCAGCCATGGCCAGTTGACAGGCCGAGGTCAACGATGGGGCGAGCACGGCCACGACGCTCCAGACCAGGAATGCCAGGCTCGCGTGGACACACGCCCGGCTCGGATACGCGCGGAGCATCAAGATCGACAGCAAGGACATCGCCACCGGGAACCACGGATTGGCCGTCCAGGGCATATCCCGATACAGACTGAGTGACAACCTCAGACCGAGTGCGATCAGGCCGACCGCGATCGACGAGTGGAACAGACGATACTCGTAGTCGAGCGGACGAACCCTCAGCGCGGCGCAGAGCGCCGGCTTCGATCGCTGGACGATCACCGCGACCGCCCAGAGTCCGACGGCCGAGCCCATGGCGAAGCCGGCCACGCCGATCGGCGGCATGGTGGCCAGCCATCGGAAATAGCAGGCCGCGCCGACTGAGGCCACGACCGCGTAGAGCCATTCCGCGCGCGCCAGGCTCTTGACCGTCAGCAGGAAAGCGACGGCGGCCAGGAGCATGGTCGCGGCCGAACGATCGGCCATCGGGATTCCCAGGATCGTCAGGGCCACGGTCGAATGGTAGATCGGGCGGGCACACGAGCGTACCCAGTTGCCGCCCCAGGTCTCGCAGCCAAACGCGATAGCCCAGAACACGATCGCCTCAACCACCGCGCACAGGCCGAGCACGTAGGCCATCCTGGGGTCGTTGTTCCCGACGCTGAACAGCACGATGTAGGTCGCCGCGACGACGTGCAAGACCGCCGCATAGGTCAATTCCGCCTGCCGGAAGCTCCGTGCCAGCAGCATTGTCGCGACTGCGTTGAGGCCCAGGGCAATCGCGCCGAGCCGGTAGCCGGCCACGTCCTGGACGCGGGCACCGATCGCCATCGAGAAGACTCCTGCGGTGAGGACGAGACTCACCATCGCGCAAGGCCCGGCATAGAATTCGGATCTGCCGCGTCGGCGGGCGAGTGCGGCCGCCATCCAGAGCGAGATGGCGAGCAGGGCCGAGACCACCGCGAGCCAACCGATCTCCAACCCGGAATTGCCCCAGGCGACCGCCCAGTGCGACAGGGCGAGCGTGCCGGCCACGAGTTGCGCAAGCCCCAGGTAGACAAGGCCCGTTCGCCTCAGGAAGCGCGTCGCTCCCAGGAGTGCAGGGCCCCCCAGCAACCAGACCAGCCCCGGGGACCAGGTGACTCCGCGGTCGAGCAAGGCCAGCCAGTCGGCGATGAACGTCAGGCCGATCACGAATTCAGGGAGCACGCTCAGGAACGCTTCGACCGGGTGCGGGGCTGGTTCCCCTCCGACCGTCGACGTTTGCGGGGGCGATGTCTCGACGGCCCGGGTCAGATGACGTAAGAGTCCGGCCAGTGTCAGAAAGGCCAGCGAATCGCCGATTAGGAGCAATCCGTACTGCGAGCCAATGAGCGGCCTCCCGCCGGTCGCGAGGGACAGGCCGCAGATCGTGAGCTCGAGGAGGCTGATGAGTGCTACCGAAGCCCGGACGATCCATGGCCTTTCGCGATTCCATTCGAGTGCCAGGCATCCGACCAGCAGGAACGCACCGGCGGCGCCGGGCGAATTCGGCGTTTTCGCGGCGATGAACAGCGTCGCTCCGACCATCGCGATCGCCATGAATCCTCGAGCGGCCATGGTCCACGGGAGCGAATACACGTCCGGCACGGCGAGGCGTCGCTGGAGCTGGCAGAGTCCCCAGCAACCCCAGGCAAGGGCAGCGGCCAGCATCGTCTGGTCGGCGAATGTTACCCCGTGGATCATCGACGACCAGAAGTAGGCGGCCCCGCCGAGTGCGAGGGCGTCCAGGAAGCCGACCGCAGGGGCTTCGTAGATCCCGATCGCCAGGGCGAACAGGACGGTATATCCCGAGAGGCAGATCGCGCCGGCGAGCGGTTCGAACCCGCTGAAGATACACGCGGCGATCGCCAGCGGTACTCCGATGTAATGGCAATGATTTGAGAGCCGCTCATCCTTCCAGACCCTGCTGAACCAGAGCGCGAGCAAGGCCAGGATGGGATTGATCACCAGCCCCAGTACCGACACGTACGCCCAGGGTAACGCCTCCCGATAACCGAGTGACTGGCGGATGAGGTCGATCACCATCTGAATTCGGTCGGCCAGGAAATAGTGGGCACCGACTCGGGCGGCCACGATCGCCCCGATGGCCAGATACAGGAAGACGGGCTGGCGTTTCTCGCGCAGCGATGAGACATAGAGAGCGAAGCCCAGGACGCTGACCGCGATCGTGTTTCCGCTGAACACGGCCGAATGGATCGGCGGTGAGGCCAGTGATAGCGCGAACGCCAGACCGGACAGTGCGTAACCGCCGAGACCGATCATCGCGATGCGACGGGCATCGGTCTCGTACGGGGCCAGTCTCCGCGCCGCGTGGACGCAACTGATGGCGGCCAGCATGACCGGAACGGCATAGAAGGCCGGCTCGAGGTCGAGCACATGAACTCCGATTCGGATCACGCAGGCCAGTCCCGCGAGACCGAGGAGGCCCAGGACGAGGGTGGCGAATTGTCGATGTTCCTCGCGAGAGGCCCCCCATTGACGGGCTCCCACCGCCCAGACCGCGCCCAGGAATACGACTGCCGGGGCCTGGAACGCGGCGAATTGCCAGCCCCAGGGGACGGTCGCCCCTGGGCCGGTCGCGGCGCTGCCGACGCTCATCATCAGCAGCGCGACGGTCAGGAAGCGGGCCTCATCGCGCGGCACCAGCATCCCGCTCACGATCCGCACCAGCGCCAGCAGAGCCAGTCCGTCGATCGCCGCGACGACCCACTGCATCGGGGAGGGTTCCATCAGCAGCTTGAGCTCGCCGGCCAGCATGAAATGAATCGGAACCACGATCAGGGTGGTCACCAGCATCATCTGGCCGGCACGGATGGCACCCCAGCGGACCAGGATGTTGCCGAGTCCGGCGAACATCAAAGTCCAGACGAGGGCCATCGCGCACTTGCCGACCGGCGACCAGAGCAGCGGGCCGAGCAGGCGATGGGCCCCGAAGGTCGAACTGACCACGATCAGGAGCACGGCGAGGCAGAGGATCAGCTTTTGCCAGTGCTCCTGGAGGAACTCCCCGGCGAAGCCCGACCACGAGAACGGTGGCGGCTCGGCGAGTGCCGCCTGCTGGCCTCCGAACGGACCGTCCCTCGAGACCGACTCGCCGGATATTCCCGTCAGTTGCTCGACGCGCTGACGAGTCTTGATCGTCCGCACCCACTGCGACCAGTTCGCGATCGTGGGCTGCAACTTCTGGAGGGACTCGTAGAGTTCGAGGGCCTCGTCGAGCCGACCCGTCCGCTGACAGACATAGGCGGCGATCGTCATGGCTTCCGCGTGGAGCGGCCGTGCGGCGAGGACTTCCCGGCATAACGCGATCGCGTCGGCGTCGCGCCGATGGTCCAGGGCGGCTCTGGCCTCACCGAGTTTCTCGGAGATCTGGCGGTCCTGCTGGAGCCGCTCCGCCTTGATCCGACGCGCCTCGGCACGGTCAGCCTTCATGCCGAGGAGTCGATCCAGCTTGTGTTGGAGCTGGGGGAACCGCGCGACGGCCTCCGTGCAGACCGCGATCGCCTGGTCGTCCTCCTCGAGCTGCCAGTTCAGGTCGATGGACATGGTCAGCGCTTCGAGTTGAGATGGATCGATCCGCGATGCGAGGTCGGCCCATTGTGCGGCCTCGCCCGGCCGACTCCTCGCGAGCGACTTCGCGCGGCTCAAGGCGGCGGCGTATCGTCCCTGTTTCTCGATGGCATCGCGTCGAGCCTGCCCCTCGGCGACGATCGCCGCGCACGAATCCGGCTCGATCAATCCCCGATCGAGTAACCCCTGCATCCGGGCCTGAAAATAATCCAGATGCCCCAGTTCCTCCCGCTCCTCGGCCGAAAGCAGGGGCTCGATCGTCGGGCTCGTCGGCGACGGGTTCGCGAGATTCCGTTCTCGCGCGACTTCGGCGTCGGGTTTTCGCTGCGGGTTTCCCGTGGACATCTCCGTGAAACTCCCCGTTCCGCGACAACGCGGTTCGTCAAGGCGCACGCTGAAGCTTGATTGCCGACTGGCGCAGTTCCTGATCGAGACGATCGAGGTCCCCGAAATGGGCCTGGGCATCTTCGAGCCGATGGTTCCTGTCCGTCCGGCGCCGGAGCGTCCCGAGGTAATCCCGGAATTGCGGCAGTCGCTGTGGATTCGTCATGAGGTGATAGACCATGAGCCAGCTCTCGGCATAGCCGAGTGTCATCCGGTCGGCGTTGTTTCCGTACCAATCCCGATCGTCGGCCAGCAAGTTGGAAATAGGGATCCATCGGGTCCGGCGTTGGCCGTGGGCCAGTTCCTCCAGCCTTCGCAGGTTGAGCTGACCGGGCTCGCTCCGTCCCGTGAGCTTTCGACGCTCGCAGTACATGCCGACTCCTTCGACGATACAGCGCGGGTTGTCGCCTTGCCTGTCGAACAAGCCCGTATTGAACGTCAACTGGTGCGTTGCCTCGTGGGACACGGTCTCCATGTTGGTCTGCCCGGAGGCATAAGGGGCCATCGGTACGTTTCGGAAGTCGAATAGGGCCAGCCAGTTCTGTGGTTGGCTATAGAAGCCGACAGTTCCCCGGGGCACGTTCTCCGCAAATCGGAGGAACGGCCTTTCATCGACGAACAGGACGACCGTCAAGCGGCGGTCCGGCAGCTTGACATCGAATCCCTTCTCGCGGAAATGGTTCAGATAATCGACGGCGATCTGCTCGCAATCGGACAGTGTGAGCTTGATGAACGCGTCGGAGGCATCGCCGATGGCCTGGTAATGGGCCGTGTCGAGACGGCGAAGCAGGCGGTTGGTGACCCTCATGGCCCTGGCCTCGGCGCGCCGGACTTCCTCCCTGGCCTCGGCGATGGCATTCGATGCGCGATCTTCCGCGGCGGGAGAGGGATCGGGACACCCCAACAACCCCCCCAATCCCGCCGCCATCCCGCCGGCCATCTGGAGCCAGCCTCGACGATCGACGGGCCGCCCGGACAACCCGCTCGCCAGCGTGCGACCGGTGTTCAAATGCTCTCGAATGCCATGGCCCAGCATGTCTGCGTCCCTCTCTGGATTCGCTCCGGACTGGATCGCCTCTTCCCCGTTTATTATTATTCGAGAACGGCGGCTGGATCGCGAGAAGGGCCATCCGAAAAAAGACGGCGGACGCGGGACACATCACGGGATCATGACGGAGGTGTCGGCGGTTTTTGGGCTCTCTCCAATTCCTATGCCCAAATCGGCTGACTGTGTGCCAGATTTCGGACCGATCACGAGCGTACGACCCCTGTCCGAGATTGTCCATCTTCGCGATTGGGGAACGGCTGCCTGGCCGTTACAATAGCGTCCATCCGGCGGCGAACGCACTGCGGGGATGACGGAAACGGGCCTTGGTTCCCAACCAAGGAGGTCGGGGATGAGTGAAGACGAGGGGGGTTCGGTCACGTGCTGGCTGGGCAATCTCCGGGAGGGCGACCTCGCGGCCGCCCAGCCGCTCTGGGAGCGATATTTCTCCCGGCTGGTCGTCGTGGCGAGGGGTAAGCTGAAGGGGATGCGGCGGTCCACGGCCGGGGAAGACGAGGAAGATGCCGCACTCAGTGCATTCAACAGCTTTTGCGGTGGCGCGGCGAAGGGGCGGTTTCCCCAGTTGGCCGACCGCGGTGACCTGTGGCGGCTCCTGGTTGTGATCACGGCCCGGAAGGCGATGGCCCAGGCGCATCGCGAAGGGCGGAAGAAGCGGGGCGGCGGGCGCGTCGTGGACGAGGCGGCGCTCTTCGGCCAGGGGTCCGGCGACGAGGGCTCGATGGCGGGGCTGGAGCGGATCGCCGGCGACGGGCCGTCGCCCGAATTCGCGGCCATGATGGCGGAGGAGTGTCAGCGACTCCTCGACGCGCTCGATGACGATGCCCTCCGGCAGGTCGCGCTCAGTCGCATGGAGGGTTACACGAACGATGAGATCGCCGACCAGCTCGGTTGCGCGCGGCGGACGATCGCGCGGCGTTTGGACTTGATCCGCAAGACCTGGATGTCGGTCCTCGAGGTGGGTTGATGGCCCCGGACTCCTCCGAAGCGAATGTCCATGACTCCCTGGCCCGAGCCCGGGCCGTCAATCGCTCTTGCGAGCGGTTCGAGGCGTCATGGCGCGCCGGGGAGCGACGGCGGATCGCCGACTTCCTCGACGAGACCGATATGGGCGATCGCGACGCGATGTTCCCCGAACTGCTTGCGCTCGAGATCGAGCTTCGGAGGGAAGGTGGCGAGGGTCCGGGGATCGACGAGTACGTCGAGGAGTTTCCCGACCGCGGGGAGGTCGTTGCGAGGATCTTCGCGGAACTCGAGCCCCCTCCGCCTTCGCCGGGCCGGACCCTAGAAAACGGCCATGCGCGACGTCATGGCAACAATCCGGGGACCACGACGGTCCCTCATCTCGAGAAGGCGGGCGCAGCGGACTTCGGCCATCTCTCGACGATCGGGGATTATGAGCTAATCGACGAGATTGCCAGGGGCGGCATGGGGGTCGTCTATCGGGCCAGGCACAAGGGCTTGAAGCGGATGGTCGCCCTCAAGATGATCCTGTCGGGTCCGATGGCGACCTTCGAGGAGCGCGAACGGTTCTTGCGGGAGGCTGAGCTGGCGGCGAATCTCGACCATCCGAGCATCGTGCCGATCTATGAGATCGGCGAGCACGAGAGCCGTCCTTATTTCAGCATGAAGCTTGTCGAAGGGACCAGCCTGTCCAAGCAGGCGGCCCGGTTTCGGGACGACCCCCGCGCCGCCGCACGCTTGGTATCGACCCTGGCCCGCGCCCTGCATTATGCCCACGGGCGCGGATTCCTCCATTGCGACCTGAAACCCTCCAATGTCCTGATCGATGGCCAGGGGAAGCCCTACGTCACGGATTTCGGACTGGCGCGAAGGACCGGTGAGGACAGCTCGCTCTCCCTCAGCGGGGCGATCCTGGGCACGCCGAGCTACATGGCCCCCGAACAGGCCACCGGCTCGCGGGCACGGCTCGGGCCGGCGACCGACGTCTATGGACTGGGTGCCATCCTCTACGAGCTATTGACCGGCCGTCCCCCGTTCCGCTCCCCGACGATCATGGAGACGGTCGTCCAGGTCCTCGAACGCGATCCGGCGCCCCCGAGGGAATTGAGGCCGGAGATCCCACGCGAACTGGAAGGCATCTGCCTCAAGTGCCTGGAGAAGGCAACCAAGGACCGTTATCCTTCGGCCGGTGCACTCGCCGACGAGCTGGACAACTACCTCCACGGCGATGGAATCGCCGCGACCGGGGTACTCTCGCGACTGCGGCGATGGAACCGACGCGAGCCGGAGCTGGTCTCCCGCCTGGGTGGGCTGAGCCTGATGGCGGTCATCACGCAGATTAACCTCTATCTGTCCACCCAACCGGACCGTCGTCTGCACTGGACGATCCAGTCGGTGCTTGGCCTCTGGGCGATCTTGTCGCTCCTGTTCCAGTTCCTCTTGCGGACGGGGTATCGGTCGGATCGGGTTCGCGTTCTCTGGTCGGCGGCCGATATCGTCTGCTTGACGATCGAACTGAAGCTCCTGGAGCGCGTCGAGACCGCCTTGCACGCGGGCGGTCCGCTGGTTCGCGTCGAGACGACTTTGCTCGTGGGCTACCCGCTGCTGATCGCGGCCTCGGGGCTCTGGTGGCGGCAGAATCTGGTCTGGATCACCACGCTGATGACGATGTTCGCATTCTGCTGGATCTACGTTGACGCGGCTCTCGCCTGGCACGATGGTCGCTTTCGCTGGCATCCCAGCCCCGACCTCGTGCATCCCAATATCTTCCTCGCCGGACTGGTCCTGACCGGCTATGTCGTCCTGCGGCAGGTCAAGCGGATCCTGGCGCTGAGCCGCTACTACGAACATCGCCCGGAAGCCTGAAGGCGATGCAGCTGGGACCATGACGCCGAGGTGTTCGTTGCCCGTCAGGCGCAGGCTTGACGGGTGGCGTCGACGTCTCGCCGGAGCTGTTCGAGCAATTCGTCGAGACCGGCGAAGCGTCGCGTCCCGCGTAATCGCCGGACGAACTCGAGTTCGACCGATCTCCCATACAGGTCGCCGGAGAATTCGATGAGATGGGCTTCGACCTTGCGGGCCTGTTCGCCGAATGTGGGATTCGGGCCGATGTTGCAGGCGGCCGACCAGGCGGGCCCTCGTCCGTCGATCCAAGCGAGGGCGGCATAGACACCGTCGGCCGGGATCAGAGTGGTGATCGCGTCGAGGTTGACTGTCGGGAAGCCGAGCCCCGCGCCCCGGCCTGCCCCGTGGGAGACGATACCGCGGATCCGATGCGGACGGCCGAGGAAACGCGCCGCGTCCTCGACGCGTCCTTCGGTCAGGCATCGACGGATGAGCGACGACGAGACGAGTTCTCCATCGATACGCGTCGCCTCGACGACCTCGAATGCGATCCCCGCCTCATCGCACCATTCGCCGAGGATTGAGACGTTTCCCAGCCGATCGTGTCCGAACGCGAAATTCGGCCCCTCGACCATGCCGCGCGCGGCGAGCTGGCCGACGATGACACGATCGAAGAACTCCCGGGCCGACAGTTCGAGGAGCCAGGGGCCGGTCCGGAACACGCCGACCTCAGTGGCGCCCGCCTCGCGGAGCAAGGCGATCTCCCGATCCGGCCAGACCAGGGGGACCGGGGCCTGGTCCGGCCGCAACAAGGCGACGGGATGTGGATCGAACGTGATGGCGAGGGCCAGGGCCCCCGCGGCGTCAGCCCGGGACCGGAGCCGGCCGATCAGGTGCTGGTGACCCCGATGGACTCCATCGAAGTTGCCTACCGTGACAGAGGCGCCTCGGGCCCAGGCCGGGAACTCACGGACGTTCTCGATCGTGATCAATGCTTTGCTTTGCTCAACGCCTTTCGGCATCACAGATTCGTTCGCCCGCCCGGCCGACCGAGCGTGACGCCCCGGGGTTTGCGTCACCCATTCGTGTCACATTATCGCCTGCTCTGGTGGAGACGGTCAATCCTGCCCGGCGGCCGACCCCGAGACGTGACTTCGTCGTGTCTCTATGATAGTTTCTGAGCAGAAGGAGTGAGCCGGTCACGATGAACGTACTGATCCTGGGCAATGGCGACGAGGAGCTGGACTGGGCGCGTTGGCTCCTCGGTCGGGCCGAGCATCGACTGGACGCGGCCTTCCCCGGGTTCGGCGAGCCCTCGATGGCAGGAATACCCGCGCCGCGGGATCTCGAGGATGCCCTGGCTCGCGTGGGCCTCGACGTGGTCATCGTCGGCGGGCCGGTCGAGTTCCGGGGCGAGGCGTTGCGACGCGCCGCCGCCGAAGGCTTCGCGATCATCTGCTTGCACCCTCCCGGCACGGACTCGGAGCCCTACTACCAAGTGGCCTTGAGCCGGGAGGAAACCGGCGCCACAATCGTCCCGGACCTGCCGTTGCGGTTGCATCCCGGCGTGGCCGCCTTGCACCGGGCGCTCTCCTCGGGCGAACTGGGCGTTTTCCGCGCGATCCGATGGGAAGTACCGGTCGATCCGCCGGGGACCGATCTGGTTCGCGTCGCATTCCCCCGCGCCGTGGACGTCGTCCGCGCACTGCTGGGTGAGATCGAGGCCCTGACGGCCACCGGCGACCCGCCCGGAGAGGATCCCGACTTCGAGCTGGTCGTACAGCTCCGCGCATTCGAATCGCGACGAGCCGAGGTCCGTCTTCGATCCGGGGCCATCGAGCCGGCCCGGCTCATCCTGCTGGCGGCGAACGGATCATTAACCCTGGAGATGGATTCCGGGCTTCGAGGCCCCATGCGTTTGATCCGGCATACTCCGCCGGAGCCGTCGCAGGTCATAGAGATCCCGCCTTGGGATGCTCACGAAGCGATTCTCTCCGTGGTGTCATCATCAATGGGGCGCCCTGGCGGCCCCGATCTCCCCTCTCCCAGCCTCCTCGACGGCACGCGCGCCATGGAACTTTCCGAGGCGGCGGCTCGGAGCCTGAGGCGAGGCAGGACGGTGGACCTCCATTACGAGGCAATCAGCGAGGAGGCCACGTTCAAATCGGTCATGACCTCGACCGGCTGCCTGATCCTTCTCGCCTTGTTGTTCATCCTACCCTTCTCCATGGCCGGTCCATCGCTCGGCCTGAAATGGACGCTCTTCATCCCCTACCTGATCCCTCCGGTCCTGGTGCTCTTCGTTGTCATGCAGTTTCTGCGGCTCGCCGTGCGACGACGGGGTAGTCTCGGGGATGGCAATCGAGCGGAGGCGAAGAAGAGCCGGGCCAAGGTCCAAGAATCGGGGGATGACCTGGGCTGATGTCGCATGTCGGCTTTGCCGGGGTCACGCGGCCTTGCCTGTCGCCGCCCCCGGGACATTGCCAGGGGACTCCCGGAAGCTGTCGAAGCTCTGACGGAACTTCGGGGCGAGCGGGTCGAATCGTTGGGACTCGACCGTATACTTGACCTCGTAATCGAATCGCACGCCGCGGAATCGTCGCTCGATGATGGTCATCGAGAATGGCCCTCGACGGGTGCGGACCACGGTCTCCAGGGCCTGAATCTTGCCCTGAGGGACGACCTTGCAGGACAGGACTTCGCAGGTGGGATCCTCCTGGCGGAGCCGATCGGGGAGTTCCTTGGCGAGGTCGCCGAGATCGAGGTTTCGATGGGCATTTGCCAGCACGAGGAGATTGTCCGACCAGACGCCGTGCGGCGGGCCGTTGGCGAAGAGGAGCGCGACCTCGCTGGGCGCGAGCACGGGACTCCAGCCCTCGGGCAGGTCCATCGAGAATTTGTACTCGCGCTGGATCCACCGGTTGGCGCGTTTCGACATCAGGTCGGCACCGGTGTTGGGCGGCGAGAATTTCGTGGATGCGATGATCGCGTCGAATGCCGGCCGGGCCTTGGCATAGACGGAATCCTCGACGCTAAGGATGAACGTGTAGAGTTGTCGGTTCGCGACGATCCGGACGCTCACCTCGTGCCAGAAGCCTCCCGCGTTGGGGTGGAACTCCCAGACCGACTCCAGCCGATCGCCGCGCGGGTCCTTGACGAGGCGGTTGGAGGCGAGCTTGCCATTGGGCCGCCCGTTCCGCTTCGCATTCGCGTCGATCCGCGTGCGGTAATCCTCCAGGCTCTCCGGCGCCATGGCGAGCTCGCAGGCGGCCACGCCGGGACGGTCGAAATCCTGCTGGGGGATGACCGCCACGAAGACGCGATCCTCGGCCTCGTGCTGGGCGACCGTCCAGACCCTGGGGATGCGCGTCGCCAGCCCGTACTTGGGGGCCTCGAACGGCTCGGTCTCCGGGAGGTCAGGCACGGGGCCATTCTGGGCCACCATGATGATCATGAGCAAGAAAGCGTTCGACATGGGCGTCATTCCATGAAAGAGAAGTTCTCAGGACTCATAGGGCTGGGAGGGCCTTGCCATTGCGAGAAGTTATAGAGCGGCCATGAAATCGACGATGCGTCGAGCGACATCCAGCGCCTGGCGGGCATCGTCCTCGATCGCGCTCTCGCCGAGATGGATCATTCCGTCACGTTTCCTGTAGCTATTGGAGAGCTTCTGCCACAAGTCCGCGGATTCACGGAAGAGCCACCTGCCGCTGACGAGATACAATGCAGCGCTCATCTTGTTTTTCAAACCGAAGTCGACGCCGGTGAAGAACGCACGGGCCTCGGCCCACTCACCTTCAAGTTTCGAATCGATCAGTTGATCGTACTTGCGGTTGAAGGTTGCGTCGATCGTGCTCCAGCAGAACAGGACGGCCTCGCGGAATCGTCCCTCGAGGATGGCCAGATCCGCATCGAGGAGGAACAGGTCGGCGACCTCCGGTTCATTGCCCGGGGCCATGAGTCGCCGAAGTCGCTCCGTGATCTCGCCGGTGGGTCGGGCGCGCGCTCGGGGTGGACTTGCCTGGTAGACAAGCTCGGGTCTCCAGGCGATCTCACTTCTCGCTTCCCCGACGACGGCGAACCGGAAAGGGCTGGCCTCCGCGCGTGATAGTTCGATGATTGACGCGTTGCGGCCGATGGCTCGATAACCACGAATGAGACGATTGGCCTGGAGCAACAACCGAAACGCCAGCTTACCATTCAATTCACTCTGCTCGTCAGGACTCTCCGTATCGGGAAGATCCTCCGTGAGCGAAATGATCGTCCTGGGACGGCGGAACGATGGAAGTAGGTTCCCCGAGACAGGTCCTACGAGGGTGGGGGCTATGGTGGACGTTCTCCCGCCTCGGGGGCCCACTTCGTGGATTGCCAGATCTTGCCCCGGAAGATCCGCCGGGTACGGGCCGACCTCCAGTTTCAACCGGTTCGGGAGCAAGATGCTCGCCTGGATGCGGGGCATGGAAGATACCTCATGCCTCGTAGATCAGGTGGAAGCGGTTTCCGAACCCTTGGCTTATCGCGTACTCCTCTAGAATACCTACGTATCGATCTTCAACGTTCGTCACGTCCAGTCCTGTCGGGAACGAGATGTAGGCGATGACTTCCTCGCCGTCATCGAAGAGATCGGCGCGGACTTGGCCTCGATCGCCGACGAATGTCCCCATGTATTTGCCATAGGAGAGGCCGGAATCCTCCTCCAGTTCCTTATCGTGGACAAGTTCGACCTGCGTCTGCATGAGTTGACTCCTCGGTATGGACCTCGACCCGCATTGCCTGGGAGCTATTCTACTCTGAGGTCATTAACGCCGCGATTCCGCTGCCATTCGCTGGAAGGAGCGGGCAGGGCCCACGATCGCTACATGTCGCGGATGAAATCCGCAGCATAGGATCGGACCACCTTGCCGTTGAGTACGTGGAATGTGCGGAGCCTCTCGATGAGCTGGGCGCTGAAACGCTTGAGCGGCAGGTGGACGATCTTGCGTCCGAACCGACCGGCCAATCGCCGCCAGGTTGCCGTCGGGACCTTGGGGCTGACAACGGCGACGTGACGGTCCTTGCTGTGCAGGAACGACGCGGCGAGCAGGCGTTCTTCCAGGGTGTCGGCGAAATCGAGGCGGGGGTCGGCCCAGACGTCGGGGATGGGACGGGGAGGGAACAGGAAGAGCGCGCCGCCGTACTCGGCCTGAGCGATCCCCGGGCCGACGAGGTTCTTCATGGGCTCGGTCGCGTAGAAGGCGAGCGTTGATTCCTCGGCGTGCTCGGCATACCAGGTCGTGCGATGGGTGTACTGCTGGGGGTCGGCCGGGACGTCGAACAGGAACACGACGGCCTCGATCGACCCCCGGCTCGGCGGCATGACCTTCACGTAGAGGTCCCCGGTATGCCAGTTCTTCAGGGTCTCACGGATGTCAATCCCGTCGCGGACGCTAGTCGTGAACTTCTCGGTGTGTGCCAGGTCGGCGCCGATGATCGCCTTGGCCTGGTCGCGGACGTGTCGGTGGAAACTCTCGATCCGGTCGTCCTCCGGGGGCCAGGAGCACATCCCGCGGGGGTCCCACTTCTGTCGCCATCCCGTCTGATCCTCCCGGCGAGGTTTCGGCCTGAGTTCGCAATTCCGCCAGGTCAGCGACTGGCCTGGAAGTCGGCTGACCATCGTGCCGGTGCCCCAGATCGGCACATCCGCCTGATCGATCCCCATGCGCAGCAAGCCCTGATCTTCGAAGCCGCCTCGGAGGGCGAAAGGGTATTCACGCGCCGTCTGGGCCAGGGCCAGTGCGAAATCGTCGCCGGCCGTCTGCTGCGCGGCGATGACGAGCGTGTACAAGTCGGGCGTGAGCCGTCGGTCCATCAGCGAGAGATTGCGGATGTAGCGGAAGTAGACGGAGAGCGACTGTGGCGTGATCCGTTGCGCGATCCGGGGATGCTCGGCACGTAGCCGCTCGCGGGCGTCCAGTACCATCTCCTTGACCCCGTCGACCGAAAGGTTATCGTCCGGGGTCAGCTCGCGCCGTCCCCGCTCATACAGGGCGGTAATATAGGGGATCTCGCCCAGCGTGAAGATGAGCGTGCGGGGATCGACGGGGAACGACTGAATCGGTGAGAAGAATGTCTCGGGCTCGGGCGGATCCAGCCGTTGAGAATAGGCGTCTCGGATCCAGGGCCAGTCGAGGATCGAGCAGACCAAGAGGATCAGGGAATGCCGGGATTCCAGCTCGCGGAGCCGCGTCGCCATCCATTGGATACGACGGGTGACCTGGCCGGACGGCGGGCGCGGGATCCAGGCCAGCATCGCGGCGGCGAAACGCTCGGGATTGACGCGTTTGAGCGCGTAAGGGTCCGGGAATGCGTCGGTGACCGCGATGAATCGGGGCGTTTCGAGGTCGATGAATTCGCGTGCGATCCGTTCTCCCCGCGCCGTGCGGAGTGCGGCGATCACCCCCTGGCATGGGTCGATCGGTACGTAGCTGAAGCCCGGTTCGCTGTCCGTTTCATCGTCGCCGCCCTCGGCATCGACCTGCACCACGACCGAGATGGCGGGCAGTCGGTCCACGGCCGCCTCCACCTCCTCCTGGAACGAGGGCGGCAGGGGAATTGCCACGCAATCGTAGGGGCGGCGCAGTAACTCCTCGCGCACCTGGACCGCGAAATCACCCGAGCCGTGGATGATCGGCAAGACCCGGATCCGAGGGCCGATCGTCAGGAAGTCGTCGGAAGTCACGCGCGGACTGCTCATCGCTCTCGATCGCTCCGAGAGGCCGTTGTCGGACCATGGCGGTCCGACGGCCTCGATTGCTGGACGCCCCTCAATTCCTCGCCGATATCGTCTCTCAGTGTAAGCTTTGGAAGTCCGGGTTGCGATATCGGAACGTGGCCGAACGGACCGAAGCGAGTCGCCATGTTTGCGATCCGTCGGTGGCTTAGGGGTACGAGAGCCGGGTGATTCAGGTCGAATTCGGAAGTGCAGCAGACTAGCCTATGTTTGGGGTGAAGAAGCCGGGGCCGGCTGGTCCTGCGCGCAAAAACCTCTATTTTTCCAGGCTTTTCGCTTGGAGCGAGGTCTCGCCAACCCCAAAAGCGTAGTGACAACTCTAGTCG
>JBKQHM010000170.1:0-3868 GCA_052148775.1 Isosphaeraceae bacterium | reverse complement strand
CTGCTCCTCGACGAGCCGAGCGTGGGCGTCGATCCCATCTCGAGGCGCGAGCTGTGGAAGATGGTCTACGACCTGGTCAATCAGGGCATCGGCGTGGTCTGGAGCACCGCCTACCTCGACGAGGCCGAGCGATGCGCCAAGGTGATCCTCCTGAACGAGGGGAAGGTCCTCGACGACGGACCGCCCCGCGAACTCACGGCGCGCATGGAGGGACGCAGCTTCCTCGTCCAGGGCGCGGGCAAGGCCCGTCGAAAGGCCCTGACCGCGGCCCTCAAGCTCCCCGATGTCATCGACGGCGTCATCCAGGGCGAGAGCGTCCGCCTGGTCGTCCGGCAAGGATCGTTGCCGCCGGATCCGGCGTTGCTCGGCGTCGAGGGGGTCGCGATCAAGCCGGTCGCACCGCGGTTCGAGGACGCCTTCATCGACCTGCTCGGCGGCGGCCCGAAGGCCGAATCGCCGCTCGCCGGCCCCCATCGCCCCGGCGATGATGGGGCGACCGTCGTCGAGGCCCGGGAGTTGACCAAGCGGTTCGGCGATTTCACCGCCGCCGATCGGATCACGTTCCGGATCGCCCGGGGCGAGATCTTCGGCCTGCTCGGGCCCAACGGCGCCGGCAAGTCGACCATCTTCAAGATGATGTGCGGCCTGTTGCGCCCGACCTTCGGCACGGCGCGCGTGGCCGGGTTCGACCTCTATCGGGCCGCCTCCTCGGCGCGGGCTCGGCTGGGCTACATGGCCCAGAAGTTCTCCCTCTACGGCGACCTGAGCCTCCGGCAGAACCTCGACTTCTTCGCGGGGATCTACGGCCTGCCGCGCGACCGTCGACGCACCATGACCGGCCGGATGGTCGAGTCGTTCGGCCTCCAGCCTTATCTCGACGCCAACGCCGGCTCGCTGCCGCTGGGGTTCAAGCAGCGTCTCGCCCTGGCCTGCGCGGTGATGCACGAGCCGGACGTGCTGTTCCTCGACGAGCCAACCTCGGGCGTCGACCCGCTGGCCCGTCGCGAGTTCTGGTCGCACATCAACGCCCTGGTCGAGCGCGGCGTCACCGTGATGGTGACGACCCACTTCCTCAACGAGGCCGAGTACTGCGACCGCGTCGGGCTGGTCTACCGGGGCCGCATCATCGCCGAGGGCTCCCCGGACGAGCTGAAGGACGAGGCGCGCTCCGACGCCACGCCGGAGCCCACGCTCGAGGACGCCTTCATCGCGCTGGTGGAAGCCTACGACCGGCAAGGAGGCGACCATGACCATCGCGCGGCCTGAGCGATCGGGCCGGCCCCGGCGGATCGCCGGCCTCATCCGCAAGGAGACGCTCCAGATCGGCCGCGACCCGAGCAGCTACCTGATCGCGGTCGTGCTGCCGCTCTTGCTCCTGTTCATCTTCGGCTACGGGGTCTCGCTCGACCTGAAGAATATCCCGGTGGGGTTGGTGGTCGAACAGCCGTCGCCCGAGGCCGACAGCCTGGTGGCCTCGTTCCGCAACTCCCGCTTTTTCACGATCCGGATCGCCCGGCACCGGTCCGAGGTCGAGGACGACCTGGTCTCCGGCCGATTGAAGGCCGTCGTGGTCCTGGCGGCCGACTTCGCCCAGCGGCTCGGCCGCGGCGAGAGCGCCCCGGTGCAGGTCATCGTCGACGGCAGCGACCCGAACACGGCCGGACTGGCCGAGAACTACGTACAGGGCGTCTGGGCCAACTGGTTGCAGCAGGAGGCCGTATCGGCCGGCGGGCTCGCCGTTCGGCCGGCCGCCGCGTCCCGGATCGTGGCCCAGCCCCGATACTGGTTCAACCCGCAGGTCGACAGCCGCGACTTCCTGATCCCGGGCGCGGTCGCGATCAACATGACTTTGATCGGTACACTGCTCACCGCGCTGGTCGTGGCCCGCGAGTGGGAGCGGGGCACGATGGAGGCGCTGATGGCGACCCCCGTGGGCGTCGCCGACTTCCTGCTCGGCAAGCTGATCCCCTACTTCGTCCTGGGGATGGCCGCGATGGTCCTCTCGGTGATCATGGCCATCACGGTCTTCCGGGTGCCGTTCCGCGGCTCGGCGTGGGCGCTGGCGATCGTCTCCTCCGCGTTCCTCGCGGCCATGCTGCCCCTGGGCCTGCTGATCTCGACCGTGACGAAGAACCAGTTCGCCGCCAGCCAGGCCGCGCTGATGGCCGCGTTCCTGCCGGCCTTCGAGCTCTCGGGGTTCATCTTCGAGATCGACAGCATGCCCGCGCCGATCCGCCTCTTCACCCGCATCCTGCCGGCCCGCTATTTCGTGTCGAGCCTCCAGACGCTGTTCCTCGCCGGCGACGTGGCCAGCGTCCTGATCCCGGACACGCTGGCCCTCCTGACCATCGCCGCCGTGCTCAATTTCTGGCTCGTCCGCTCGACCCGCATGAGGTTATGATCTGATTTCAGATTGATCGACCAGTCTGGAGCGTTTATCGATTGGGTTACCTCCAGGATGACCGCATCGAATCGATATGAGCCGTCTGCAATGCATGCGTTAATCGCTCTAATCCGCGATCTGGAATCTGAAATCTGAAATCTGGAATCCGGAATCCGATATCCCATGTGGCAGCGTATCCGCTCACTGATCATCAAGGAGCTCCTCGCCGTCCTCCGCGACCCGAGGGGCCGGTACATCCTCATCGTGCCGCCGATCGTCCAGATGCTGGTCTTCTCCGTCGCGGCCACGCAGGAGGTGAAGAACGTGCACATGGCGGTCCTGAACGAGGACTACGGCACCGCCGGGCGCGACCTCGTGGCGCGGTTCGAGGGCTCGACCAACTTCGCCGGGATCCGCTACCTCCGCGGCGAGGCCGACATCGCCCCGGCGATCGACTCGCGGAGCGTGCTCATGGTCCTGCACCTCGGCCCGGACTTCTCGCGGAACCTCGAAGGCGGCCGACCGGCCGAGGTCCAGCTCATCCTCGACGGCCGTCGCTCGAACGCCGCCCAGATCATCGCCGGCTATGCGCAGGCCATCTTCGACGCGTTCGACCGGGAGCTCGCCGCCACACGACGCGCCCCGCCGCCGCCGAGCGTCGTCGCCGCTCGGGTCTGGTTCAACCCGAATCTGGAGACCACCTGGAACACCGTGCCCGCCCTGGTCGCCATCCTCACCACCCTGATGGGGCTGGTCATCACGTCGCTGACCGTGGCCCGCGAGCGCGAGCTCGGCACGTTCGAGCAGCTCCTCGTCTCGCCGCTCGAACCGATCGAGATCGTGATCGGCAAGACCGTGCCGTCGCTGATCATCGGGCTGGCCGAGGGGACCGTCATGCTCATGGTCGGGATCTTCGTCTTCCGCGTCCCGTTCCAGGGGTCTTATTGGCTGCTCTATCTGGCCATGACGGTCTTCCTCTGCGCGGTGATCGGCGTCGGCCTGTTCATCTCGTCGCTGGCCACGACCCAGCAGCAGGCGATCCTGGGCGCGTTCGTGTTCATGGTGCCAGCCATCCTGCTATCCGGATTTGCGACTCCGATCGAGAACATGCCCGACTGGCTCCAGAAGCTGACCCTGGCCAACCCGTTGCGCTACTACATGGCGATCATCAAGGGCGTGTTTCTCAAGGACATGCCCGCATCGATTGTGCTCGGATTGCTCTGGCCGCTGGCGGTGATCGCGCTGGCAACGCTTTCGGCGGCAACCTGGCTGTTCCGCCACCGCGTCGAATAAGGCAGGAAAGAGATCTTCCACCCCACGCCGTTCCGATTCGGCGCCGATATTACCCAGGCAAGCAAGAAAGGCCCATACGATCCCGACGCGCCCGCGAGTGGATTCCGGCGTGGATAACTCATCCGGATTCGCTGCTGCCGGCACTGGCGGTACATACACGCTGATTCCTTTCCCTAGTGCTTACTATCCTAA
>JBKQHM010000169.1:0-12554 GCA_052148775.1 Isosphaeraceae bacterium | reverse complement strand
CCATGAGGGCCGCCTGCGCATCCGGGGGCACGGTATTCCAGAGGGCTTCAGGGATCGGAGGCGTGTGGCTCATACACAGTTATTACGACGTTGCTGTACAAAAGGTTCAGGGTGTGAGCGCCTACCGATGAAGCATAGAGAGTCGGGAAGCGCCCGTGAAAGACCTCGTAATAACCGACGACCTCACCGGAGGCATTAATACCATTCGCGACGGACTCCGAGCCGGGGCCGGTGCCCAGGTCCTCCATGTTGCCGTTTGTGTACAGGAAGGCATCGATAGACGTGTTAGTATCCGAAAATCCGACGACATCACCTTTCGCATTGATGCCATTGGCCTCGCTCGTGTAATAGGTCGACGGGGAGGCGAGCGTGCCCAGGTCGTTCATGGCGTCGTTGGCGTACAGAAAGGCGTGCACGGCCCCTGATGCGGTTTCTGCGTAGCCGGCGACCTGGCCCGCGTCGTTGATGGCCTGCGCCGAGGTCGTAATCAGGCCATTATAGGCCGCACCGAGCGTGCCGAGATACTGCACGTCACCGTCGGCGTACAAGAATGGATAGTAAGTATCCGGAATGCCGTAGGCGGGATTGCCGGGCGATCCTGCGTTACCGACGATCTCACCGGCGTCGTTGATGGCCTCTGCGGCGCTTACCCCGCCGGCCGGCGCGCCGAGATCCATCATCTCGCCATCGCTGTACAGGAAGGCGTCCTCACCCCCGGACGCGGTTGCTGATTCCCCCACCACCTGACCGGAAGCATTGATGCCCTGGGCCTCGCTCGAACTGCCGCCCAGCGTGCCCAGGTCGACGATGGTGGACAGCAGGGTGCGATCCTCGACGATTTCCAAGCATGGTTTCGAATTGAATCCTTTGTGCCTGGGCTTTCGATCGCCGGTCGGAATCCGCGAACGCTCGGGATCGGCCGGGGAGGGATCGGCGTGCCTCGGACGCGCGAAATTCAGGAATGACATTGTATCTGGATCTCCCTTGCAAGTGCGTCCATGGTGCGTAAGCCTACGAGGAGATTTGATTCGCGGAGTGCCACCTTGAAACTTGTGGCGAGCCCCTGTCTTCAGGGCGGTTGCCACCTCGTTCGAGGAAGGAACGGGAAGTCTTCTCTCTCGGGGGCCGTGGATGCCCCCCAGCCCTCGCACGGGCCTTACGAGGAACCATGGATTCTCCGGCCGATGTCCCCTTGAAGAAACCGCGCGTCGCCTGCAAACTGAATGAGCGTCGATGCGCCTCTATTTGACTAAGCCGTCCGAATGCCTCTGAGCGGCAAGGGCGCCGATCGGATTTCGTAAGGTTCCCGTAACTATTGATTGCTTTCAGGTTTAGGTGTCGTCGTCGCGGGGGACCTCCGATGAGCAGGGGCGAGACCGCCCGGATTGTGGGTTGGGTCGAGCGATTGAAGGGTGGCGATGAAGCGGCCTTCGACGAGCTCTTGATCCATTTCGAGGCGAGGCTGATCAGCCTGACGCGCAAGAGGCTGAGAACGTTTCCGGCCGTAGGACGTTGGGAGCAGACCGATGATGTGTTCCAGGCGGCCGCGATGCGACTGCGGAAGGCCCTCAAGGATGTGACGCCGACGAGCACCGTCGAGTTCTTCGGGCTGGCCTCGCTCCAGGTCCGCCGCGAGCTGCTCAACATGAACGCGATCTACCGGCACCGCCTGGCCCCCAGTCGAGCTCGGCGGGAGCGGTCGGAAGACGGGACGTCGAGCGGAGACGAGGCCGACGATCCGGTCGAGGACAGGGAGGGGACTCGTGAGATCGAGGCCTGGACCGACTTCCACGAGGCGGCGGAGGCCCTGCCCGCGGAGATCCGCGATGTCTTCCGCCTGATCTGGTACGGCGGCCTCACCCAGATCGAGGCGGCCGCCGTGCTGTGCGTCAGCGAACGAACGATCCGGGGGCGTTGGCAGAAGGCCCGACTGGCGATCCACGCGGCCCTCGAGGGTCGGCTCCCGGGGATCTGAAAATGGAGGTGCCGACGTCATGATCCGGCGAGCGACCGATGATCTCAGGCTGGAGGAGCTGCTGATCGCCTGGGAGGAAGCCCGCGAGCGGAGCGAGCCGATGACGGTCGAGCAGCTCTGTCGCGATTGCCCCGAACTGGCCGACGAGCTGGGGCGGCGAATCTAGGCGCTCCGCGATTGGGACGTCCTGACGCCGGGTTCATCGGCGCGGTCGTCGGGCACGTCGGAGACCACCGCAGGGTCGACTGAATGTGCCCCCGACTCGGCCTGCGTGTCGCTCCAGTTGGATGGCCTACATTACCACGATCGCGGCGGCCTGGGCATCATTTACAAGGCCCGACACAAGGGTCTGCCACGAGACGTTGCCTTGAAGTTCATCCGCCAGGATCACGCCCGAGATCCCCAGTGTACGAAGCGATTCCTCCGGGAAGCCCAGATCACAGCGCGGCTCGAACATCCGGGAATCATCCCGATCTATGGACTGGGTCGGGACGACACCGGGAACGTCTGTTACGCCATGCGATTCGTCGAAGGGACCACCCTGGAACAGGCGATCCAACAGTATCATGCCCGGCGGGATCAGGGCCGCGAGCGGGGCTCGATGGGTACCGACCGTGCATTCCGTGCGCTGCTCCGGCGCTTCAAGTCGGCCTGCACCACGGTCGGCTACGCCCACAGCCGGGGCGTCCTGCACCGCGACATCAAGCCGGCCAACATCATGCTCGGGCCATTCGACGAGACGCTGGTCCTGGACTGGGGGCTGGGGAAGATCGTTGCGATCGACGACGCAGAATCCGTCGGCGAACCGGAGCGAGAGGCGGTGTTGCCTTCGCCGGGCTCGGACGAGCTCGAGACCTGGGGGATCATCGGCACACCGGGCTTCATGAGTCCCGAGCAGCACGCCGGGCAATGGGAGAAAGTCGGGCGTGCCGGCGATATTTACGGACTGGGTGCGACGCTCTATGTCATTCTGACGGGCAGGACGCCATTCGTGGGTCGCGGTCCCGGCGAGATCTCCACCAAGGTCGGACGAGGCGAATTCATCCTGCCTCGTCAGGTGAGGCCGGAAATTCCCCGGCCGCTTGAGGCCATCTGTTTCAAGGCGATGGCACTGGCCCCCGAAGATCGCTACCGATCGGCCATCGACCTGGCCGGCGATCTGGAGAACTGGATGACCGACGAGCCGGTCCGGGCCTGGGGGGAACCCTGGCTGGTTCGCGCCCGCCGATGGATGAGCCGGCACCGCACCACGGTGACGACCGGAGCGGTGGCGACGTTGCTCAGCTTGATCGGCCTGATCGCCATCCTCGTTCAGCAGGGTCGGTCCAACCGTCACCTCGCCGCCCGGAACGAGGAATTGCGGCAAGCCCGAGCCCGAGCCGAGGCTCGGGTCGAGCTGGCGTTGAATGCAATCGATCAATTCCGAGTGGCGGTCGCCGACAACCCGCAGCTCAAGCACCGGCCCGAACTCGCGCAGCTCCGACAGGGCCTTCTCCGGGCGCCGCAGGAATTCTACCGACAGATCAAGCGGGACATCGAAGAAACGAAAGATCCCTCGCCCGAGGCGTGGGCCGGGCTCGCGAAGGTCGTCCTTGGACTCGCCCAGATCACCGGCGAGATCGACTCGAGGCCGAATGCCATCGGAGCTTATCGGGAGGGGATCGGGGTGCTGGACCGGCTCTTCAGCGGGCGACCCGATGACCCCGCGCTCCGTGCCCTCCAGGCCGGAGCGCTGCTGCAACTCGCCAGGCTCCAGCGTGAAGAGGGTGAATTGCCCGAGGCCGAAACAAACAATGACCGAGCCCGGGAGATCCTGGAGGGACTGCTGCGTCGGCGGCCCGATGATGCCAATCTGCGGATGGACCTCGGCAGGGCGTACGACCAGCTTGGCATGACCCGGTTTCGCGCAGATCGCCTCGAGGAGGCGGTGGTCTTTTTCGAGCGAGCTCGTGGGATACTCGAGGCCCCCGGAAGCGAGGAGGTCGGCGGCACGAGGCATCGCTTGCAATCGGCGCTGGTTTATAACCATCTGGGGATGGTTCGGCGCAAGACCGGCTCTCTCGATGAGGCGCTGGCCCTCTACGAGCACGCGCTCAAGCTCCAGGATCGCCTCGCGATCGAGCAACCCACCGATCCCTGGACACGTGCCGCCCTGGCGGCGCTCTATTTCAATATCGGCAACCTGCGGCGTCAGACCAGTCGGGGAGGGGTGGTCGCGTCCTTCGAGCGGGCCAATGAGATCTTCGAAGTCCTGGTGCGGGACTACCGCAGCATCTCCGAGTTCCGGATGAATTATGCACGATGCCTGGGGAATCTCGCCATGTTGACCACCGGTACGGAAACCAGGCTTCGAGCCATCCCGGCCTTCATTCGAGTGGCGGAACTGCAACGTGAGGAGGTTGATCTCCACCCAGGCGTCGTCTCGTTCCGTATCGATCTGGCACTGACGCTGTTCCACCTCACTCGTACCCACCTGATCATAGACCAACCACGTGACGCGCTGAGGTACTCGAAAGAAGGAACGGAACGACTCGAGGCCCTCCTCGCCACGGAGAAGGATCCGACCGGTCAGGCCAGGAGCTTGCTGGGTATGATCTGGGGAAAGCGTGCGGAAGCCCTCGCCGCGCTGGGACGCGAGGGTGAAGCCGTCGAGGCGCTCGGTGTCGCGATCCGTCACCAGGGCAGGGCATTCGAACAGGATCCCGCTTCGGGCGATTATCGCCAGCAGCTATTCGACCATCATTGCCGCCTCGCGGCACTCCGTTTGATCCTGGGACAAGTCGATGAGGCGGTAGCCAGCCTCGAAGCGATGCAGGCGTTGTGGGCCGCCAATCCGGGGGATCTCTTCGAAATCGCCCAGGATCTGGCACGCGGCTGGTCGAGGGCCATCGATGCCCGGGTTAGTCGAACCGAGCGGACCGGGAAGGCAGCCGAGCTCTACGGCGCGCTGGTGGTGACGATACTCGAGCGGTCCGTCGATGCCGGTTTTCGCGATGTCTCGCGGCTGATGAGCGACCCGGCTTTCGAACCGTTTCGGACGCGCGATGACTTCAAGCGCCTTCTGATGCACGCGATGGATCTGGACTTCCCCTCGAACCCGTTCGGTGCGAGATGATGGGGCATTGCGAGGGCGGCTGGGGCGGTCAGGCACGCCTGGCGTGCCGCACCATCTTGGGCTCGATGACCTTGGTGGCCAGGCCGAGGCGCTTGAGTACGAGGATCACGCAGTAGGTGAGGTCGAACTCCCACCAGCGATGCCAGACGGAGGCCGCGGCGGGATCGTGGTGGTGGTTGTTGTGCCATCCCTCGCCGAGGGCCACCACGCCGACGAACCAGTTGTTCCGGCTGCTCTCATTCGTCTCGTAGTTGCGGTAGCCGAAGAGATGGGTGAGCGAGTTGACCGACCAGGTCACATGCCATCCCAGTACCGTGCGCACCAGGCCCCCCCAGACGAACAGGCTCAGGCTGAACTGGAGGGCCCCCAGGGCGGTCCCGGTCGTCATCCAGCCGATCACCGCGCCGAGGATCGAATACATCAGCAGGTGGGCCAGGTAGATCGCGGGGCCGATGTAGCTCTTCTCGAATCGCATGTAGAACGGATCTTTGAGGATGTCATAAGCGTACTTTTGCAGTGATCCGATCGTCCGCGTCGCCGTATTGTGGTAGAACAACCACTCGAAGTGCGACCAGAAGAAGTTGACGAGCGGGCTATGGGGGTCGGGCTGTTCGTCGGAGAAGGCGTGATGCATCCGGTGGACGGTCACCCACTTGGCCGGGGTGTCCTGGAGCGAACACTGGGCGAACAGGGCGAATCCGTGCTCGAGCCACTTGGGGACGATCAGGCTGCGGTGGGCCAGCAATCGGTGATAGCCCAGTGTGATCCCGATGCCGTAGAAGGGCACGCCGAGGATCGCCAGCGCCAGGCCGGTCCAACTGAAGAGCCAGGGGATGAACGCGGCCAGGGCCGCCAGGTGGATCGTCAGGACCGTGACGATATAGAGCCAGACCGGCCGGTCGAGTCGGACCGTGTCCGGTCGGGGTAATCGGGATCCATCCTCGGAGTGGCTGCTCGACTCGAGGGTGGCCACGGGCTCCCCAACCTCCTGCGGCAATGGACCGGCGTAGCTCATGAGAGATCGATCCCGTCGATCAAAATAGGATGTTTTCGACAAGTGGTCGCCGGTGACGAAGCCGGAGACGGATTCTGGGCGAGGAAAGCAGGGCTGGTTTGGCGCACGATAGTCCAAAGTTTTATCGGTCATCGTTTCCCGCCAGTCCACCGAATACGATTTATTTTATCCATGCACGATCAGAAATGCGACTTCCCAAAATCCAGATCTTCGAAAAAAACACGCACGCGGGTGCGACCGGGGGAATTGCTCCGAACGCCGTTGGAGGCAGTGCGGGGAATTCCGGGCTCGAGGATCGGTGCGGGATGGCGCGTCGACGGATTTCGTCCGTTAAGATGGGCTCGCCATTCGAAATCGAGACAACGAGCCTCGCCGGTCATTCGGCGACGGTGAATCGCTTGCGAGGATCGCATGAAGCCGCCAACCGAAGCGTTCCCGCCTCCGGGCGCCGAATCGATCGAGCGAGAGGCCGAGCCGGAATCCTATCCATCGGCCGGCTACGCGTGGTACGTCGTCGGCGTGCTCACGCTCGCTTACGTCTTCTCGTTCATCGACCGGCAGATCCTCAATCTGATGGTCGACCCCATCCGGCGCGATCTCGACATCAACGAGAAGCAGATGAGCCTGCTCATGGGCGCCAGTTTCGCCGTGTTCTACACGCTCCTGGGGATACCGCTAGGTCGGCTCGCGGACACGCGCAGCCGACGCGCGATCATCGCCGTGGGCATCGCCTGCTGGAGCGTGATGACGGCCGGCTGCGGCCTGGCGAAGACCTTCGGTCAGTTGGCCCTGATGCGGATGGGGGTCGGCGTGGGTGAAGCGAGCCTGTCCCCTTCGGCCTATTCACTGATCTCGGATTATTTCCGGCCCGAGAAGCGGTCGACCGCCATGAGCGTCTATTCGATGGGGATCTACGTCGGTTCGGGGCTGGCGTACATCCTGGGCGGATTGGTCATCCAGTCGGCTTCGAGTCGGGAGAGTTTCCTCCTGCCCATGGTCGGCGCATTGCGATCGTGGCAACTCGTGTTCTTGATCGTGGGCTTGCCCGGCTTGCTGGTGGCACCCCTGCTGCTTACGATTCGAGAGCCCGCCCGCAAGGGCGTACGGCACACGAAGGGGGGCTCGACGGTCACGCTCCGCGAGGTGTGGGCCTACGTCCGGGACAACCGGGCGACTTTCCTTTACCTCAACCTCGGCATCGGCATGGTGACCTTGTTCGCCTACGGTGCGGCATCATGGATACCGTCCTTGTTCATCCGGCGACACGGCTGGACTCAGGGCAACACGGGGCTGGTCTTCGGGTTGATCGTGGGCCTTGGCGGCACCTTCGGCATCGTGACCGGCGGTCGCCTGGCGGACTGGATGCGCCAGCGGGGCCGTGTCGACGCGAATATACGAGTCGCACTGATGGGAGCGGTCGGGGGGCTGCCGTTCGCCGTGCTGTTTCCCCTGGTCCCGTCGGGATTGTGGGCGGCGATGCTCCTGGTCCCGGTTTTGTTTTTCATGAGTATGCCGTTCGGCGTGGCCCCCGCCGCGATCCAGCAGATGATGCCCAATGCGATGCGCGCCCAGGCTACGGCCTTCTACCTGTTCGTCATCAACGTCATCGGCATCGGGATCGGGCCGACCCTCGTGGCCGTGCTGACCGAAGATGTCTTCCGCGACAAGAACGCCGTCCATTATTCGCTGCTGGCCGTCGGCGTACTGGCGCATGTCTCCGCCGCGATCCTGCTGTGGCTCGGCCTGAAGCGGTATCGCCTCAGCCTGGACTATCTGAAGATGTGGATTGCGGCGGACGTATGACGGGGCTCGATCATGCCGAAGTTTCGCCTGCCGAAGTTGACGATGACGACCGACATCGCGATCTTCACGATTCGCGAGGATCGCCTGGAAATCCTGCTAATCCAGCGGGGGAATCCTCCATTCCAGGGGGACTGGGCGTTGCCGGGCGGCCTGGTCGAGGAGGACGAGGACCTCGACGTGTGTGCCCGTCGCGAGCTGGAAGAGGAGACGGGCGTCGCCGACGTCTCGCTGGAGCAACTCCACACCTTCGGCGCCCCGAACCGCGATCCGCGCGGTCGGTACGTCACCGCGGCCTATTACACGATGGTCCGTCCGGATCGATTGAAGCCGAAGGCGGCGTCGGATGCCGCCAACGTCCGCTGGTTCGCCGTCGAAGGATTGCCGACGCTGGCGTTCGACCACGCCGAGATCATTGCCATGGCCCGACGACGCCTGCGGGCGCGTCTGTACGAGTCGGCGGACGCCTTCGGCTACCTTCCCGCGACCTTCACCCTCGAGGAGTTCCGCAAGGTGGTCGCGATCGTCTCCGGAGATTCGATCGATTCACGGAACTTCCGGTACCGGGTGCAGGTGCTCGGCCTGGTCGAAGAGACCGGCGGGACGCAGACAGGGACTCGTCGAGTCGCCCGTCTCTATCGCGCCAGGCGCCTTGATCCTTCTTGAACGTGGGAGAGTCGGCCCATCCGGGGCGAACAGAGGAGATGACCCACGCCGGTCTGATGGAATCCCGGAGAGGTTGTCGAACGGCACCTCTTCCGGGACGGCCGAGAGACCGGGAGGAATGTTGAGCGGAAACGCGTCGTCGCCCGACGTCTTTGTTATGATAACACCTTCGACCCATCTACATTGGAGCCCTGCGAATCTCGGCCCGAGCGACGTCGAGTCAATCCGGAGCCTCTCGCGGGAGGGGTTGGAGTGACCGCGAGACACCGGCCGTCTTTCCGAGGTGGACCATGCCCGAATTCATCCCGAGCTGGACGACAAGGCTGCTGTGGGCCCTCATGGCCCTGATCTTGGCCGTCGCGGTAGCCATGGGGGTGATTTGGTGGCAAGGTCGACCCGGACGATACCTGTCGCGAGCCGAAGCCGCCGTGCGCGAGGACGACCCGGACGAGGCGCTTGCATGGCTGGCCGTCCCCGAGATCGCGCCGGCGACTCGCGAGCGGGCGTTGTTGCTGCGTGCGAGGATCGCCGTGGAGCGGGGCGAACTCCCTTCGGCTGTCCGGGCGCTGGATCAAGTGAACCCGGACGGGCCGAGCGGAGCCGATTACGCCTTCTGGAAGGGACGTACGCTTTATGCCGCCGGGCGGCCCCTGCCGGCGATCGCCTCGCTGATCGCGTCCTTGAAGAAGCGGCCCGACGACGCGGAGACCTACCGATGGCTGGCGGTCGTGTCCTATGATCAAGGGAATCGACAGACCGCCGTATCGGCTCTCGAGGCCGTGACCCGGCTCCAACCCGAGGACGCCCGCGCCTGGCGGACCCTCGGCCTGATCTTCAAGGAGGATGTGGAGTATGAACGAGCCCGGGTCGCCTTCGAGAGGTCGTTGGCGATCGATCGGGCACAGCCGGCAGTCCATCTCGAATTGGCCGAGACGCTGATCAAGCTGGGGGACACGACGGGAGCCGAGCGTGAATTGGCGGCCTGCCGGGGCCGGGATTCTCCGGCCCGATATGCCGAGCTCCTGGCGACCTGCGCGCGACTGCGAGGTGACTTGACCGGGTTCCGCGCCGCGGTGGATTCCGGGCTCTCGGTCGCGCCCCACCATCCCGGGCTACTGGCCCAGCGGGCCCAGATCGATCTGGCGAATGGTCGGCCTGCCGAGGCGATCGCATATCTCGACCGCGCCGTGGCGGCGGACCCCTGCCAGCCGGAGATCTTTTATCAGCGCGGTCTGGTCTTGCGTCAGCTCGGGCGGCCCGAGGAGGCCCGGCGCGATTTGGCCCGTGCCGACGAGCTGAACGAGGGCCTGGCCGAGATGTCGGCCCTGAATCGGCAGGCCGAGCGCGCCCCCCACGACGCCGACATCCGCTACCGTCTGGGTAGGCTCTGCGTCGAGTTGGGGAAGCCGGAACTCGCCGCGTCGTGGTACCGCGCGGCGCTGGCTTGCGATCCCGGGCATGCGGCCGCGCGGTTCGGGCTCAGGGCCTTGCGGCCGCGCGGCCAGTTCGGTGGCCCGCGGCCGTGACCGGATGCGCTCAGTCCTTCAACTCGATATCGAACGTCGTCCCCTCCGGCACCACGGTGCATCGCAGGGGGGACTTGTCGGCGGTCGCGTACTTCGACGGGGTCAAGCTCTTGGGCAGCTCATACTTGATGTGGCTGTTGGCATCGGGCTTGGGCATTTCGACCTTTTCCCGCGACAAGACCGTGACGACGTGCTGGCCGAGGATGGCACCATCGCCGGTATTGAACGTCGTCATATCGTAAGTCCCGTTGGAATCGATCTCGCCGGTCGCGTTCTGCCCCGACTCGCCCCCCTTGCCACCGGCGGGGGTGAACACGATGTGGCCGCCATCGAGCGGCTTTCCGTTGTAGGTGACCTTCCCATGCACCTTGCCGAGTTTCGGCAGGTTCGGGTCGCCGGTACAACCGCCGACTGAGCAGACGAGACCGAGTCCGCCGACGAACGAAAGCAGAAGTCTGACCGACATGAGGATCGCCTCCGATTGGAATGAAGAGGATGAGATGCGGACCTGGCATACTCCGATGGTCCGGGGCATCATCGAACGATGGCCCGGGGCCGTCGACAGATCGCGTCGACGGGGCCGTTCTGCGCCGTCGCGAGGACCTCAGGAGGTCTTGTCGGTGGCCGGTACCGACGGCGACAGGTTATAGGGCGGCTGGTTCAGGATCTTCTCGAACTCGAGCACGGCATCGGGATCCTTCTGCCGGAAGGAGTCCAGCAACGGCCTGGCCTGCTCGTGGAGATAGCGATTGCGCCGCTCGCGGATCTCGGCCACCTCGATGGGGATCAAGTCGTCGAAAACCGCGGCGAATCGCTTGTGGAAATCGGGATAGAACCGCGGTCCGTCCGGCTTGCGCGCGGCGACCTCGGCCGCGAATCTGTCGATCTCGACCCGGAGGTCTTTGCCCGTCCGGGCCTTCCAGCGGCGGAATGTCTCGCGGAAATGGTCCATCTCCTCCTGAACGTCCAGCTTGGGCAGGACGCGAGAAGGCGGGGCGGGGGTCTTGCCGGACAAGTAGGCCTCGACTCGATCGACGATCTTCAGCAAGTCCTCATCGTACTCGTAGTCGAGCGGCCGGAACCGGGCCGTGGCGTCGATGATGAGTTCGTTCAGGGCGTTGCTGATCTCCTGGGACGCCTTGGACTTCGCGTCGCTCGGCGGCGGACCGCCGCCGCCTCCATTGGCCGGGGCGGGCATCGGACCGCCACATCCCGGGGACCCCGCGAGGGTAGCCAGGACGATCGTTACGACGAGACGTGATTGGGATCTCACGACGACCTCACGCGACGTCAAGTGGGAAGGATCGGGGGTCAATCAGACGGCGAACGAGCGGTCGTACCGCGCGGTCGACCGGTGCAACTCCACCACCGTCGACCGCTCGGGTCGAGAGCTCGCACGATCGCGGGCGAACGATCCGCAGCCGGGATCGGATCCGACTCAGTAGGAATCGGAGCTGATCACCTCTCCCATGGCCCGCGTGCTCAGGGCCCGGTAGGTGACGCGGCTGATCGAGCACTTGATGGCCTTCACCGAGCCGTCGCAGAAGAGGAAGTTGACGACGCCCGGGTGCATGCTCCGCCAGCCGAATCCGACCCGCCAGTTATAACTATCGTTCGGCGAGGCGGCGTTCTGATTGTGTTGAGTGACCCCCATGTAGCAGATCGGGCAGGACGATCCGCAGGTGGTCCCGTTCGGGTTGGGCCAGGTCCACCAGTCGCACGACTCGAAGAGGGTCTCGCCGACGGCGAAGGTGTTGCTCGTGCCATCGGTGATATCGCGGATCGAGGTGGTGCCGCCCGATCGGCACATGATCCCGGTCTCGGTGGCGGCTTCACCGTAGCCGTTGGGCCGAGAGTAGGGCAGGTTCGGGAACAGCCACCATGTCGCGCAATCGTTGTAGTTGTCGCCGAAGTTCCCCGTGTAGCTGAGCTTGGGCCCGGAGTTGTTATTGGGCCCCACGCCCTGATCGACCCGGGGATAGGTTGAGAAGTTGGGTGCGGGGTCGCTCGGACACGTCAACACGTTGATCAACGACATGGTCGCCGTCGCGTTGTACGGCCCGCAATTGGCGAGGAGGACCGTGCTGGTGCCGGTGGCGTACAGGGGGCCGCCCACCGCGAGCTGGAAGTTCATCGCGTTGTAGATGGGCGCCTGCTCGATGTACGGCAGGATCATCGAGATCCAGCTATGCCGGTTGCTCACGTCGGTCGTGCCGTTCGGGTTCAGCGTGTCCCGCCAGAAGGAAGTGGGGAACGAGCCGACAACATCATGATAGTTATGTAGGGCGATGCCTAGTTGCTTCATGTTATTGGTGCACTGGGCGCGGCGGGCTGCTTCCCGCGCTGACTGCACGGCCGGCAACAAGAGCGCGATCAAAACTGCGATGATAGCGATCACGACCAGCAGCTCGATCAGCGTGAAACCGCACCGCGACCCGCGGACGTTCGCTCTAGACA
>JBKQHM010000168.1:0-17929 GCA_052148775.1 Isosphaeraceae bacterium | reverse complement strand
GCTCAAGGGGCTCTGATCTCACCGTTGCTCGCCAATGTGTACATGCGGCGCTTTGTGAAGGGGTGGAAGACGGGAGGGCACGAGCAGCGTCTTGATGCGCGAATCATCAACTATGCGGACGACTTCGTCATTTGCTGCCGCGGCACGGCCGAAGCGGCCATGAACGTGATGCGGACGATGATGTCCAAGCTGAAGTTGACGGTGAACGAACAGAAGACGCGCTTCTGCCGCCTGCCGGAAGAGACGTTTGATTTTCTGGGTTACACCCTCGGTCGGAACTACGACTGCCGAACGGGCGAGTCCTACTTGGGACCACGTCCCGCGCAGAAGAAGGTCGACCGACTCTGTAGCGCGATCAATGAGCTGACGACAAGACGGAAGGCTTGGCGGGACGTCGAGGAGCTGATCAGTCGAATCAACCGCAAACTTCGCGGCTGGTCCAACTATTTCCGCATCGGGACGGTCAGCAAAGCCTACCGGAACATCAACAGCCACACCCGCTACCGGGTGCGCCAGTGGTTGTGTGCGAAGTTCAAGGAGCAGGGACAGGGAAAGAAACGCTTCTCTGACCAATACCTGCACCAGAAGCTGGGACTGCATCAGCTTGAACGAACGTCGCGGCAACGGTTCGTGGGCGAACGTGTGTGAATCGCTATTTAAACAAGCCTTGTCCGAAAGCCGGGTGCGGGAAATCCGCCCGCCCGGTTTGATGAGCGGGGTGTGGAAACGGAGCATGGCCAGACACTAAGGCACCGGTAATCGAAAGAGCCGGCAACAGTCTATGCTGGTCCTAAACCACCGCGCCACACCTCGACTCTACGTGCGCAGTGAAAAGGTGTTGGGACTTCAGTGGGTGCAATTCCCACCCGGCAACTGGGTCGCTCCAGCCGGTAGCTATCGGGGCGGCGGTGGAGGAAACGAAACCGTCGGAGCCTTCGAGACAGATGTGTCGCTTAGGCGATGCAGCGAGCCGACAGGCCGTAACGCGAGTGAACGTTGAGCAGGCCTCGAAACGACCAATGTGGACGCCGACCTTGCAATCGGATGGGGAAGGCCGCCGTCGCTGGGGATGAATGGGAAACGGTTGGAATAGTCCGCCCCACGAGCGATCAGAACCCAGCGGGCCACCGGGGTAATGACGACGGCATGTCTGTACACGGAGATCAACGCAACACGGGAAACCCCGAGCGGTGAGGGCGTGTGACTCTCAACCGGACACCCGTGAGGGATCGACCGGGCCGCCTGGGGTGGCGGATAGGCCCGTAGTACCATCGACGCCGGGTAACTCCGGTCGAGGGAAGGGGCCTTAGTTCAAGGTCAACGCAGCAAGCGGCCGACAGCCGGGAGATTGGCGTGAGCCTAACACCTCCGATGAAGGTTGGGAAGTTGCAGACGGCGTTGCACACCAAAGCGAAGAACTCGCCCGACTATCGATTCTACGCATTGTACGACAAGATCTACCGCCGCGACGTCCTGGGTTTCGCCTACGCGCGCTGCCGTGCCAACGGCGGCGCGCCGGGGGTCGACGGCCTGGGTTTCGCGGATATCGAGGCATGCGGTGCCGATCGATGGTTGGACGATCTGGCGGAAGAGCTGAGGAACGAGACGTATCAGCCCCTGCCGGTCCGACGCGTGTACATTCCTAAATCGGATGGCAAGCCGAGGCCGCTGGGGATTCCTTGCATCAAAGATCGCGTGGTTCAGATGGCTGCTGTGCTGGTCCTGGAGCCGATCTTCGAGGCCGACCTGGAGCCCGAACAACACGCCTACCGCCCGGAGCGCAGCGCCCTGGAAGCCGTTCGCCAAGTGGAACGGCTACTCAGGCAAGGGCACACCGAAGTGGTGGACGCGGACCTATCCGGTTATTTCGACACGATCCCGCACGCCGAGTTGATGAGATCGGTGTCCCGGCGGATCAGCGACGGCCGCGTGCTGCGGCTGCTCAAGATGTGGCTGGAGACCCCGGTGGAAGAGACCGACGCGAAAGGGCACCGCCGTCGAACGACCCGGAACAAGGACCTGGCGACGGGGACCCCACAAGGGTCTCCGATCTCGCCATTGTTGTCAAATATCTACATGCGGAGATTTGTAAAGGGATGGAAGACGGGCGGTCATGAGCGCCGCTTGGTCGCGCGAATCGTCAACTACGCGGACGACTTCGTCATCTGCTGTCGCGGCACAGCCGAACCGGCCATGGTCGTGATGCGGGGGATGATGTCCAAGCTGAAGCTGACGGTGAACGAGACGAAGACGCGGCTGTGCCGCCTGCCGGAGGAGACGTTCGACTTTCTGGGCTACACCCTCGGCCGGAACTACGACCGTCGCACGGGCGCATCCTATTTGGGACCGCGACCGTCGCGGAAGAAGATCGACCGGCTATGCGGCGAGATCAGTGGCATGACGGGACGTGAGACGACCTGGCTGGAGGTCGAGAAGCAGATCGGTCGGATCAACCGCAAACTACGGGGTTGGTCCCACTATTTTCGGATCGGCACCATCAGCCCTGCCTATCGCGTCATCGACAGCCACGTCCGCTACCGGGTGCGCCAGTGGTTGTGTGCGAAGTTCAAAGTGCCGGGTCAGGGTCGAACACAATACCCTGACACTTACCTGCACCAGGAGTTGGGACTGTACCAACTCCAACGGACCTAGCCACAATGTTTCGTGAGCGAAAGTGTGAACTCATTGATGAGAAACGCCTTGTAACGAAAGCTGGATGCGGGAAAACCGCCCGTCCAGTTTGATGAGCGGGGTGTGGAAACGGGGCCCGGTCGACAAGACAGAGACACCGCGCCACACCTCGACTCTACGAGTTGTTTCTTTCTAGCGGCCCCGCCCATTCAAGTCCCAAGTCCCACGTGGAGATATCGTGCGCGCCCATTTTGCGACCTAAGCGATGATTTATAAGAATGTTCCGTCAGATCCCCGAAGCGTTAGCCGGACAGTTGTGGTTGCAGATCTTGGATTTCAGTGACGGGGTCAGGAATTCCCCGATGCCGTGAGCAGGTAGGGTATGTGGAGAGCGACGACAGGCGGGAGGGGATGCGGATCGAACCGAGAGATCCGGTGCAATCTCACGGACGCGGCTACGGCTTTGTTCTGGCACGTGAGATCCGTTGCTGGAGCGCGGCGAGGAGGTCGGTCAGGTCGGCAGGAACAGCCTTGTTCGCTCGTTGCCAGGCGCCGACCTCCTTGGCGAGATCCTCGTCGAACGGGGTGCTGGTCGTCGAGTGCCGGGGGAACGAGGTGTGGTCGCAGATCCGGCTACCCACGTCGCGTAGGATCTCCTTGCCGGCGAATTCGGTCTTCCAGCGGCCGTCGGAGAGGGACTGATTGGCTCTGACATGAGCATCGGAGAGCAGCCGGTGGATGTCGGCCTCGGTCGTCCGCGCGGTTTCCTGAGCGAGCTTCTGAAACCATGGAGATTGACAGATGTGGTCCCGAGCCTCGTCCCCGCAGCTCACCGCGCACGTCGGATCGTTGAGAAACCCTTCTCGGAACCGCTTCCTCAGCTCAGCGACCACATCCCGGCAGGCCGCCCACCAGCCGAGCCGACCGGCGGCCGTCGTCATCATGGTTTCGATCTCGGCCGCCGTCTTTCCCCGGTTATTGAACCGGCAGGCGGCCAGTGCGGTGGGGTCGAGGAGGTGATTCTCGATCTCGTGGACGGACAGGATGAACCGTCTCGACGTCTTGGCTGGGTCCATCCAACTTGATCGGTTCGACTGGCGGAAATCGCGGTCGATCACGGCGAAGACGTTCGGATAGCCGGCCTTTTCCGCGTCGTTGACGATCCCCAGGACACCTTCGTTGCCGCCACCGATGAGGAAGCCGACGTCGGGACTATTCCAGACGGCATCCAGGTAGGCCCGGGTGAGTTGATCCTCGACCCAGAGGTTGATCGGGGCACGGTAGAGACTGGCCCGCTCGACGCTTCGTGCCACGGCTTTCAGACCCCCGACTCAACGCCCCCGTGTCGCGCCCATAACCACGAACGGGGATCGTCCTCGGGCACGAGGTAGTGGCGCTCGTAGGAAGCCGCCGCATCATAGATCTCCGGCGAATGTGTCGCCACGGCCAGTTGAGCGTGGGGCTGGAGCCGCATCAGGCTCCTCAGGATCGGCCGGTGCCATTGCGGGTCCAGGTGCAGCTCGGGCTCGTCGATGAAGATGATCCCCGCGCGATCCCCGTTCAAAGCCAGCGCGCCCAGGAACAGGAAGAGTTCGAGCTGACCGGCGCTGAGGAGATCGATCTCAAGGCGATGTCCCGCGGACGTTCGCAGATAGACGTCGAACGAGCCGCCTCCGGACTCCTCGGGGGTGAGAACCACCCCCACCTCGAAAGCGTCATCTGTGGAGGGGTAGAATTCGCGCCAGGCCTCGTTGATGGCCCGGATGACCGTGGAATAGCGACCGAGACGGGGAAGCGGGTTCTCGAAGCGCTCGACCGTCGCGGCGTTGACCAATTGCTGCTTGACGTTCAGGAGGCGGTTCTGATCGGTCCTGGCGGGACGGCGACCACGGCGTCCCACGGTTGGGTTCACGGGACCGACGAGGTTGGGAGCCCGCCAGGATGAAAAGTACCAGTGCGTAACCACTTCCGAGATCAGGGGATTGGAAGCGCCGGGGAGATCCCGGCTCTGCCACGTCCTGTCCCCGGCTTGGAAGTCCGCTAGAATCTCGTAGTCCTTCGCACCCCGGCGGATCGCCGACTGGCCGCGCAGACCCGTGATCAGGTCAACGCCGCCAGCAAGCATCAGGGCGGCTTCCAGCACGGCGGTCTTGCCGCAACCATTGGGGCCGGCCAGGACCACCAGGGAGTTGGGTTGTCCATCGGGACCGCGGAAGTCCAGCTCCAGGCGGTCGATCCCGCGGAAATCCCGGATCGCGAGCGACGTGATCGCCACGGAAGGTCGCTGAGCAGGATCGGACATGATTGTCTCGCCCTCGGGCGATCTCGGATCACGGAGACACGACGAGAGGCGCGACTCAATTGTCGCAGGGCCAGCGGGCTCCAGCCCACTTCGAACCCTCATGGTTTCCCTTATCGTACCAACTCCGGATCCTCGTCAAGTCCAGTCCAGACTTGACACCAAGTCTATTCTAGCCCCGATCGCTTCCCCTGTCGCCCACGACGGTCGGACTCGTCGTCCGGCGATCCGGCGCAGTCGCCATGATCCGACTCGTCGGCGCGACCGCTTCTTCGGGCTCGCGGGCGTTGGAGCAGCAATCATCCCATATCCTGTGCACGGGACGTGAAGAAAGGGGACACGTGAAGAAAGGGGACATCCCTAATTGGCTCGCGTGAAGAAAGCGTGAAGAAAGGGGACATCCCTAATTGGCTCGCGTGACTGCGCAATCTGGAGAGAGTGGACTTATCCAGATTCCCCAGGCTGCGCCGGGATTTAAGAATGTCCGGAATGCAACCGAGCCGCAATGTGCTATCCTCAGCAGACCACGCAGCACTCGCGTCCACATGCCGGCCAATCTGTAAACGGTCCTCGCGGGACCGCAGACCAATTCACCGTGGAACGTAATTGTGCGGACCGTAGTAGTGCGGGCCGGAAGGCAGTCCATAACGGACTTCGATCAGGTTGTGCGGCCGGCGCGCGCCCGCTGCGATCGCCTGATCCATGGCCGTCTGCCACATCAGCCAGGTGTCGACCGTACCTTGCAAGATGGCCACACCGTCCACGACTTTCGCTGTCACCTGGTTGTCCGGGTCCACGAACGCATACGCGAGCTTGTCATTGAGGTCCGCCTGAATGGCCGCGTCGCTCTTCGGAACCCAGTTCTTGCGCACGGCGAGATAGTCGTTGACGTGAACGACTCCCTTTTGACAACTGGCCGTCCATACCGCGTGTTCCTTTTCAAACTCAGTATCGACGTCGCCGTACAAGCTCACGTGCGCATTTTCGCTATCGACAAGAATATTGTGTTTCTCCACGTATGGATCACGAGCAAGCGCTTGCCGAGTGAAGTCGGCAATCTGTTGATCGGTTGGCGGCTGGTCCGGCCAGCGCGTTCGCAGATGGTTTTTGACACGCCGCACGCCAATTGTTTGACGGGCGTCGTGCTCGGCGGCTTGTTGCGCCGTCAAATAACTGACGTCACCGGTCAGCGTGACGACGCCGTGATCGACGTGAATCTGCGGGTCAAAGCTCACCAGGCGCGGATCGTGTTTGAAAGCACGTTGCACGGCGGCGCGGATCTCGTCGTCTGTCGCGTTCTCGTAGCGGCGGCTCCGCAGTAGCGGGTTGGTATGCCGCCAGTTCACGTCGACGCCGCGGACATCCACGTCCTTCGCACCCGCGCGCCACGCCAGCTCCTCGGCGTAAGACTTCTGAAAGCTACTGGTCACGGTGCCATTGAGAATCACCGCGGCGTTTTTGACGTTCACCTCCAGTTTCACGTCGTCGAGCAGTGCGGCGAAGCGGTACAGTTCACGAACCTCCTTCTGCAACTCCTCGTCGGTCAGTCTCCGCTTCGAGTCAACGAGCAGGTCGTTCTTGAGTTCGGCAGTGCCCTTCGTTCCCATCGCCACTTCGCCTGCCAGAGTTTTCAGGCCGTATGACGGGACGGTCCCGGACAGGCTGACCGTGCCGTCGGCTGCCGCGACTTCGACCTTCAGTTCGTGCGTGGCTGGATCGGCTTGAAGCGCCGCCAGCACCCCCTTCTTGAGTTCCGCGTTGTCGCGGCGGTCGACAACGATCTCGATTTCATCAACGACCGACTCGACACCGCGGATCCGTTCTGCCAGACCCACGGCGATTTGTTCGGCCAAGATGTTGTTCAACCGACCCGACAACGTGACAACGCTATCGGCCACGTCGACGTCGATCAGATGCCCGTCGACGGCGGCCGACCGCAACAATTCGTCTTCCACTGCCAATTGGATGACACGATCGGAGAGTTCAGGTAGGTCGAGCAACGATTCGCGCCGCGTCTGCGACGGGTTTTTGCTTTCTGGCTTATCTCGCCGCAGAGTAGGTGCCGGCGCCCGAGAGGTCGGCTGCTGAGAGGATGCAGGTGATGAATTGAGGAACACCAATCCAGCCGCTACGATCGCGGCCTGGAAGCATCGCCGCTGCGCCCAAGCTGGAATCCATCGATGCGGTCGCTGCGTGCTCGTCGAGGTGCTGGTCACGGCTTGATCGTCCTGTTCATTGTTGAGGCCGGTTGACTGTGGCAGCGCAGAGCAACGGAGTCTCGGTCCCGGCCTCCTTGTCGGTCGGCGCGGCGCATGTGGCTATCAACCGGCTAGACGGAAAATCCGCTCGGTCGCAACGAACTCGGAAACGGTGCGCGACGCGCAACAAAAAAGCCCGTCGATGCGCCGGTACGCATCGCGAGCCATCTTGACCGAGTCGCGCCAACCCATCACGAGTGGACGCAATGTAACGTAGTTTAAACCCGCGGTGAGCCTATTGCAATCCCCTAGCGATTAATCTCAATGGTCCGACAGAGGGCTAGAAAATCGGTTGGCTCATGTCGGGTAAGTGGTGGAACTGTACTGTAGTCGCCCCGTGGCTCGTCGCGAGCGGCCTAATATCCGAGAGATCCGCTTTCTTAGCCGGGCGAAGGGCCGTGGTCCCACCAGTTACCCGACATGAGCCAACCGTTCTTGCGTCAATTTTTCGGGATCAGGTCGGAGCAGCACCCGATAAGTCGTATATCCCTAATCCTAAAAGCTTTGCGTTGAAAAACGCGATTTGGTGCCGCCCCGAACCTGGGACTATTTCGAAAAATTTCGAGAAATCTCGTTCGGTTTTTGGGGTTCGTGTTCCTAGTCATTCAGGGGCACACGATCTTCCGGCCCTCTCGCCCCTGGCGCGACCAACTTTCTCGAGTGAACCGAGGTGACTGGAACCAGCCGCGCGTTCCATTAACGAACTCATTCAAATTAACAAGTCTTGATTTGGAACGGCGACCAGGTAGAGAGTCACCTGCGTCGTTTTCGCCGTGCGCCGCCTCGGTTCCGAAAGGACAGGTTTCACACCTATCCGGCCGATCTTTCGCCAGGAGATTTCGGATATTTCGGGAGAAGAGTGTAAGGTTCCGCCCGGAAACCAGTATTCCAATCGAGAAGCCAAGTCACCCCGGCACGCATGATCCCGAGGACCCCTGGGAAGAGGTGTCATGGACAATGAACCCTGTCCGGATCTGAATGAGCTCCGTCGTCTCCTGGACCAGGAGCTCGAGGCGGAGCGTGAAGCCCGGGTCGTGGCCCACGTCGAGGTCTGCAAGCTGTGCCTGGTCCGCCTCGAGACGCTGACGGCCGAGCCGGCCGTCGGGGGGTTCGGTCGGACGACGCAACGGGCGGGCGAGACCGGGATCTCCAAGGCCAAGGGTGCTCCGGGGGCCGATCCCGGCGACACGGCGGAGTTCTCCGCGACGGCCCGCGAGGCGGGCGCCAACGGCGCGTCCCATCCGGCCGCAGGTCCGCAGAGCACGGCCGACGAGACGGGAGACTTCTCGCCGGCCGACGCGGGTGAGACCGTCGTCGAGAGTGGTGTGAAAGGCAACAAGCCGGCGGGATCCGCGGCCCGCTCGCACGCCCCCCGACCCTGGCCGACGATCCCGGGCTACGAGCTGGTGAAGAAGCTCGGCGAGGGGGGCATGGGCGTGGTCTACCTCGCCCGGCAGACCGGCCTGAACCGACTCGTCGCGGTGAAGATGATCCGCGGGGGCACCCAGGCCCGCCCGGACCATTTCACCCGCTTCCGCACCGAGGCCGAGGCCGTCGCCCGGCTCCGCCATCCCCACATCCTCCAGATCTTCGACATCGGCGAGGTGGACGGCCTGCCGTACTTCTCGCTCGAGCTGCTCGAAGGCGGATCGCTCGACGACCGACTGGCCGGCGCGCCCCAGCCGGGCCGGCAGGCCGCCGAGCTGATGGTCAGCCTCGCACGGGCCGTCCACGTCGCGCACGAGGCCGGCATCATCCACCGCGACCTCAAGCCGGCCAACGTTCTTTTCACCGGCGACGGCATCCCCAAGATCACCGACTTCGGCCTGGCCAAGCGGATGGAATCGGACAGCCGGCAGACCGAGAGCGGCGCCATCATGGGCTCGCCGAGCTACATGGCCCCCGAGCAGGCGCGGGGGCACACCAAGGATGTCGGGCCTGCCGCGGATATCTACGCCCTCGGCGCCATCCTCTACGAGATGCTGACGGGCCGGCCCCCCTTCAAGGGCGTGACTCCGATCGATACGGTGCGCCAGGTCATCGACGAGGAAGTCGTGCCGCCTTCCCGACTGGTGCCCAAGGTCGCCCGCGACCTCGAGACCATCTGCCTGAAATGCCTGAACAAGGAGCCGTCGAAGCGATATGCCTCGGCGATGGCCCTGGTGGAGGACCTCGAGCGGTTCGGGAACGGCGAGACGATCCTCGCGCGGCGGACTCCGCCCCTGGAGCGCGGGATCAAGTGGGCCCGCCGCCGGCCCCTCCGCGCCGCCATGCTCGTCGCGATGATCTTTGCCCTGGTGGGCCTGCCCGCGGCCGGGGCGATCCGGGAGCGCAACCGGCGCCTGCACGAGGCCGATCTGAGCCGGCGCGCCATCACCTTCTTGCGCGAGGGGAGCGGTCTGGAAGATACCGCCAGGAGAGCCGACTCGGCCGAGGACCTTTCCCACGCCCAGGCCGAGCTGTCGAACTTCCTCGGCCGGCTCGACAACGAGGATCCCCGGCGCATCGAGGGCTTGCCCGACCGGATCCGCGCCTCCCTCGCCGAGGTCGAGCGGCGGCTCCAGGACTTGAGGGGTCTTGAGGAGAAACACCAGCGCGAGCTGGCCGAGCGGAGGCGGTTCCAGGAATTCCTCCGGCTCTGCTCCCGGGCGCAGCTCGCCTCGGCGGAGTTCGAGCTCGACGCCGAGAGCCGCCGGGCTCGGCTGGGCGATGCAGCCCGCCGGGCGCTGGCGGTCTATGCACGCGATTCCCGGGCGGCCGACGAGGGCTGGAGGATCACCGACCCGCTCCCCGAGGAGCTATCGGCCGCCGAGAGGACACGGATCACCGAGGGCTGCTATGACCTGCTCTTGACGCTCTCGCAGGCGACTGAGCCCGCCGTCGGCCTGAAGGTGCTGGACGGGGCGAACAGGCTCCGGGCGGAGCCGACCGCGGCGTACCACCTCCGCCGAGCCGATTGCCTGGCGAGGTCCGGCGATCGGGCCGGTCAGGCCCATGAGGAAAAGCTCGCCGGCGATCGGCCCGCCGTCACTGCGCTCGATCACTTCCTGATCGGCCGCGAGCAGATGGCGCAGCGCCGCTGGATCGAGGCGATCGGCTCGCTCGACGCATCCTTGCGGCTCGACCCCGAACAGGTCGCCGCACGGCTGTTGCTGGCGATCTGCGACTTCAACGTCGAGCCCAGGCGGCTGGGCGAGGCTCGCGACCACCTGAATGCCTGCCTGCGCATCCAGCCCGACCTGGTGGAGCTCTACCTGCTGCGGGCGCGCATCCACGGCGAGGAGGGGAACCAGGCGCTGTCGCGCATCGATCCCGCACGGCCCGACGCGAGGGCATCGCTGCGTCGGCAGGCCGAGGCGGCCTTCGACGCCGCGATGGCCGACTACCGCGACGCCCTCGAGCGGCTCCCCTCCGACGATTTCCGATACGTCCTCCTGGTGAACCGGGGCGGCATGTTCCTCCAGTCCGGCCGGTTCGCGGAGTGCCTCGCCGACCTCGAGGCCGCCGTCGCACTCCGGCCGGGGCTCTACCAGGCGCACGCGACGCTGGGCCAGCTCCGGCAGCGGATGGGCCGCCTGGACGAGGCGGCCGCGGCCTTCGGCCGGGCCATCGATCGGGCCGAGGATCCGGCGGCCAGGGTCGCGCTGCTGCGGACCCGGGCGCTGCTGCATGCCGATCGACGCGACGCGACACCAGGTCAGCGCGCCGAGGCGCTGCACGACCTCGATGAGGCCCTCCGGCTCGAGCCTGAGAATGCACCCGAGCGCGCCGGCGACCTGGCCGAGCGCGCCCGCGTCCTCTTCGGCGCGGCCCGGTTCGAGGAGGCCCTGATGGCCTGCAACCACGCGCTCGCGATCGCGCCGAAGCATCCCGCCGCGCATCAACTGCGGATCTCCGCATTGACGGCCCTGAAGCGGTTCGACGACGTGCTCATCGCCTGCGACGCCTACCTCGCGGAAGGGACGCCGAGTGTCGAGATCCTGGAGATTCGCGGGCTGGCCAGGGTCGCCCGGCAGGACCTCTCCGGCGCGATCGCCGACTACACGAGGGCGCTGGAACTCCGGCGCGACCTCGACGCGGCGACGCGGTCCCGCCTGCTCAACCGACGCGGCTGGGCCTATCACTTCGCCGATGCGCCCCGCCTGGCACTGGACGACTTCGAGGGCTCATTGAAGCTCGTCGCGAAGCAGAGCGACGCCCACGCCGGCCGCGGGCTGGCGCGGGTCCGCCTGGGCGACTGGCGTCCGGCCGTGGCCGACGCCGAGGCCGCGATCCGGCTGGCCCGCGTCGGATCCGCCCCGGACGACGGCTCCAACGCCAAGGCCCAGGCCGAATTCAACGCGGCGCGGATCTATGCCCAGGCCGTCGAATACGCCGCCGGCGAGGTTGGTCGCGATGGCCAGCGCGCCGTGACCCTGTACCGCGCCTATCGCGCCCGCGCCCTCGAGTTGCTCGACAAGACCCTGCGGACGATCTCCGACCCATCGCGGCGCCGGGAGATCCTCGACGACCCCTCCCTCCGGCCGCTCCGACTCGCCCCGGTCCGATCGGCGTCTCGAAGGACAGGCAACACATCACTTGACCGCAACGACCGATGACCCATCACGACGAGCCCATCGCGAGCCCAACCGAGCGATCCAAGCCATGCGAAACACCAAGCCGAGATGCCCGACTCCCGCACGGCGACGTCCCCGACGCCGCGATGATTGGGCGTTCTCCGCCGTGTTCTTCCGCCTCATGCCCCGTGTGGAAGCCATGGAAGACCGGACCTTGCTGTCGGCCTTCCTGGTCACGAACACCCAGGACGTCGGGCCCGGCTCTCTACGGCAGGCGATCATCGAGGCCGATACGGCCCCGGGCGCCTCGACCATCGACTTCGCCATCCCCGGCGCCGGCGTGCAAACGATCGCGCCGGCCACATCCCTGCCGGCGATCACCGGCCCGGTCCTCATCGACGGCACATCCCAGGCGGGTTATGCGGGCACCCCGCTCATCGAGATCGACGGCAGCCAGGCCGGCGCCGGCAATGGCCTGACGATGAACGGCTCCGGGGCGACCGTCCGCGGCCTGGCGATCGACGGCTTCACCTCCGGGGCCGCCATCCTGATCGAGGGTGACCAGGCGTCGGACAACGCCGTCTATGGCAACCAGCTCGGGATCAACGCGGCCGATCCCGAGTCTCAGGGCAACCTGTACGGCGTGGAAGTCCTCAACGGCGCCCACGACAACGACATCGGCTCCAATGACCCAGGGAGCTCGAACGCGATCGCGGGCAACGCGGCCACCGGCGTGCTCCTGAGCGACGCGTCCGTCGAAGCCAGCCGGGGCTTCGGCGGCTCAGGCGCCGTCTTGACGTTGAGCGGCTCGGCGACGATCCATGCGAACGCGCTCGAGCTCACCGACGGCCAGGGCTCCGAGACGGCCTCCGCCTTCACGTCGCAGCCGGTCGACATCACCCGCTTCAAGACCCAGTTCACATTCCAGCTCGACGATTCGTTCGCCGGGGGCTTCACCTTCACCATTCAGGACCAGGGTCCGGGCGCCGTCGGGTCCTACCTGGGCTATGAGGGGATCGGCCCGGACATCAGCCTCGTATTCGACCTCGACTCGACCTACTCCGAAGGTTCGAACACCACGGGCCTTTTCCTCAATGGAGCCACCCCGATTGCCTTCGGGATCGTGAGCCTCGCCGGGACGGGGATCGACCTGCACAGCGGCGATCGATTCCAGGCCGATCTGAGCTACGACGGCGACGGCCTGTCCGTCACGATCACCGACACGGCCACCGGCGCCTCCGCCACGCAGGTCTACTCGGTCGATATCCCGGGCACCATCGGCGGCCCCGACGCTTACGTCGGGTTCACCGCGGGGTCGGCGAGCGTCCAGGACATCCTGGGGTGGAGCTACACGTCGACGGCCGGAGTGGTCGGCAACCAGGTCGTCGGCAACGCGATCGCCGACAACGGCGGTGACGGAGTGGCCGTCATCGGCGCTGATTCCAACGGCAATTCGATCCTCGCGAACACGATCTCCGGCAATGCCGGCCTCGCCATCGACCTGGTCGGAGGTGCGAACGGACTGGCTCCGTCCCCCGTCGTCATCGGCACGCCCGACGGCGGGCTCGAGGGCTGGCTGAGCGGCGGCTTGCCCAATACCGCCTACGACATCGACGTCTTCGCCGGCGCCGCCTCCGGCGAGGCCCAGGACGACCTCGGCTCTCTGAACGTGACGACCAACGGCCAGGGCCAGGCCGAGTTCGACGTCCCCTTCACACCGACGGCGGATCTGCCGGTCGTGACGGCCACGGCCACCGACCCGATGGGCAACACCTCGGAACTCTCGGGCTTTCGCACCGGGAGCCTCCTGACACCCGCCGGGGGCTTTCGGATGACTCCGGGCCGGCCGCTGGCCTTCTCCGGGAGCCTGGTCCTCCAGGACCCCGAGGCCGGGCCCCTGGTAACGACCTGGAGCCTGTCGGTCTCGGTATCCGAAGGGACCCTGTCGTTCCAGCAGGGCAAGGGGCCGGCCGGCCCCGGCGTCGCGGAATTGCAAGTCCAGGGCACGCTCTCCGTGATCGACACGGTGCTCGCGGACCTGGTCTTCACGCCGCCCCCGGGCTTCCATGGCGACGCCACGCTGACCGTGACCGCGGATTCGGCGGGGGCCGAACCCATCGACTCGGCGATCAATATCACCGATGGGATCTTCGTCGTCACGAGCCTCGCCGATAGCGGGCCGGGCTCGCTACGGCAGGCGATCCTCGACTCCGACACCGCGGGCGGCAGCAACACGATCGCGTTCGCACTGCCGGGCGCCGGGGTGCAGACGATCGCGCTGGACTCGCCGCTGCCCGAGGCCACGACGCCGACCCTCATCGACGGCTCGACGCAGCCCGGCTTCGCCGGCTTCCCGCTGGTCACGCTGGCCGCGCACTGGGCCGGAGCAACCGGCGGGCTCAACGTGCTGGGCTCGTCCCTGAGCGTCCGAAGCCTGTCGGTCGACGACTACGCCTTCGGCACCGACGGCCTTCCTTCCAGCGTGACGATCGAGTCGGCGCCGTCGCTGACGACTGCGGGTGTGTACCCCGCCCGCGTCGATTGGTACACGATCGACGCGACCGCCGACGGCCTCCTGCTGGCACAGGTCCATGCCGACGGGCTCACGACCCGTCTCTCGCTGCTCGACTCCCGGGGCAACGTGTTGGTGGAGAGCGACGGCCAGGCCACCGGCAATGGGGATCCCTCGATCGAGGAGCAACTGTCGGCGGGTACCTATTTCCTCACGGTCGAGGTCACGGCGGGCGCCGGCAACTACGCGATGAAGGCCACGGTCACGCCCACCTCGACCGCATTCCAACTCGGCCAGCCGGACATGGTGGTCGGCGACTTCAATGGCGACGGCATCCCCGATATCGTCATGCTCGACGGCGTCCACCTGGGTGTCGGCGACGGGTCCTTCCGCAGTCCCCTGTCGGGCCTCGGGCTACCCCCCGGCGACGACTATGGGCCCATGGTGGCGGGCGATTTCGCCGGTGACGGCAAGCTCGACCTGGCCATCGCCGACTACACCAACGACACAGTGCTGGTGCTGATGGGCAATGGCGACGGCACCTTCCAGAAACCGATTTACGTTGCCGGCGAGGTCCCGATGGACTACAGCGTCTCGCTCGTCGTCGGCGATTTCAACGGTGACGGCAAGCTCGACCTGGCGCTCGATTCGAGCTTCTGGGCCCGCGTCTACGTCCTGTTGAGCAACGGCGACGGCACCTTCCAGGCCCCGAAGGTTTACCAGTTTCCCGGCTTCGACAACTATCCGGGCACGATGGTCGCCGGCGACTTCAACGGCGACGGCAAGCTCGACCTGGCCGTCGCCAACGGGGAGTCGATCGACGTCCTGCTCGGCCACGGTGACGGGACCTTCGGCGTCGGGACCTACTCGCAGCCGATCGTGTCCGTCGCGAGCCTGGGTATCACGTCGCTGGTGGCGGCGGATTTCAACGGCGACGGCAAGCTCGACCTGGCCGCGTCGTCGGCCAATGGCGCCGACATCCAGGTCTTCCTGGGCCATGGCGACGGGACCTTCCAGGCCCCCGAGACGATCCCGGCGACGTTTTCCTCCACGAACCTGATCGTCGGCGACTTCAACGGCGACGGCAAGCCCGACCTGCTCTTCTGGGGCAGCAGCCTGTACAGCATCTCCGGCCCCGATCCGTTCCTCTGGCTGCTCGTCGGCAACGGCGATGGCACCTTCCAGGCCCCTCGGAGCAGCCCGATCGGCGTCGACAGCCTGGATGTCCTCAACGTGGTGGCCGGCGATTTCAATCGGGATGGCAAGTTCGACCTCGTCGAGGCCCTCGACCCGCCGGAGATCCTCTCGGTGCTGCTAAGCAACGGCGACGGCACCTTCCAGGGCCAGGACGACGCGACGGCCGCGATCCCCGACGCGGTGGCCCTTGGCGATTTCAACGGCGACGGCCGGATCGACATGGCGGTGGCCAGCACCACCCTCGGGACCATCACCATCCTGCTCGGCGACGGCCAGGGGGGATTCCAGGTCGGACAGCAGATCGCGCTGGGGCCGCTCACGCCCGAGGGTGACATCATCGTCGGCGACTTCAACGGCGACGGCCGCCTCGACCTGGCCTGCGGCGTCGTCGGGCCGGCGGACCTGACCAGGAGTCTGGTCGTCCTCCTGGGAAATGGGGACGGGACCTTCCAGGTCAGTACCGATACGCCCGTGGGAGCCGTCGCGGCTCAACAGGCGCCCGACCAGTGGTTCGGCGAAGGTCAGCTCGTCGTCGGCGATTTCAACGGCGACGGCAAGCTCGACATGGCCGTCGATGAGGGCTACAGCCTGGCTTACAGCATCGCCATCTACCTGGGCGACGGCAATGGCGGCTTCTCGGCCACGCCGTCGCAGACGATCACCGGTCCCCGGGTCGGAAACGCCCTGGTCGCCGGCGACTTCAACGGCGACGGCAAGCTCGACCTGGCCACGCTCAACGATACCGCATACGGCCCCACCTCGATCTCGGTCTACCTGAGCAACGGCGATGGGACCTTCGGCGCCCCGATCACCGACTATGTGCCCGTCTCCGGCAACCTGGTGGCGGGGGACTTCAACGGCGACGGCAAGCTCGATCTGGCCGCGCTGAACGTCTCGAGCTCCGGAGTCGTCCTCCTGCGGGGCAACGGCGACGGCACCTTCCAGGCCCCGGTGTCCGTGCCGGCCCCGACAACATTCGCCACGATACTCTACACCAGCGATATCAACGGCGACGGCCGGCCCGACCTCATCCTGGCCGACCCCATCGCGGGCACGATTACGACGCTGCTCGACGATGGCGACGGCACGTTCTCGACGCCCGCGCAGGTCGCGATCGACCCCCGGGACACGCCGCTGGTCGCCGACGTCAACGGCGACGGGACCAGCGACGTGCTGGTGGTCGACGGCAGCGGCGACATCCTCTACCGGCAGGGGAACCCGCAGTCGCCGGGCAGCTTCGAGCCGCCGGTGACGATCAATCCCGGCTTCCCCTCGCGCGACATCGCCTGGGTGCCGGACACGCTGGAAGGGCCGCTGCTGGCGAGCGTCGATGCCCAGGACGACGCCATCTCGCTCTATGCCTATCGCGACGGCGGGTTCGTCCGCGTCGGCTCGATGGCCACCGGCCGGCTCCCGGCCCAGGTCGTCGCCGCCGACCTCAATCACGACGGCTGGGACGACCTGGTGGTCCGCAACGCCGGCGACGGCACCCTGTCGGTGTTCCTGAACAACGGCGAGGGCAGCTTCGCGACGGGCTTCGACCAGCCGTTCCTCGGGGCGGTGAGCATCCCGGCCGGCCGGGGCGTCTCCGACCTCGAGGTGATCGACACCCGGGGCGACGGATTGCCCGACCTGGTGGTCACCAACGCGTCGACCGGCCAGGTGAGCGTCCTGCTCAACCGGGGCAACGGCAGCTTCGCCCCCGCAGTCCCTTATCGCGCGGGGCTCGGTCTCTCCGCGGTCGACGGCAGCTCGGGCTCGACGCAGATCACCAGCCCGGAATCGACCACCGGCGTTGCGGGCGGATCGTTGACGCCGGGCGGGCCGATCAGCCTGGTCGCCGCGGACCCCGGCACCGAGTCCATCGGCTTGCTCCAGGGCCTCGGCGGCGGGGCGCTCGCCAATCCGGTCGTGCTGGAGGGCTCGATCCAGGCGAGCGTCATCCGGTCGGCGGATTTCAATGACGACGGCGTCATGGACCTGGCCGTGCTCGACGGCCAGGGCGTGAGCATCTATCTCGGCAACGGCAAGGGCGGGTTCCTGCCGCCGGTCACCTACGACGCCGGTCCCGACCCCAACGGCCTGACGATCGCCGACGTCAACGGCAACGGCCGGCCCGACCTGGTCATCGGCAACCCGTACGGCGACGTCCTGGTGCTCGTCAATCAGGGGAACGGCACGTTCGCGCCCTACCGCAACGCCGACCAGACCGTCATCCTGGCGGTGGCCGACCTCACCGGGAACGGCTCGAAGGACGTGATCTACGCCGATCAAGGGCTCGATCGCGTGGTCGTCGACTACGGCGCCGGCAACTCGGCCGTTTTGGCCAATCAGTCCACTGGCCTGCTCGACCCCAGCTAAAGTATTTTTTGTCGTCCTTACATTGACACTGAAGATCAAAATGTCGCTGGCAGAAAAGCGCGAGGGCATCGGCGTCTAACGGTTCGCCGGGCTTGCGGAAAGCCTTTTCCGTCCA
>JBKQHM010000167.1:0-37848 GCA_052148775.1 Isosphaeraceae bacterium | reverse complement strand
CCCCACTCTACTCGGATAGGCTCACCGTCCGAACCACGGGGCCTCCTACTGAGGATACGCCTTCCTTCATCCATGCCGATCGATCATGATAGTTCGACGGTCCTGAAGCCAGCAGGACCCGCCCTGGAGGAATCATGCCCGCCCTCTTGCTCTGGATCGGTACCGTCCTGATCGCGGCCGGCTCGCCGCTCGAATCCGCATGGTGGGACAAGCCGGTCGACGCCTCGCTCGACCGCGCCCCGGCGCGCAAGGCGGAGTGGGTCCGCGTGCTCGAATCCTGCCCGCCCGAGCACCGCGCCGGGTTGTCGTTCTTGCTGAAGGAGCTGCCGCCCCGCGACCTCGAGAAGATGTCCCCGGATGCGATGGCCGCCAACGTCGCCCTGGCCTACCGGGTGCGCGGCGAAGTCCCCTGGGGTGCCCGATTGCCCGAGGCGATCTTCCTCGACGCCGTCCTGCCGCACGCGAGCCTGACCGAGCCCCGGCAATCGATGCGCGCCGAGTTCCACGACCGATACTTGCCGCTGGTCAAGGACTGCAAGACGCCCGGCCAGGCCGCGTTACGGGTGAACAAGGCACTCTTCCGCGATTACAAGGTCACGTACAACACACGTCGGCTCCGCACCGACCAGTGCTCGAAGGAATCGATCGCTCAGGGGATGGCGACCTGCACGGGCCTCTCGATCATGCTGGTCGAGGCCTGCCGCGCGGTCGGCGTGCCGGCGCGCGTGGCCGGGATTGCGTCGTGGCCCGGCCGGGGCGGCAATCACACCTGGGTCGAGGTCTGGGACGACGGCTGGCACTTCGTCGGGGCCGCCGAGCCCGACGAGAAAGGCCTCGACCACGCCTGGTTCGTCGGCGACGCCTCCAAGGCCATCAAGGGCTCGCCCCGCAGCGCCATCTACGCGGTCACCTACCGGGCCACCGGTTCCTTCTTCCCAATGGTCTGGAACCGGTCCGACCGCGTACCGGCCGAGGACGTGACCGACCGATACACGCAAGGCACCACCCCCACGCCTTCGACACGTCCCAAGCTGATGGTCGAGGTCCGACGCGGGGGCGAGCGCGTCGAGGCCGAGGTGACGACGCTCGACCGCGCGACGGGCGCCAGCCGCCCGCTCGGTTCGAGCTTCGGCCCGCAAGTGGACGTGAACCGACACCTGACCTGCGAGGCCCCGATCGGCGGGTCGGTCCTGGTGCTCGCCCGCCTCGGAGACGGCACCGCGATCCGCGCAGCGACGGTCGCGGCGGACACGGTCGTCCGCATCGACCTCGACCGCCCGGCCCCCGAGCAGACCCGGGCCGAGCTGGCCAGGATCTTCGCCGACCGCTTCGGGATCGATGAGGCCAGGAAAGCGTCGGCCCGGAAACTCCTGGCCGCATTGCCCTGGGACGACGCGATGCGCGAGATCGCCTGGTCGGCCTGCAAGGCATCGCCGGCCCACGAGTCGCTCCGCAAGGAGTTCGAGGCGAAGACCGTCGCGACCAGGGACCGGAAGAGCCCGTACCTGTGGCGGCACGTCGGCGAGAAGCCGGCAGACGGCTGGGCGCTGGTGATCGCGATGCACGGCGGCGGCGGCACCGCGGCCCGATTCAACGACCAGCAATGGCGGAGCATGTTCGAGCGCTACTACAAGCCGCACCCCGAGGCCGGCGGCTACGTCTACCTGGCGCTCCGCGCGCCGAACGACGTGTGGAATGGCTTCTACGATGACGCGATCTGCCCGCTGGTCGAGCGGCTGATCGAGCAATTCGTCCTGTTCGGCGACGTGAACCCGGATCGAGTCTACATCCTCGGGGCGTCGCACGGCGGCTACGGCGCGTTCGTGATCGGCCCGAAGATGCCCGACCGCTTCGCCGCGATCCACGCCTCGGCCGCCGCCGCGACGCCCGGCGAAACTCACGGGGAAAACCTCCACGACGTCCGGTTCACGGTCATGGTCGGCGAGAAGGACACCGCCTACGGCCGCGCCGATCGCACTCGCGAATTCGTCAAGGAGCTCGCCGAATGGAAAGCCCGGTACGGCGGATACCCCGGCGAGGTCATGTTGCTGAAAGATGTCGGCCACTCGGTCCCGGATCGCGACAAGGTCGCCGAGATGCTGAACTCGGTGCGGTCCACCCACCCGGATCGGATCGTCTGGTCCCAGTCGGACGACGTTCTGAAGCACTTCTACTGGATCGAGGCCCCGAAGCCGGACCCAGCGGGGCATATCGAAGCATCGGTGCGAGACAACACGATCACCCTGAAGGCCGACCACCAGGATGAAGTCGCCCTCTGGCTCGACGCCCCGCTGGTGAACCTCGCGCGCCCGGTGATCGTCGAGATTGAGGGAGGCCACCGCGAGGTGCTCAAGGCCAAGCTCAATCCGGAGACCTTCTGTGTTGGCCTCGAGCAGAGAGGCGACCCGAAACTCTCGGCCCCGGCGCGGGTCTTGATCTCGCTGAAACGCTGAGCCCGAGTCACGAGCGAAAGAGTTCAACGAATCGAACCTGACGAAACGACCATGCAGGAATCTGCCGACGAACTCCCGGTCCAGGCCGGATATGCCGCATGGGCTCCGCTCTACGACGACGGCAATCCGCTCACGGCCCTGGAAGGCCCGGCGGTCCGTGCCTGGTTCGGCCCGCTAGCCGGCCGCCGCGCCCTGGACATCGGCTGCGGAACCGGGCGTCACACCCTGGCCCTGATCGAGGCCGGCGCCGCCGAGATCGCCGCCCTCGACCTGACCCCCGAGATGATGGCCCTTGCCAGGGCCAAGGTCGCCGGCCGACATTCCCGGGTGCACTGGATCCGCCACGCCCTTCCGGAGCCGCTGCCCTTCCGCAACGCCACCTTTGACCTCGCCGTGCTGGGACTGGTCGCCGAGCACATCGACGACCTCGCCCGGGCATTACGAGAAGTGGCCCGCGTTCTGACGCCCGGCGGCCGTTGCATCGTGTCGGCGTTGCATCCCGACCGCACGGCCGAAGGCCAGCGTGCCCGGTTCATCGACCCGAGGACCGGCTTGCGTCACCCGATCGCGACGTTCCATCGCGCGATCGAAGAATACCTCGCTGTGGGCCGAACTGCCGGCCTGCGGCTGGAGGGCGAGCAAACACTGGTTGTCCCTCCCGAGCTGGCCGAGCGGCTTCCTCGTGCGGCACGTTATGTCGGCCGGAACCTCGGCTGGATCGCTTGCTGGTCGCGGCCGAAGCTGAGTTGAGTCCGTCGCTGGGACGAGTCGATCGAATACTCATTCCGACAACATTCCACGGTGAATAGCCGGTTCCACAAAAAGGCATCCGAGGATCCTCGGACGAATGGAGCGACTCGTCGTGACCATGCACGTGAGTGCATGGTTCGGACGGGACGAACGTCCTCCAACCTCGGGCGTCAGCCCGATCCGCCTCCGATATCGCACGGTCGTGCGAGGTCGGAACTCGCCCAATCGAACCACGGGCTCCTGCCCTATGGTCATGACGAGAAACCCGTTACGCTCGGACGACGGGCCACCGTTCGAATTAAACTCCGAATGAGCAAATTCAATCGATCTACGGCTGCCGCTCATCCACATCAACAAAACCGACGTCCACCCCCTGCCCTCCACCCGTCTGATGACAGTGAACGGCCACCACGACCTTCGAACCGGCCTTGAACCGCTCGCGCGCGGCAGCGCGGATCTCCACCGGCTGGAAGCTCGTGAGGTATCCCGACTCCTTGGCCGCCAGGACGCCGTCGACGTAGACCTCGATCCCCTCGTCGTGATAGGTGAGGAGCTGGAGCCGGGAGGCGTCGATCCCCGAGGGGAGCGTGACCTCCCGACGCATCCAGATGTCGGGGGTATCCCAGGTCGTGTTCACGTTGATGCCGGGTGTGCCGCTGGTGCCGAAGGGCCCGGGGGCTTGCTTCCACGCACCATCATCGAAGCCGGGGCGGGTCCAGTCGCCCGATGGCTTCTGGAACGTGTATCGCCATGCGACCGGCCGCTTCTGCGACGTCGGCACCACCTCGGTGATTCGCGGAGGGATCGGCGCCGGGGCGTAGTCGTCGAGCTTGGTGCGGTCGCGGCCGGCCCACTTCTTCCAGGTCGCCGGGTCCTCCAGCATCTTGATGAAGACGCCGCCGATCACCGGCCGGGCGCGCATGCCGTCGCTCCTGGGGTTGTCGGTGAAGTACGAGTCCACGAACGGCACCCTCGCGGTCGTCACATTCACATAGTCGTAGATCGGCGACACGATCGCCTCGAAGTCGGCCCGATGATCCGCCAGGGTCGCGCTCCAGAGGCACCAGTCCGTCTTTGTTAGCTTGGTGCGCGAGTCGAGCGGCACTCCGTAACGCTGGCTCATCCTCTTGTAATAGGCGACCTCCTGCCGCGCGACCTCAGGCGGGAAGATGTCGAGTCCGAGGAGTTTGTCCCAGACGAGGTTGTACTTCTGGCTCCACGTGTTCGGCTTGTCGAACGCAATACGGTAGTGGTCGCCGTCCGCGGCCATCTTCATCCAGTGCCGGGCGTTGTCGCGGGCCAGGTTGCGGAACTTCTCGGCCGACGGGGCATCGCCGCGCATCCGGCAGAGATCGCCGTAAGCGGCGATGGCCAGGATCGCCTTGACCGAGAGGTTGGCGTTGTGGGCGAGGTGCCCCATGAAATCGTCCGTGCAGAGCTGGTTCTCGGGGTCCTCCCCGTACTTCTCCAGGTAGGCTTCCCATCGCGTCAGTTGCGGCCACCACTTCGACGCAAACCCGGCGTTCCCTTCCATCCGGGCGATCGCGTCGCAGAGCAGGATCAGGTTGGCACTCTCCTCGACGGGCATCATGTCGGCCTCATTCTTCGACTCCTCGCCGCCGCCATAGACCTGCCCATTGGCCTGGGGATACGTGCCGACGTCGTGCGGCGCGAACGGGAACTTCCAGCGCGGCGAGGTGCTATAGATCATCGCGGGAGCCACCAGCGCCTTGGCATAAGTCGCCCCCATCAGGAGAAACTGCGGCGCGGCCGGATAGATCACGTCGACCGTGGCGATGCAGCCGTTGCTGCTATTCTCCTTGGTGAAGAGCATCGGCTGATTGTTGGCGTCGGCCGACAGCCCGCAGCCGGCCAGCGCCTGCCGGTAAGCCAGCGCGCCGATCTGCGCGTAACGCTCACCGCCCGCCCTGGTCAGGTCGGCCATCAGCTCCCGGTCGAACTCCTCGCAACGACGGACCAGCCCCGCGTAATCGCGCTCGGCCGACTGGAACAGATCGCCGGGAGTCGCACCGGTCCGACGCCAGTAGGGGCGCTGCTTCTGCCCCAGGAACTTGATGGCATAGATCTCGTCGTATCCGACCATCAGGTGCCGCGCGACGGGCTCGGCACCGACCCGCCCCAGGTCGAAGGCGAACGCCAGGCACGGCTGCCGATCGTTGCCGGCGCGGGGCATCTCCGCGTCGTCCGCCTTGGGAAGCTTCCCCCGCTCGACGAAGCTCCCGGCCAGCGCCGAGCTCGCCCCGATCGCCGCCTTGGCCTGCGACGCCGGCGCGACGGCATACGCATAGCCCCAATCGATCCGCGTATCATCCCCGGCCGGCTGGAGGAGCGTCTGGTCGACCGTCCCAACCCGCAGTGCGATCAGGTCACCCATCGCCTCGCGGGCCCATTCCACTTTCTGATCGGGCGCGTTGACCGACAGCAAGCCGCTGGTGCTGTCGTAGATTGCGATCTCATGGGCGGCGCCATCGACCGACTTGACCTCCCAGGTCAGGTAGGTCAGCGGGCGGGCCAGCACATCCAGGTCCTCCGGCAAGGCCGGCGTCGTGAACGTGAGCGCGACATGGACATGACCGTCGTCGAAATCGTAGAGCGTCCGGGTCGGCAAGACCTGCACGCCGACCTGTTTCATGGGGGGCACGCCCTTCGGCTCCGTCCCCATCAGCCGATAGGACTTGCCGTCGATCCGGATCAGGCTGACGAGCGGATGCTCGTGCTTCGTCCAGTGCTGGGTGGTGGAGTCGTTGAGGTGGTCGGCCGGCGACCAGATACTCAGATACGGGTCGTGGACGATCAGCGGCACCGCCGGCGGCCGAAGAGCGGTCACCTTCCGGGGCGGCGGCGGCCAGGCCATCGAAGCGTCGGGAGAGAGTAAGAGCACCGCGGCGAATACGGCGACCTTGACGGCGACAGCGACCCATCTCTGCGAACGATTCATCCCGAGTCCCCTCATGCCTGGTCGGATCCGGTGGGCGAGCCCATCTCGCGCCGCAATATTCGAGCGGCAAGACACCCGATCCTCTTTCCGAGTATCGGGCGAGCCCTCCCGCTCCGCAAGAGGTCCGCTCGCCCTGACCCGGTATGAGAGACCCGCCAACCGACGATCCTGACGTCGTCCGCGGACTCAATAAGGACACGCTATCCGGAATGTGGGCCAGCCGCCCTCGGCTGGCGAGGGGCAGCCGAGGGAGGCTGCCCCACACTTTCCCTCTTGCGAGCACTTCTTGAGTTCTCGGGCTCGTCCGCAGGTACGACGAGGTCGGGGACCTGGATCGGATCCCGGTCGCGGACCTCGAACGGCAGGACAGAGTGCGGCCCGTTAGCGACTGATCCCCCTTTCTGGTGTGCGACAACAAACTCTCCCATCGATCCTGCGGGAGCATCCTTTTGATTTTTTGATTTTCACGGCCTGTGCCCCGTCGAGCGTGAGGGTGATCTCGGCGGGCAATGGAGGGAATACGATCCGAGGATTCGGAGACGTCGTGCGATAGTTCTTGAAGTAATCGACGCCGGCGCCCGAAAGGCCAAGAGCGTGCGGGCGTAACCGGAACGGTCACCGCAGCGGATCACGTGGTTGTCGCAGACCTCCGCGCGAGCCCGCGCGAGCTGCGCATTGAGATAGTGGACCAGCGGATGCGGCCAGAGGAGCACCGCAGCCAGCCGTTGTAACGGGCCGACCCACGCATCGAGGCGCAACACGTGGGCGCACTCGTGGACAAGGACGTCTCGCAGTGCATCGCTCGATATCGACTCGGTCAGGCCCTCGGGCAGAACGACGATCGACCTCAACAAGCCGGCCGCGACCGGCCCTCGCACCGCGGTAGAGGTCAAGACGGGCGGCAGCACTTCGACGCCCAGCCCATCACGGACGCGTTCGAGGGTCAGTCCGTAACGTACCGGATCGATCGGCTGTGACAGCCGAGATAAGGCTCGGCGAATACGCCACCGGGGCGGTCGGTCTCATATCCCTTGCTTTTTCCACGTCCGTGTTTATCCTGGGAGTAGATCGAGTCGCTCGCGACGGGCGATGAGATCGCGGCTAAGGTGGCCCCACCATGCGTTTCGCGCACGGTTGGGGCTTTTTTGTGCGCGCCGGAAGGAGACCACCAACCCGCCGGCCGACCGAGATGGAGGGCTCCCATGTTGTCGAATCCAGGGCCGGTCGTCATCACGACCGAGGAGCATCCTTTCCTGACCGTCCATGCCTCGACGGTGCACCATCGCGAGATCCCCGAGGTCCAGGGCGAGGGTCAGTCGCCCGAGGATGCCGTGGCACGGCTGGTCGAAAGGTTGTCGCGTACCCTCGACAATGCGCCGAGCGGTTGGCAACGGGAGATCATCGAACGCGCCCTCGCGGAAGTCCGGGCTTATGCCCAGGGCCGACGCGGATGATGGCGAAGCGATCCTATCGAGCCGGATCCCTCCGTCTCCAGGGTCCTCGGGTCCTGCCGGAACCGGAAACTCCTTCCCGAAGCGAACCGGTTCCGCGAGAATCGTGCGGAAGAACACCCGTTGACAGTCAGGAACGGCCATGAGCGATCCAGCAATCCAGTCCCAGCGTCCGATCCCTCGGCAGCAATCCGAGCCCCGGCTCCCCCTCGATGCCATCTTCGAACCGAACGCCGTCGCGGTGATCGGTGCGACCGAGAAGACCGGCAGCGTGGGGCGGTCCGTCCTCTGGAACCTGATCAGCAGCCCGTTCGGGGGGACGGTCTACCCGGTCAACACCAAGCGGCCTAATGTCCTGGGGATCCGCGCCTACCCCACCATCGGGGCCGTGCCCGAGCCGGTGGACCTGGCGGTGGTGGTCACCCCCGCGCCGACGGTCCCGGGGGTGATCGGCGAGTGTGTATCGGCCGGCGTCAAGGCGGCGATCATCATCTCGGCCGGGTTCAAGGAGACCGGACCGGAGGGCGTGGCGCTCGAGCGGAGCATCAGCGAGCAGGCCCGGCGCGGGGGGATGCGCCTGATCGGACCGAACTGCCTGGGGGTCATGCGCCCCGGCCACGGGCTCAATGCCACCTTCGCCACCCAGATCGCCCGGCCGGGGAACGTCGGCCTCCTGAGCCAGAGCGGTGCCCTGTGTACGGCGATCCTCGACTGGAGCGTTCAGGGCGACATCGGCTTCAGCGCCATGGTCTCCACGGGCTCGATGCTCGACGTCGGCTGGGGCGACCTGATCGATTACCTCGGCGACGATCCCGAGACCCGCTGCATCGTGATCTACATGGAATCGATCGGCGACGCGCGGTCGTTCCTGTCGGCGGCGCGCCAGGTGGCGCTGACCAAGCCGATCATCGTGATCAAGGCGGGCCGGACCGCGGCGGCGGCCAAGGCGGCGGCGTCGCACACCGGCTCGATGGCCGGCAGCGACGCGGTCCTGGATGCGGCGTTGCGCCGCGCGGGGGTGCTCCGGGTCGACACCATCGCTCAGGTCTTCGACATGGCCGAGGTCCTGGGCAAGCAACCCCGGCCTCGCGGGCCCCGCCTGGCGATCGTCACGAACGCCGGCGGCCCCGGCGTACTGGCCACCGACGCGCTGATCGTGGAGCGTGGCGAGCTCGCCACGCTCTCCGCCCAATCCCTCGAGGCGCTCGACGCCTTCCTCCCGTCCGCCTGGAGCCACGCAAACCCGATCGACATCCTGGGCGATGCCGATGCCCAGCGCTATGCCCAGACGCTGGCGGTCGCCGCCCGCGACCCCAACATCGACGGACTCCTCGTGATCCTGACCCCCCAGGCGATGAGCGACCCGACGGCAACCGCCCGCGAGCTCCAGGCGTATGCCAAGGTCCCCGGCAAGCCGGTGCTCGCCAGTTGGATGGGCGGCGCGGCGGTCAGCCTTGGCGAGCAGGTCCTCGATCGCGCCGGCATCCCGACCTTCGCCTATCCCGACGCCGCCGCACGGATCTTCACCCTGATGTGGCGGTCGTATTACAACCTCCAGGCCCTGTACGAGACGCCCAGCCTGCCGGCGCCCGGGGAGAACGACGCCGGCGCCCGCGAGGCGGCCGAGGCGATCATCGCCGCGGCCCGGGCCCAGGGACGGACCGTCCTGACCGAGGTGGAGTCCAAACGGATCCTCTCGGCCTATGGGATCCCGACCGTGGAGACCCGCGTCGCCGCATCCGAGGACGAGGCCGTCGCGGATGCGGTGGCGATCGGGTTCCCGGTCGTGGTCAAGCTCAATTCCCGCACGATCACCCACAAGACCGACGTCGGCGGCGTGCAGCTCAACCTCAACAGCGTAGAGGCGGTCCGCCACGCCTACCGCGCCATCGAGTCGGAGGTCGGCCGGCGCGCCGGCGCCGGGCACTTCCAGGGAGTGAGCGTCCAGCCGATGGTCCCGCTCGACGGCTATGAGCTGATCGTCGGCAGCAGCCTCGACCCCCAGTTCGGCCCTGTTCTCCTCTTCGGCGCGGGCGGCCAGCTCGTCGAGGTGATCGAGGACCGCTCACTGGGGCTGCCGCCGCTGAACACCACCCTGGCCCGGAGGATGATCGAGCGGACGAGGCTCTCGCGGGCACTCGGAGGAGTCCGCGGCCGGCGGCCGGTCGACCTGCTGGCGCTGGAGCAACTCCTTGTCCGCTTCAGCCATCTTGTCGTGGAGCAGCGGGGGATCAAGGAGATCGACATCAACCCCTTGCTCGCCTCGCCGGACCGGCTCCTGGCCCTGGACGCCCGGGTCATCGTCCACGACCCGGACGTCGACGATGCATCCCTCCCCAGGCTCGCAATCCGCCCCTATCCGACCCAGTACGTCACCTCCTGGACGGCCGTCGACGGAACCCCGATGGTCCTCCGGCCCATCCGCCCCGAGGACGAACCCTTGCTGGTCGCCTTCCATGGCACCCTCTCCGAGCGGTCTGTCTCGCTCCGATACTTCCACGCGATGAAGTTGAGCACACGCGTGGCCCACGAACGACTGACCCGGATCTGCTTCATCGACTACGACCGCGAGTTGGCCCTGGTCGCCGACAAGGCCGACCCCAAGACCGGCACTCACGAGATCCTCGGAGTCGGCCGGCTGTGCAAGGTCCGGGGTACCGATGAAGCCGAATTTTCACTGATCATCAGCGACCACTTCCAGCGTCAGGGACTCGGCTCGGCGCTCCTGGGCCGTCTCCTCCAGATCGGCCGCGACGAGAAGATCGCCCGCATCTTCGGCAGCGTCCTCCCCGAGAACATCGGGATGAGGCAGCTCTGCACCAAGCTCGGTCTCCGACTCAGGCACCTCGACGACGAACCTTTGATCATGGCGGAGATCGATCTGATGTAGGTCAGGCTTTCTGGAGCGGGTCTGGAGCCTCAACCTCTTCTGTAGCCGGCCTCTGCGAGGCCGGGCATTCGATCCCCGGGGTCATAGACCCCGGCTACAGCCGGAAACACAGGGAATGACCGTCCGGAAGTTCATAACACGCTTTAGCCTGATTCCCATCGCAACCACTACATCGGGGCAGTTGGGCCGGGTCATGGCGAGAAATCCGAGCGGATACCCCTTGACCTGGACTGAGGCCGTGCGGTAGCATCAAGGTCGTCGGGTGCTTATGAGTGGCATCTCGACACATCCGGCTATGGTGGCCCTGCCTTGCGATTCCGCAATGGGTGGGGTTTTTTTACGCCCCCATCCTGCCTCTCCTCCGGGCACCCCCGATGATCTCGGCGGATGATCCCGATCGCGCGGCAATGGCTGCCGCACCCAGGAGACCCGTACGGGTCTTCAACTCTGAAGGACGACATGGGGGTCGTGGTATGTTTACCTCAATTCACAATGAGTCGCCGAATCATCTCTACATCGTACCGCCGAGCTACGATCCGGTGATCGAGTACTATACAGTCGGTGCTCGTGCCTCCGCGAGACAGGGCGCGGATCATCGAGCCGGTCGTCGTATCCTGCGGAATGCGATTGGCTCGCGAACGACGCCATGCGATCACTCCGCGCGGACACTTTCGCATCTGGCTCCGATGCTCGTAAAGACGGAACCGCTTCCTGGCGAAGGCGCGGGGCCCGAGACGAGGTCCGCGGGATGGCCCCTGGTCGTTCGCGAGGGAAAGGAAGCGACAGACATGAACGATCTGGAATTGCGTCGCCACGTGGAGGACGAGCTCGAGTGGAAGCCGAATCTCGACGCGTCCCACATCGGCGTCGTGGTGCGTGACCGCGTCGTGACGCTCTCGGGCTATGTGCCGACCTATGGCGAGAAGCAGGCCGTCGAGCGGATCATCCAGCAGGTCCGCGGCGTTGTAGCGATCGCCAACGAGATCGAAGTGCGGATGCCCGGCGATCCCGAGCCGACGGACGCCGAGATCGCCTGGGCCGCCGTCGATGCACTGAACGGCGCGGTCAGCGACGCGCGCGATCGGATCAAGATCTCGGTGAACAAGGGTTGGGTCTGCCTCCGGGGAGATCTCGACTCCGATGCCGAGAAGGCCGTTGCCGAAGATGCGGTGCGCTCGCTGCCTGGCGTGCAGGGGGTGATCGATCGGATCGCCGTGATGGCACGGGCCGCGGCGATCGGCTGATTTACGGTCAGGTTCCCCATATCAAGGTCATCCGACGATCCGTGTCTTTCATCGAAGAGGAGAACTCCCATGGAATCCTTCCGGACCATCTTGTTCGCGGCGGACTTTTCGGATGCCTCGGTCGAAGCCTTCCGCATGGCCTGCTCGCTCGCCGCCGAGGGGCGGACGCGACTGCATGTGCTCCATGTCGTCGAGGCCAATCTCGTCCCGGAAGAGACCGCCTTCCTGGGACAGGTGAATGTCCCGTACTATGATGCCAGCTCCGACGGAGACCGGCACGAACAACTGAAACAGAAGCTTCGCGCGGCTTACGCGCCAAACGCCCCCATCGACGTCGCCTATTACGTGAGAGACGGTCATGCCGCGGCCGAGATCCTCGGGCTGGCCGGAGAGCTGGGGGCCGACCTGATCGTCGTCGGGACGCACGGCCGTACGGGACTGAGCTGGCTGCTGACCGGCAGCGTGGCGACCTCCGTCATGCGGCGGGCCGCCTGCCCGGTGCTAGCCCTGCACGCGTCGAATAACCCGCGAGACGTCGAGCAGACGCCGACCATTCTCCACCCTACGGATTTCTCGGAAAACTCGGAACCCGCCCTCCGGGTCGCCCGGCATCTCGCCCGCGATCTCGGGGCCCGGCTCATCCTCCTCCACGTCGCCCCATTCGACATCTACGTGCAGGAAACGGCCGTCCCGGTGGACCTGAGTCTCTACCGCGAGGAGCTGGAGCAGACGGGCCGTCGCGTCGATGGACAGGACCTGAAGTATCCGGTCGAGACCCGGCTGTGTCAGGGCGAGCCGGCTGATGAGATCATCCGGACGGCGGCCGAGCTGGGCAACGGCCTGATCGTCATGGGCACTCACGGCCGCACCGGTCTTTCCCGGCTCCTCTTCGGCAGCGTGGCCGAATTCGTCCTGCCCAGGGCGAACTGCCCGGTACTCGCCGTCAAGAACTCCAGCCGCGCCTGGACGGCCGATGTCGATGAGCCGTCCCGATGCATCGCGATGTCGGATTGAATTCCCGACTTCGACGGGGATTTCCTGGACACCAACTGGCAGGACGGGCCCTTACCTCGAGCGGACTCGACCCGGGTTCCGTCCTGCGGGATTCATTGAGAGGATCATGCCGTGTTCCCCATCAAGACCATTCTGTTGCCCACCGATTTCTCGACCGGTTCCCAGCAGGCATTCTCGCTGGCCAGCGACCTGGCCCTGGCGCGGGGGGCGCGGCTGATCGCGCTGCACGTCGTCGAGCCACCGCTCTATTTCGGTGAATACAACACATCCACCCCCCCATCACAAATCTTCCGGGACAATCTGGACGAGTGGCTGAAGCGGTGTCGCGGATGTGGCGAGATGCCGGCGTTGGAGAGTCGGGTCGTCGAGGGGTTCGCCTCCGAGGCAATCCTGCGCGTGGCCGAGGACTGCAGGTGCGACCTGATCGCGATGGGGAGCGAGGGCAAGTCGGGCATCGGACGGACCCTGCTCGGGAGCGTGGCCGAGCGGGTGGCGCGCGAAGCATCCTGTCCCGTCTTGATCTGCAGGCAACCCGCCGAGACCGAAGGCGCGCCTGCGTCGCAGACCCGACAACCGCCCTTCTCGACGATCCTGTTCCCCGCCGACCTGTCTGATCGGGCACGGGAAGCTTTTGCGGTCGCTTCGGCCCTGGCCGGTCCCGGTTCGCGACTGGTCGTGCAGCATGTCGTCACGGCTGCCGACCACGCTTCGCCGGAGGCCAGATCGACTTTCCTCAAATTGCTCCACGAGCTCTATCCCGCCGATTCCGTCCCGTCCATGGTCTATCGCCTGTCGGGTGGCGAGCCGGTCGAGGAGATTCGCCGTGCGGCCGAAGATACGCATTGCGACCTGATCGTCATGAGCAGCCACGGGCGAAAGGGCGTGAGGCGGCTCCTGATGGGCAGCGTCGCCGAGGAGGTCCTCCGGACCGCCCAGGTCCCGATCGTGATCGTCCACGCCGCGAAACCGGAGACCACATTCGTACCGGAGACCGTTGGCATCGCTCTGGCCTGACCGGACATCACGACTGCGAATCAGCCCGCCGCGGCGAGCAGGCCGATGTCTTGGAGCACGTCCGTCGCCTGCGCCACGGTCCTCGACAGATCTCCTCCGGTGTCGATCCGGCGAACGAGCGGGGCGGTCTGTGGGCCCAGCGGTTCCCAGTGCCGTACGACTTCCTGGTGAATCGCCCAGTCGGCGTCGGAGGCATCATTCCTGCGGCGGGCTAATCGTTCGCGGACAACCGCCGCGTCGGCCTGGCAGATGAGGAGGCAGGCGGTGATGCCCCATCGTCGGGCGGCATCGAGGAAGAGCCGGCGTCGCGCATCCTCGCGGAAGCTCGCATCGATGAGCACGCGTCGGCCCTCGAAGACGAGCCCCTCGGCGCGTCGCAGGCACTCGTCGTACGTCTGCTCATTCCACTCCTCGCTATAGAGCCCCGCGCCGAACGCGGCCGGAGCTGAAGCCGCGCCGACCGGATCCGCGAGCTCCTTGCGGACCACGTCAGAACGGATCACGTCGAACCCGGCCGTCTCGGCCAGGGTCCGGGTCAGGGTGGATTTCCCCGAGCCGGGCAGGCCGGCGACGAGCACCAGGCAGGGCTTCCGGTCCGGCTCTTCCAGCTCGGACAGGGCGAACAGCCAGAGGGCGCGGCCTCGCGTCCGTGCCGCATCCCGCTCGGCCCGGGAGATCTCGGAGTGTCCCAGCTTGATGCCCTCGACCTTACCGCGCACCGCGGCGCGATAGGCCATGTAGAACGGCAGCAGCGCGCGACCCTCCTCGTCACCCGCGGCGCGGAGATACTCCTCGACGAATGCGCCGGCGAGATCGGCGCGGCCGTCGATCGACAGCTCCATGGCGAGGAAGGCGATGTCGGCGATGGGGTCGGCGTGGCGGAACCGCTCGTCGAATTCGATGCAGTCGACGGCGATCCAATCTTCGGGAGGATTCCGGTCGGGGAACCAGTAAACATGGTCGAGGCGAAGGTCGCCATGGGTATCGCGCGGGACTCCGCGGCGGGCGCGATCCTCGATCAAGGGGCCGAGTCGGACCATCGCCGCTTCGGTCCTCGCCCGCAATCGGTCGAGCACCGAACGGCTGAGCGTTGCGCCGACATGCGCCTCGGCTTCGTCCAGGTTGTCCCGAGCATTGCGGGAGATCACCTCCAGGGAGCCTTGCGCCCAGACCTCGGGGCCTGACTCGGCCGAGCCATGAAACCGCGCGATCCTCCGGGCGAATTCCTCGAGCTGCTCGGCTGCCACACATCCGTCGGCCAGCCGCGCACTGAGCCTGGCCTCCTCCGGCAGCCGCCTCATCTTCACCGCCCAGTCGACGACCTCGCCTTTGCCTTCCATCCGGATCGAGCCCGAGTCCAGCGCCACCGGGACGACCCCGAGATAAATCTCCGGCGCCAGCCGCCGATTCAAACGAACCTCTTCCTCGCAGTAGTACCGCCTGCGCTCCGTTGTGCCGTAGTCGACGAAGCCCAGGGTGACCGGTTTCTTGATCTTGTAGGCCAGGTCTCCCGCCAGGAAGACGACCGAGATGTGCGTCTGATGGACCTGGACCTCCTCGACTTGGTTGAGATAGGCGGACGGGTCGGCGAGCGCATCGATCAACTGGGCGAGCAACATCGGAGGACGGCCTCCACGGTAAGTGTCCCTGATCAGAGGATGAATGGCGCCGTGTATCCGAGGTGCCCGTCCCGTTTCGCCAAGGGACCCAGAAGACCCGGAACACGACCCCAGCATTCGATTGATCGCGCCCTTCACCCCGAAGCGTCGCGATGATGCATAGGCCGTGCCGTTTCCGCTCGCATCAGGGTGCGCAGGAAGAACTGTTCAACGACCGACCGCAGAAAGGGGACGCGGACGAGCGAGTGAGGGCAGTGATCGACCCGGGCGAGGCGATAGTAGCTCACGTCTCTCACGCCGGCCCGACCGAGGTCGAGCACGAACCGGTCCGCCGTTTCGACGGGCACCTGGCCATCCTCGACGCCGTAGATCAACATGAGCGGGGGAGCCTGGATCGCGATTAGATTTGAGGGTGAGGCCCTCCGGTACGCGTCGGCTCGATTCCCTTCCGGCGGACCGCCCATGAACGCCTCGCACACCTGACGAAGCGCCCCGCGACGGTGCTGGTCGATAAGATCGATCGGCCCGCTGTCGCTCACGACCGCCTGCACCAGGCTCGATTGATCCCGGTAAGGGCCATCTCCTTCGAGTGTCTTGCCATTGCCGGCCATGCCCAGGAGCAACGCGAGGTGGCCGCCGGCCGAATTGCCGTAGGCGCCGATGTGGTCCGGGTCGAGGTTGTAGTCCTTCGCGTGGGCCCGCAACCAGCGAACGGCGTTCTTGCAGTCCTCGAGCGCGGCCGGGAACGGGGCCTCGCCGGAGAGCCGGTAGTTGATCGTCACGGCGACGAATCCCAGCGACGCGAAGTCCTCGATGTTGCCGGGGACGCCATGCTCCCGCGAGGCGAAGCTGGATTTATCCCCTTCGAGCCAACCGCCCCCGTGAATGACGACGATTCCAGGCCTCGGCTTCCCTCGCAGGTCTTTCTTCATGGCAAGGTCCAGCTTCCATTGCCGGCTTGCGCCTTCACGATACGAGAGGTCGTGATAGACCACGATACCCGCCCGGTCCGTCGGCTCTGTCGCGTCGACGCTTCGTTGGTTTCCAGCAAGCCCGATCAACATGCATAAAGTGAAGATCCATAGGAGCATCTCAAGACCCTCCGGAAGATTGAGGCCGTCCTCGCCTCGGCCGGGCGGCCGGCAGGAATGGATCGATCCGCGAAACCGTCGTCCTCGGCCCGTTCGTCGCATCGTACTCGATAACCGCGTTGCTGACATGGGCCATGGAGATTTCGGAACGAGCACCCGGTCAAGCTGACGGTTATATCACTCCTTGCCCGATTTCTTAATCGTTTCTTCGCGAATTCCTCGCGCAATCCCAATCCGGTTCTTGTGCAATTGAATCATGCGTTTTCCCGTCGAGTCCCGAACGAACCGGTCCGATCCGAGGGTCGACATCGTGGTGCCCAGCAACGACGACTGGATCGGACTCGAGATCGCGAATGGGCGGTACAAGATCCTCGGCCGGATCGGCCAGGGGAGTATGGGGCAGGTCTACCTCGCCTCCGATCGGAATCTGGAAATCGACGTCGTCCTCAAGTTCCCCGTCGCGGCCGACAAGGGGTCGCAGGGCGATGAGTTCCTCGATCGATTCGCCCGCGAGATCCGCTCGCTGGTCCATCTCAGCCATCCCCACATCGTCAAGGTCTTCGACGTCGGTGCCCTGGAGGGCCATCCCTTCGTGGTGATGGAGTATCTCGCGGGCGGGAGTCTCAAGGACCGGATGCTGGCGGGGGGGCGCGGTGAATGCCGGCCGATGCCTCCCGGCTCACTCCGGGAATGGTTGATCGAGATCGCCAAGGCGCTCGACTTCGTCCATGCGCAGAGGCACATCCATCGGGACGTCAAGCCGGCCAACATCCTGTTCGACCGCCACGGCAACGCCTATCTGGGCGATTTCGGCATCATCAAGGCCCTGGCGACGGACGAGGCCGACTGGCAGGGCAACTCGCTGACCGCGCCGGGGTTCCTGGTGGGCACGCCGAATTACGTTGCGCCCGAGATCGTGATGGGCCGCCCGTTCGATGGCCGTATCGACCAGTACTCGCTGGCGATGACGGTGCATGAAGTGTTGAGCGGGATCAACTGCATGGAGGGCCCGACTCCTTCGGCGACGGTGGTCAACCAGACGATGGTCGTCCCACCGGCCCTGACCGAATTGATACCGGGTATCCCGGCTCGATTGTCCGACGCGATCTTGCGGGGCTTATCCAAGGACCCGGCCGGGCGGTTCCCGAATTGCGTGGCCATGGCCCAGGAGATCCTGGCCGCGGTCCCCTCGGGCGAGTCGGCCGAGACGGCGACCACCCTATCGCAACCCACGTCGCGAGGCGTCCCCGGGCGCGTGCCTTGTCCGTCCTGCCAGGCCCCGATGCCGGTGGGACGAGAGCATGCCGGTGGTCGCGTCCGCTGCCCGAGATGTCGGGCCACGTCGCTGGTCAGCCTCCTGTCGTCGAACACGGTCCAACTGAAACTCGTCGATCTGCCGATCCCCGCGCCCGAAACATCCTCCCCGATCGTATTGAGCGGCCCGGACGACGAGCCCGAGCCCGATCCGTCGGCCGCCACGGTCCTCGTCGAAAAGCTCCCGGACGAGCATCTCGTCGGTTCGAGTGTCCGGGTCTCGCCGCGTGTCCGCTGGGTCGGCCTGGCGGCGGTTGGCCTGCTGGTGCTAGCCGTCGCCGTGATCGGCCGCCAGCTCGAGAGACGGCCGCCCGACGTACCGCCTGCCGGTTCGGGGAGCGAGCCCGGCGCGTATCGATCTTCCGTGCCGGAGCCCCTCCCCGACGACGTCGAGATCAATGTCGCTTACGGCACGGAGAAGCAGCAATGGCTGGAGGCGGCCACCGCGGCATTCGAGAAGACGCCGGCAGGGCGCGGGATCTCGGTCAAACTCCACGGCATGGGCTCGATGGAGGGTGCTCGGGCCGTCCTGGAGGGACCTAAGCCGATCCCGATCCAGGTCTGGTCGCCAGCCAGCAGCGCGTATCGCGACCTCTTCGAAAAGCAATGGCGGATCAAGCACGATCATCCGCCCATCCTCAAGGCCGAGAACCTGGCGCTCACCCCCATGGTCTTCGTGATGTGGCGCGACCGCCACGAGCCCTTCCTGAAGAAGTATCGATCGGTCAGTTTTCAGAGTCTCGACGAGGCGATGAATCAACCGGGGGGCTGGGGGACCATCGCCGATCATCCGGATTGGGGCCGTGTCAAGTTCGGACACACGCACCCGAATCCGTCCAACAGCGGGTTGCTCACGCTGGTCCTGATGGCTTACGAGTTCGCCAAGAAAGAACGCAATCTCTCTCACAGCGACGTCGCCCAGCCCGGATTCCAGGAATGGATGCGCCGCTTCGAAGGGGAAGTCACCCGCCACGACGGCACGCTCACCAGCAGCACCGGTACGCTGATGCGTGAAATGGTGTTGCGTGGTCCCTCCCAGTACGATTGCGTGCTCATTTATGAGAATTTGGCGATTGACTATCTCGATGCCGCACGCGACCGATGGGGGGAGCTCCGGGTGGACTATCCCGAGCCGAACATCTGGAACGAGCACCCTTATTACATCCTCGACGTCCCCTGGAGCGACCCCCGGCAACGGGCCGCGGCGGCCGAATTCCTCAAGTTCCTCATGAGCGCCCCGATCCAGGAGCGCGCCCTGGAACACGGCTTCCGGCCCGGCAACCCGTCGGTCTCCGTGCGATTCCCGGAGAGTCCGCTGATCCGCAATAGCAAGCACGGCGTGCGGATCGACCTCCCGCGCATGTGCGAACCGCCGAAGGACGAGGTCGTTCAGGACCTGCTCGATTCGTTTCGTAAGATCGAAGAATGACGAACGGACGGTTGGTTAGGCCGCCGGGACAGCGGCCAGCCGGGCGCCGAGTTCGGGGATGGCGGCCTTGAGGACCTGCTCGATCCGATCGGCCAGGACGAATTCCATCTCCCCCCGGACGGAGTCCGGCAGGTCACGGAGGTCCTTCTCGTTGGCGGCCGGGAGGATGATCCTGCGGATGCCCGACCGGTGAGCCGCCAGGATCTTCTCCTTGATGCCTCCGACCGGCAGGACCAACCCGGCGAGCGTGATCTCGCCGGTCATGGCCGTGTCGCTGCGCACGGGGAGCCGGGTGAAGACCGAGGTCAGGGCGGAGGCCATCGTGACGCCCGCCGAGGGGCCGTCCTTGGGCACGGCACCCGCGGGCACGTGGATGTGCACTCCCGCCCGGCGGAACTGATCCGGGTCGATGCCGAGCTGCTCGGCGTTCGACCAGACGAAGCTATGTGCCGCCCGCGCCGACTCGCGCATCACATCGCCGAGCTGGCCGGTCAGGCGCAATCCGCGGGCGCCCGGCAGCAATCGGGCCTCGACATACAGCACGTCCCCGCCGGCTTCGGTCCAGGCCAGCCCGGCGGCGACGCCCGGCTCCAGGGCCTTCCGGGCCTCTTCCAGGAAGAACCGCTCAGGCCCGAGCAGATCGCTCAGGTCCCCCGGGCCGACCGCGACGGGCTGGGTCTGACCGCCGGCGAACCGTCGCGCGACTTTTCGTGCCACCCGGGCGAGCATGCGTTCCAGCTCGCGCACTCCGGCCTCGCGCGTGTAACGGCCGATGATCCGGCGGATGGATTCGGGGGAGATCGTGAGCTGTTCCGGCGTGAGCCCCGTCTCGGTCAGTTGCCGGGGAACCAGGTATCGCGTGGCGATCTGGAGCTTCTCTTCCTCGCTGTAACCCGATAGCCAGAGGATTTCCATGCGGTCCCGCAGCGCCGCCGGGATGACGTCGAGAGCGTTGGCGGTGGCGATGAAGAAGACCCGCGAGAGGTCGAACGGCATGTCGAGGTAATTGTCGCGGAAGGTCGCGTTCTGGGCCGGGTCGAGGATCTCGAGGAGCGCGGCCGTCGGGTCGCCTTGATAGCTCTGACCGACCTTATCCACCTCGTCGAGCATGAGCATCGGGTTGTTGACGCCGGCCCGCCGGATGGCCTGAAGGATGCGGCCAGGCATGGCACCCACATAGGTACGACGGTGGCCGCGTAGCTCCGACTCATCATGCAGGCCGCCCAGGCTCATGCGCTCGAATTTGCGCCCCAGTGCGCGGGCGATCGACTGCCCCAGCGAGGTCTTGCCCACGCCCGGCGGGCCCACGAAGCAGAGGATCGGTGCCTTGGCCTGCGGGTTGAGCTTCAAGACCGCCAGGTGCTCCAGGATCCGCTCCTTGACCTTCTCCAGGTCGAAGTGGTCATGGTCGAGCACCTGCTGTGCGTTCTCGAGGTCCAGCACGTCCTCCGTACTCTGTCGCCAGGGGAGATCGAGGACGTATTCGATGTACGTCCGGGTGATCTGAGATTCGGGCGACGCCGACGGGATGCGCTCCAGACGCCCCAGCTCCCGCTCGACCTCCTTCCGCACCTCATCGGGCAAGTCGGCCTGCCGGACGCGGTCGCGGAGCTCCTCGGCCTCCTGCTTCTCCGGATTCGACTCCCCCAGCTCTTGCTGGATCGCCTGGAGCTGCTGCCGGAGCATGTAGTCCTTCTGCTGCTTGCTCATCTCGCTCTGGGCCTGGCTCGTGATCTTCTGGCGCAGCTCGAGGACCCGCAGCTCGTGGGCCAGGTAGTCGTTGAGGAGCCGGAGTGCGTCGACTCGGGTGTTCGCCTCGAGCAGGGCCTGCTCCTTTCGGATGTCCAGCCCGAGCATCGACGCGATCAGGAAGCAGAGCACGAGCGGGTCCGGCGCCTGGGCCGCGAGCTGGTCGATGTTGACGGTGCCCGCCGCCTGGGAGAGCTCGATCACCCGGGCCGCCTGCTCGAGCGCGTTGCGATGGAGGGCCTCGACCTCGAGCCCTTCGTCCGTCGGCAGAGGTAAAGGGCGGATCTGGGCCCGCAAGAACGGGGTGGTCTGATCCAGGGAGACGAGGGTCACCCGTTCCAGACCCTGGACCAGCAGCTCGATCCCGGCCGCGGAACGCGCCATCTTCTTGACGACGGCCTTGGTGCCGACGGAGTAGAGGTCCTCCGCGGTGGGCTGCTCGGTTTCCGGGTTGCGCTGGGCGACGACGACAAACGTCTTATCCTCGCTGGACAGGACCGCCTCGGCGGCGGCCAACGAGATGGGCCGCCCGACGGACAGCGGCAAGAACAGGTAGGGGAACAGGACGGTATTCTTGATCGGCAAGACCGGCAGGGAGGTCAGAGACCCCGGGGCGTTGCCCGTACCCGACACATTCTCGCTCATCGCGATCGACCCTCCGTCACGACTCTCACGATCAGCATGCCGTCCTGGAACGAAGCCGCAATCTCCGCCTTCTCGGACATCCCGGGCAATTCCAGAATCCGCTCGAACTGGCTATAGGCGATCTCCAGGCTATGACAGTCCAGGCACTCGTGGAGATAGACGTCGCGCCGCGTCCCTCGCACGGTCAGCGTGGAACCGCGTGCGGTCAACTTGACATCCTCGAGGCGAACTCCGGCCAGCTCGAGCTTGACGAGCCATCCCCCCGCCATCCGATAGATATCGGCCCTCGGTTGCCAGGCTTCCCGACACGGAGTGCTGATCGCCGGGAGGAAGAGGACATGCCGGCTCTGAATCTTGTCCGTCGCCATGAGCGATACTGCCCTCCGACCCGGCCCCCGTTACCAAGCTCGGCCCTCAACACTCAGGATGAGGACTCGCACGATCCGCGCAGGAGCAATCTCCCTGCCGGAATCCGACGGCCCGCGACGGCGAAGGCTCGGGCTTTCTGCTCCATCCGCGATCGCATTTCGACTGCGCTACGCCTTATTGTTGCCACGACGCAACGCCGACGCCAGGGTGTCATCCATGTCCGAGCCCTTCTGCCCGCGGGCGGAAACGTTCTCACGTCCTCGCGGGAACGAACTGCCGTGCCCAGGCCGCGTCGGCCGCCGATAGGCTCGGTTCCGGCTCGCCATTGTAGATGAAATGCTCATAGCCCGGACCATCGTAGGCTCGGTGAAGCACTTCCTGAAGATCCACGCGAGGCGCGGTGTCCGGCGACCGGAGCGGGATCGGGATGATCGGCAGCCTTTCCCGAAGCCGGACGGGCCAGAAGTCCGCGGCCCGTCGCTTTTCGGCCCTGCTGACCATCACGGAATAGTCGCACTCGGGCCGGCCTTCCTGGGGCATGGGAGACCATCCCCGCAGCAGGTCGATCTCGACCAGGTGGGCCGGACTCCGGAGGAGTTCGCGCCGCTTGGCGAGATACGGCTCGCGGTCATCCCCGGCCCGCTTGTTCGACGGGCTCAAGAGCTCGATCGCAGTCACCAGCTCGCGGCCCTGCCGGTCTCGCACTTCCAGGAACGGCACCTTCTCGACATCCTGCTCCGGTAGCCATACTTCCGCCGGCGCTTCCAGCAGTCCGATAGCGGGCTGAGCCAGCTCGCCGCCGGCCTCGACCAGTGACAGGTCGGCCGATCCCAACCGATGTCTCGGCTGCGGAGGCAGGTCGTGGATGTAGAGGTGCTCTTCGAGTTGGACGATGTACTTCGGTCCCACCTGAGGGGCGAGGAGGCGACGTAAGGCCGACAGGAACTCGGTGTGAAAGTCGAGCCAGTGGTCTCGCTGCTCAAAGTAGGGGTTCATGCCTGGAAAGGGCGATGGCATGGTGTACGTCCTTGGTACTCGAGCGATGGAAAAACCCAGTCCATGGAATAGAGGAAGGCCGGGTTGCCCCGGCCTTATTCCTCCACGACGCCCTACCTGTCCGCAACATCTCTTATATCGCCCCAATATGCCCGACAGGAGTTGAACCTGTAACCTTCAGCTCCGGAGGCTGACGCTCTATCCAATTGAGCTACGGGCACGCATCTGCTTACAGGATGCTATTCTGGGGCCCGATTTGTCAAGGGATCGCGGCGTTCGGTCAGGCGGATTGTAAAGTTCCTCCGTTCGAGTCTTCCGACCGGAAAGCGCGTCTCACACTTGAGTCGCGTACAAGCCCGTAGGGTGCTTTGCGAGCACCAATCCTTCTGCCCTCCCGAGACGGTACTCTCATAGCACTCTACAAGAACCTCCGAGTCCGGTCGCGTGTGCCCGATCCGATCATGACTCGCTCTCAACGCAAGCCGTCGTTGAGGCGGATCGGATTCAACCTGGTGAGCCGAGGTGGAGGCGCCCCTCTGTCGATGACCTGATCCGATGTCGAGCAACTCCAGCGTTGCCTTCGGAATTATTCCCGACTCGCGCTAATGTCCTGCGCCGTCGTGCGTCTAAGCTGTTGGGACTCGCCACGGACCCCACGTCTCGCCACGATCGCGAGTGGCAGCATGGCAGCGGGCGCGATCGTGGCTCGCCGCCTGGGCAAGCCCTTGATCTGGGCTTCGTGACGGTCGGGTCCGGCATCGGGGTGGATCGCCGAGGAGTGTTCATTTAACCGAGGAGGAACGACCATGGTGAGGAGTCGCGCCGGGTGGTTCGCATGGGTTGCAGCCATCGTCTTGACGGGGCCGGTCATACCGACGGCCCGTTCGCAAGGGTTCATCGTCGATCGGAGGCCGACGGTCCCCGTCGCCCGGTCGTATGAGATCCGTGAGGTCAGCATCGATGGACGGGTGCGGGACCAGGTCGCGGAGGTCCAGGTCTCGCAGACTTTCCATAATCCCGGCTCTTTCCAACTCGACGCGGAGTTCCTGTTCCCACTCCCCGAGGAGGGGGCCGTTCAGAACTTCGTGCTCCTGGTGGATGGTCGCGAACTGCCCGGCCGGCTGATGCCCAAGGACGAGGCCCGGCGGATTTACGAGGAGATCGTCCGGACCAAGCGCGACCCGGCCCTGCTGGAATACATGGGTCGCGGTCTGTATCGCACCAGTGTCTTTCCCATCCCGCCCGGGGCCGATCGCAAGGTCACGATGCGATATACCCAGCTTTGCAAGCGCGATCGCGACGTCATCGAGTTCGCCTATCCGCTCGGCACCCAGAAGTTCACGGCCAAGCCGATCCAGCGTTTGATCGTCCAGCTCTCGATCCGGAACAAGGAGGCGATCAAGTCGATCTACTGCCCCAGCGACGATGCCAGCATCCGTCGTCAGGGCGATCACGAGGTCGAGGTCCGGCTCGAACGTCACGAGGTCATACCGGACAAGGATTTCCGGCTCGTCACGACGCTGGACGACGCCGCATTCTCGGGGTCGGTCTTGAGCTACCGGCCCAGCGAGTCGGAGGACGGCTTCTTCCTGATCCTGGCCAGCCCGGAGGTCAAGCCGGCCGATACCCGTCCGCTGCCCAAGACCGTGATCTTCGTCCTCGACCGCTCCGGTTCGATGGCCGGCAAGAAGATCGAACAGGCACGCCGGGCCTTGAAGTCGATGCTCAACAACCTCCGCGATGAAGATCTCTTCAACATCGTCGTTTACGACGATCGCGTCGAGAGCTTCAAGCCCGAGCTCCAGCGCTATTCCTCGCGCAGCCGCGAGGAAGCGGAACGGTTCGTCGACAATATCCGCGAGGGCGGCAGCACCAACATCGACTCGGCCCTCAAGACGGCGCTCGAGATGCTCCGCGACACGTCACGGCCGGGATATGTCCTCTTCATGACCGACGGCCTGCCCACGGCCGGCGAGACACAGGAGCAGCGCATCGCCGAGAACTGCCGCAAGAGTAATGGCCGTCGGGCGCGGGTGTTCTGCTTCGGCGTCGGCTACGACGTCAACGCCCGGCTGCTGGACCGGCTCAGCGGCGGCAACTCGGGCACCAGCGAGTACGTCAAGCCCGACGAGGACATCGAGACCCACGTCGGCCGGTTCTATTCCAAGATGACCAGCCCGGTCCTGACCGACATCCGCCTGGAACTGGCCGGGATCGACATCAACCGCACCTATCCCCGCGACGTCCCCGACCTGTTCGAAGGCGGTCAGGTGGTCGTGGCCGGACGATACCGGCAGTCGGGCTCGACCACGTTGCGGATCACGGGCAAGGTCGGAGACGAGCGCCGGCGGTTCGAGTTCCCCGCGGAGCTGGCAAGCCCCTACCGCGGGACCAGCTACGACTTCGTCGAACGACTCTGGGCCGTGCGGCGCGTGGGCGACCTCATCGACCAGATCGACATGAACGGCCAGAACAAGGAAGTCGTCGACGAGCTGGTGGCCCTGAGCATGAAGTATGGACTACTCACGCCTTACACCTCATTCCTGGCCGATGAACGCGTGCCGCTGCACGCCATGGGGGCCAACGCGGCGCGAGCCCGCACAGAGCTTGAGGCCCTCAATCAAGTCAGTGGTCAGGCCGGCGTGGCCCAGCGCGATCTCAAGCAACGCTACATGGCCGCCGCGCGAGCACCCGCGTCCGCCTCGCCCGGAGCCCTGGACAGCGAAGCATTCGACCAGAGGGCCCCGCGGTTTGCCAACAATTATGTTCCCTCTCCGGGGCAACAGGGTCAGAACCAGGCCCAGGCCGGTCAAGGCCAGGCTCAAGGCAGGATGGCCGGCATGAGGGGCGGGATGGGCGGAGGCATGATGAGTGGAGAAGCCGCCTCCAAGAGGCAGAGGCTCGGCAATACCCGGAGGAACCGCACCGAGATTCTTGCGGAGATCTCACGCCTGCGGAGGGAAGCGGCCCGGGGAAGTGTGGATCCTAAGCAGCTTGTCGAACTGGAGCTAGCCTTGGGAGAGGCCGAATCGTCCCAGGCGACCGTCCGGCAGATCGGCGGCAAGACGTTCTACTTCAAGAACGCGCGCTGGGTCGATTCGTCGGTCACGCCCGAGGAGGACGCCAAAGCGGTCAAGGTCACGCAGTTCAGCGACGAATACTTCCGGATCGCCCGCACCCAGAAGGCCGAGTATAACCAGTACCTGAGCCAGGCTGAGCCCGTCACGGTGAAGCTGGAAGGGACCGTCTATCACATCGATCCGGCACCCAAGGACGCGACGCGCTGAGGGCAATTTCCGGATCATCGGAGAATGTTACTGGCCGCGGCCGTCGGGCGCTTACGCCCACGAGGGCCGCGGCCATTCCCATTTTCGTCCGGTCGATCGCTCGCTCTTCACCGGGGATGACTGCCTTTTGAAGCGGTCCGAGTTCTTGCGGTTGGTCTTGAAAGAGCTCGCCCCTTCCGGTACGTAATGTTGCCAGAGCGGTTACGGACGACCCGAATCGAATAGTATACCGATCGCCTCGGAATGTGAAAGATTGTAAAGATAAAGCGAGAAGCGCGCGCGAAACAGAGTGGCTGACGCTATAGCCATGAAGTGAACCGGAGTGCTTCGGGCGATCACGGCAACAGACTGGGGTGAATCATCAGGATGGTGATCCATCGACCGGATTTCATAGTGATCGGGGCCATGAAGAGCGCGACGACCACGTTGCACGAGCAACTGTCGCGGCAGCCTGGCATCTTCATGAGCCGTCCCAAGGAACCGAATTTCTTCAGCGACGACGAGATCTACTCCCGGGGGTGGTCGTGGTATAGCTCACTGTTCAGCCCGGCGGGGGCGGCGGAACTCCGGGGCGAATCGAGCACGCACTATACCAAGCTCCCGACCTATCCGCGTACGGTCGATCGGCTGGCGCGGGACCTGCCGCGATTGAAGCTGGTCTACGTGATGCGGCATCCGATCGATCGGCTGATTTCCCAGTACGTCCACGAGGTGACCGCCGGGCGGATTGCGGTGGATTTGCGCGAGGCCCTGGTGCGGCATCCCGAGCTGATCGATTACAGCCGGTACAGCATGCAGTTGCAGCCGTTCCTGGATGCCTTTGGATTCGATGCCGTCCTGCCGGTCTTTTTCCCCAGGCTGGTGAGCCGTTCGCAAGACGAACTGGAGCGGATCGGCCGGTACATCGGCCATGAGGGTCCGCTGTGCTGGGACGAGGGACTCGAGCCGTTGAATCGGGGAGGAGAGCGGTTGCGTCCCAGCTCGGTCCGTGAGGTTCTGGTCCAGACCCCGGTCCTGAGCACCATTCGACAGCGGGTCGTCCCTCGGCGATGGTCGCATTCCTTGAAGCGGCTGTGGCACGCCCGCGTCGAGCCCCCGAGGCTGACCTCGGTCATGAGGGCCCGGCTGAGCGAAGTCTTCGACGCCGATCTCGCCCAGCTCGGCTCCTGGCTGGGCCATCGGATCGATTGCGAGAACTTCCACGAGGCCACCGCGGTGCAGGCGATCGAATGGGTTGCACGTTAGGGCTCGTGTCTCTCGGGGCAGTCGCCGGACACGGTTCCCGCGAAGAGGTCCGGTCCTCGCGACGGCAGATCTGCAAAGCCGGCTGGCCGATCGCCGTCGGCGACATCCTGTACTGTATCGCTCTGGCGCGGGACCGTTCATCCGGCCTTATCCCGAGCTCGAGGGGTTAGCCACTCGGGGGCGATGGGGCCTCCGCGTCCGGCTTCACCGCCGGGGCCGGACGCAACGTGTAGACCGAAACGATCTCGGGACGGATCAGTCTTTCACCGGCCTCGAATCCCTTCCGTAGTCGGATGGCGATCGTCTTGTTCCGGCCGGGATCGTCGGTCGCCACCGTGGAGATCGCACGCTGCCTCCGGGGGTCGAACGTGATCCCCTCCACCGAGAACGGTTCGACCCCCTGTCGGTAGAGGATATCCTCGATCGCCGTCTGGATCGATTCGAGGATCCCGCGCAGGGCTGCCGTGCGCTCGGGCTCGCTCGGCTCGGGGGCACGGGCCTCGATCATCTTGCCGATGTCGTCGTGGAGCTGGATCAGGTCGATGAAGATCGGTCGCTGGACCTTCAATAACAAGTCCTGCTTGTATTCCTGGAGCTCGGCGTGGAGTCGGTCGACGACCCGCTCGCGGCTCGCCTCCGCGCGCTGTTCGCGCTCCAGAGTCGCCTGGAGCGAATCGAGCCGACGGGTCAACTGCTCGCCTAGCCCCTTGACGATATCCAGCACGGGCCCGATGCCGGCCGAGGCGGACGAGCTCGGCTCGTGCTCCTGCCGCGACGGCGATCCTGCGGCAGTCGGTGAAATCCAGGTGATGGCCTCTCCGGCCGATGCCTCGATCAACACGAGATCCGGTTCTTCGATGACCGGCGACGGGCCCTCGTCAGACGAAGATGCGTTCGGATCGTTAGGGTCCGACTGAGTTCCTGGCGCCGGGTCGACCTCGCCCATTGAAACGACTCCTCTCCTCGACAATCTCGATACATCGGGGGCCGGAGTAGCGGCTTCGAGTAAACGGAAGGAATTCCGTTCTACTCCGACTCATCCTGCTGGCGACGAGCGGAATTCATTCCGAATGTTGGAAGAGCGGGCCGTTTCCGCCCTACTCATGTTACACCGGTTAACGGTTCGTAGATGGAAGGTCACCGCCATATTGCCTCCGCTCCGCGCGGCATTAAACTGGGTGCACCACGATGACGGTTGCGAGGCCGTCAGTCCATCGTACACTCCCCGCAGAACATCCCTCTCCGGAGAAACCCGCGATGCCTCGATCACGCCGGTCCTTGCCGCTTGCCCTCGTGCTGTCGGCCCTCTTTTGCTCTTCGTCCCAGGCCCAGGAGAAGCCCAGCGACGCCACGATCGGCGCCAAACCACTGGAGGGGGCCGTCGTGCTCTTCAAGGGTACGGACCTCAAAGGCTGGGTGAAACGCGATGGGAAATCCCCCGCCGACTGGCCCGTCGCGGACGGGATCATGACGGTCGGCAAGGGGGACATCATGACCGAGAAGCCGTTCGGCAGCTTCCAACTGCATCTGGAATTCAACGTGCCGTACATGCCCAATGCCCGGGGCCAGGGCCGAGGAAACAGCGGTGTCTACCTCGACGGTATCTATGAGCTCCAGGTCCTCGATTCCTACGGGCTCAAGCCCCAGAACAATGACTGCGGCGCGATCTATACGCAAATCGTCCCGCGGGTGAATGCCTGCAAGCCGCCGCTCCAGTGGCAGACCTACGACGTGACCTTCCACAAGGCGGTGGTCGAACAGGGCAAGGTCGTCAAGAAAGCCCGTGTCACCGTGATTCACAACGGCATCAAGACGATCGACGACGCGGAGACCGGGACCACCCCCGGAGGCGTCGGCAACAAGGCCGGTGAAGATGGACCGCTCCTCCTCCAGGATCACGGGAACGCCGTCCAGTATCGGAATATCTGGATCAAGCCACTGGATTGATGATCTGGAGTGGCGAGTCGCGGGTCATGACGGAGCCGTCGCCCGCCACTCGCCACATCCGGGGACGTCGGTCAGGAGCCGGCGGCTTCCTTGAGCGCCGAGAGGGCCGGCTCGTAGTTGGGTTCCTGGGCGATCTCGGGCACGATCTCGACGTAGCGGACCGTATCCGAAGGATCGACGACGATGACCGCCCGCGCCAGGAGCGGGACCGGCAGGTCGGAGATCAGGACGCCATAGTGTTCGCCGAAGCTGTGGTTGTGGACGTCGGAAAGGTTCTTGAGGCTCTCGATATTGGCCTCGGTGCAGAACCGGGCCTGGGCGAACGGCAGGTCCGTGCTGACCGTGTAGGCGGCCACCTTGTCGCCCAGGGCCTTGAGCTCCTCGGCGAACCGCTTGGTCTGCTTGTTGCAGACGGGGGTGTCCAGCGAAGGGACCACGTTGAACAGGCGCGCCTTCCCGGCGGTGTCTGCCAGGGTCACCAGCGCCAACCCGGCCCCTACGGTCGTGAAGTCGGGCGCTTTGTCGCCGGGCTTCAGCTTCGGACCCACCAGGGTCACGGGGTTGCCCCGGAACGTCACTTCACCTTTACGCGTTTCTGCCATGCGTGCCTCGCTTCGTGGATCGAAAAGGGTCACCGAAGGGGTCGACTCCTTGAGCTAATCAGGGTATCAACGGCCGGTGGCGCGAGGCTAGTAGTTAGTGATCGACTCCGGCGTCGGACCGGCCTCTGCCGGGATGCTCGCAGGGGCGAGAGGACCCATACAAGCCGGCAGATCGGTGCCGTCGCGATTGGCAGGTTGCTAGTGTCAGGCCGGCGCAATTCGGCTCTAATAGTCCAGAGTCGACGCGAGCGGGATTGATCCATGCGGGGCGGGTGAGGCCCCGTCCGCCCTGATTTCGAAGACGACGGCCACGATCACCGATGAGAAAGACACGCGCTCCCTACGATTTCGACGTGGTCGTGGTGGGTGCCGGCCATGCCGGGCTGGAGGCATCGCTGGCGTCCGCACGGATGGGGTTGCGGACCGCACTCCTGACGATCAACTGCGACTCAGTGGCCCAGATGAGCTGCAACCCGGCGATCGGCGGCGTCGCCAAGGGGCAGATCGTTCGCGAGATCGACGCGATGGGCGGTGCGATGGGGGTGCTCACCGACGCGTCGGCGCTGCAGTTCCGCCTGCTCAACCGCGGCAAGGGGCCGGCCATGCACAGCCCCCGCGCCCAGTGCGACAAGAAAGCTTATCAGTTCCTCGCGAAGCTCACCGTCGAACGCCAGGAAAACCTCTCGCTCCGCCAGGAAATGGTCGAGACGCTCCTGGTCGAGGGGGGCCGGATCGTCGGCGTCCAGTGTCGCGGCGGCGGGAGATACCAGGCGCGGGCCGTGATCCTGACCACCGGTACGTTCCTCCAGGCCCTCATGCACACCGGCGAGATGAAGACGCCCGGAGGCCGGGGTGGCGATGTGGCCGCAGTCGATTTGTCGCAAAGCCTGGTTTCGCTGGGATTTGAGCTGCGACGCTTCAAGACCGGCACGCCCCCGCGGCTCAACGGCCGCACGATCGACTTCTCCCGGCTGGAGCCCCAACCCGGCGATCGCGAGCCGGTCCCGTTCTCATTCCTGACCGAGGAAATCGTCCAGTCCCAGCTCGATTGCCACATCACCTATACCAACCCGGCGGCCCACGCGATCATCCGCGATAACCTCCACCGGGCGCCGATGTATTCCGGACAGATCCAGAGCACCGGTCCAAGATACTGCCCGTCGATCGAGGACAAGGTCGTCCGGTTCGCCGATCGCGACCAGCATCAGATCTTCCTGGAGCCCGAAGGGCGGAACACCCTCGAGTATTATTGCAACGGCATCTCCACCAGCCTGCCGCGCGACGTCCAGGAGGCCGTCATCGCCCTGATCCCCGGCCTGGAACACGCCGAGATCATGCGATTCGGCTACGCGGTGGAATACGACTACGCGCCACCGGTCCAGCTCCGTCCCACGCTCGAGACCAAGCCGGTCGGCAACCTGTTCTTCGCCGGACAGATCAACGGCACGACGGGCTATGAGGAGGCAGCCGCCCAGGGGCTGATCGCCGGAATCAACGCCGGGCTCGCGGCCAAGGGCGAGCCTCCGCTGATCATCGACCGATCCCGGGCCTACATCGGAGTCCTGATCGATGACCTCGTGACCCGTGGCGTCGATGAACCTTATCGGATGTTTACCAGCCGTGCCGAGTATCGGTTGATGCTCCGGCACGACAATGCCGACCTCCGGCTGACGGAGATCGGGCGGGAGGCCGGCCTGGTCGACGATCATCGATGGATGCGATTCCTGGCCCGCCGCGATGCCATCGCCCGGCTGCGCGACCTCCTGACCGAGACGAGGGTAGGCGGTCATACCCTCTACCAGGCCCTACGACGACCTTCGACGACCTGGGACGAGCTCCTGGAGCTCGCCCCGAGCCTGGAGAGCCACGGCTTTCCCGCCGACGTGGTCTCCCAGATGACCATCGCGGCCAAGTACGACGGCTACATCGATCGCCAGCTCGATCAGATCGAGCGTTTTCGCCGCCTGGAGGACAAGCCCATCCCCGCCAACCTGGAATACGGCGCCATCCCCCAGCTCCGTGCCGAAGCTCGCGAGAAATTCGAACGCATCCGTCCCCTCTCGCTCGGACAGGCCGGCCGGATCAGTGGAATCAGCCCTTCCGACATCGCCACCCTGCTGATTCACCTCAAACGGAATCACCCGAAATTGTCAGCCGAAACCTCCTGACGCCGGAATGGCAATAACGCCGGGTGACGGTGCCACCGTCCGGATGAACTGTCAGTGAGGCGATGACTCCGAATTGGTTCATTTTCCATCATGGGCGGCATCAAATCGTGGCCTCCCAGATTGTTCCGTTCATCGAACCTCCTCAATCCGCTGACGCTTTGTCACTTGCGGAAGCGCTCTCAACGCCTGGCATTGCCGGCGTGAGTCCTGGCTTTCCCTCTTGTCAATTTGACCGGAAGCCACCATTTTGAATGCCGCGTGCGGGACTCTGGCGACTTTTTTCCGCGCCCGGAGATTGTTAAACTCCGGGGAACGAGCCGAGTTGCTTCAATGCAAATCCCGTGAGGCCGTCGAGATCCGGCGATTCATGCATTCGCATTGACAAGGCTGTGGCGCGTTATACAATTGGTCGGATTGGTAATATTGGTAAGCTCTAAAGGTTTCGTAGATTTTAACAATGGCGTGTTACCGAGAGGTTGGTGCGAACGACGCGGCTGGGTTGAGCGGTTGGGGCGTGGTCAAGTTCGCGTCGTGAGCTAAACTCGCAAGGAGGCCGATCAGGCGTTGTCTTGTTCTTTCGATCGGGACTCAGGTGATCGCAAGAAGAGACGTTGTCCTTGATCTCGCAATGGGACGTCCACGACCATGAAGACCGTTTTCACGACCGGCGAAGCAGCCAAGATCTGCAAGGTGAGCCAGCAGACGATCATTCGCTGCTTCGACTCGGGCCAGCTCAAGGGATTCCGCGTGCCCGGCTCGCGGTTTCGGCGGATTCCGCGCGATGCGCTCCACCGATTCATGAAGGAGAACGGCATCCCGACGGATGCCCTGGAGAGCGGGAAACGGCGCGTCCTGATCGTGGATGACGACCCGGCCGTGGTCGAGTTGATCTCCGAAGTCCTGGCCGGCGATTCCCGATTCGAGACCCGGGTCGTCAACAACGGCTTCGGGGCCGGCATGCTCGCCAAGGAATATCATCCCGACCTCATCATACTCGATGTGATGCTTGAAGACATCAATGGCCAGGCGGTCTGTGAGCTGATTCGCCGCGATCCGACGATGGAGGATATCAAGATCATCTGCATCTCCGGCATGGTGGAGGAGGACAAGATCGAGCAACTCCGCGAGTCGGGGGCCGACGATTTCCTCCACAAACCGCTCGATATTGATGATCTGATGCGCCGTGTCTGCCGACTCTTGGATATGGAAGCCGGTGTTGCGGGCTGAGTTTTCAGTCGGACCACTCAGTGGCCTCGCCAGCTTCCCTATTCAGAATGATCGCTGAACACTGCGGAGATGGGAAGGAGTCCCAGCTCGGTGCGTGTCCATCCACGTCGGAAATCTCTTCCGGAAGAATGGCGGCGTCGCGTCTTGGGACTCGAGTCTCTCCCGCTCCGCCCGTCCACCGTCCGTCTGCTGGTTGATACGTTGCCGGATGACCCGACGGATGAGGATTCCGAGCCGGTCGCGTCGGCGAAGGTGCGCTCGGCCTGCGGTCTGGACCCCGGCTGGGTCCTCGCCCGATCGACGGATGCGAGGCAGGGCCCCCTCGAGCTGATCGCCCATCGGCCTTGGTGGCCTCGGACTTTGTCAACGGGCGCGGCGGGCGAGTTCCTGGGCCGGCTGTGGCGGCATTCGGTCGCGATCGGGATCGCCGCTCGCGGACTGGCGCGCGAGGCCGGCGATCCGGATCCCGAATCGATCGCGGTGGCGGGGCAGCTCTGCTCCCTGGGTCTCTGGGCCATCGCCGCCGTGGAACCGGAATGGCCGGTGGCCTGGTGGAATCTGGAAGATCCCCATTGGCGCCGACAGAAGGAGCACGACGACCTCGGCATGGAACTCGGCGACCTGGGGCGTCGCCTCGCCGAGCATTGGGGCTGCGACCCTCTGGTCGTCGACGCGGCCTGGCTCCATGCCGATCATGGCGGCGAATTGAACGATGCGGCCACGAGTCCCGACCGACTGGCGATCGTCCAGGAGGCGTACCGTCGAGCCGAACAGACGCCCTGGTCGATCGGCCGGACCGATCACGAGTTGACGCCGAGCGAGCCCCGGCTTCGCATCCTGATGGCCGAGGTCCAGGCGCGGTGCATCGGCACGTTCGTCGATGGCGACTCGACTCCTCATGAAGAGCGGATGACGCGTCAGAATGCGCGACTGCGTCGGCAATTATCCTCGCTGCGTGCGAGCCAGGGCCGAAGCGAACGGTTCCTCCGGTTCCTGGCGGATTCCACCCCGTCGGAGTCCCCGGAGGACTGGGCCGACCGGGCCGCCTTGACCTGGTGTTCCGAGCCCGAGGTCAGCGCGGCCCGGGTGGTCTGGCTCGACCCGGAGACGCCGGGCCTCGCATCCTCCCCGACGGTGTCCGAGGATCCCTGCCCGGCCCCTCATGCGGAGACCGCTTCGACGCCCCAGGGCCAGGCAGCGATGGGACGTCCCCCGACCGTCGTTCTGCCGCTCTACTCGGATGGCCGTGCGCGCGCCTCGATCGAGTTGTGGTGTGCCTCGGAGCCGACAGTGGAGGTCGACCGGCTCGCACCGCCGACGTGCCGACGCGCCTGGGAAGCCAGCGCCGCCCTGCTGGCCAACCGGACGCGGCTGGATCGAAGGCTCCGGGCGGCCGTCGGCTCGCTGCGGCGCCGGGTCGAGACCGAAGAGCAGAGACTCAGACAAGGGAAGCTCGAAGCCCTGGGCGAGTTCGCCGCGGGTGCCGGCCACGAGCTCAACAACCCGCTGGCCGTGGTCGTAGGCCGCGCGCAATTGCTGCTGGCACGGGCCGGCGATCCCGAGGTCGTGCGCGCGCTGCGCATCATCCTCGGCCAGGCGCAGCGAGCCCACCGCATCCTCCGCGACCTGATGTTCATCGCGCGGCCGCCTGCCCCGAGGAACCGGCCCTGCCGCCCGTCGGAATTGCTCGCGGCGATCCTCCGCGATTTCGAACGGGACTGCTCCGCGAAGGGGGTGCGGGTGGTCGCGGAGCTGGACGCATCCTCGTCGTCGGCGTGGACGGACCCCGACGCGCTGCGGCACCTGGCCGAGATCCTGCTGCGAAACGCCCTCCAGGCCACACCATCCGGCGGCCGGATTCAGGTCCGTTCATTTTCGAAGGATAACGAGCTGATCTGGTCGTTCAGCGATACGGGCAAGGGGATCGGGGCCGGCGAGGCAACCCACCTCTTCGACCCCTTCTATTGCGGGCGGCAGGCTGGTCGTGGCCTGGGCCTCGGCCTGCCTCGCGCCGCGAAGATCGTCGACCTGGCTGGCGGCCGGCTTCGCTGGACGTCGAATCCGGGGCACGAGACGACCTTTCAGGTCCACCTCCCCCTGGCATATCCCTCGCCACCGGAAGAATCCGAACCGGGTCCGATCGCGAGCCCGGCCGCGAGTTTCCGCACGACCGGCCTGCTGAAAAGCTAAGCACTGGCTGCTCGTGCGACCATCGCGTTGGCCAGCACGTGGCAGTCGACGCAGAGGAACGTGACGTTGAGCGCCTCGCAGTAATCCCAGTGATGGCGCTCCAGCCGGCCATGCCTTCGGCACCAGGAACAGACCTTCGGTCGTTCGATCAGGCCCAATTGCTCGCCGAGCGCCGCGGCGTATCGGGCCGATCGTGTGCGAATCCGCCTGGGCTTCAAGTCGTCCAGGCTGATTTCCAGATGACGTTCGAGGCGGGTCAACAAAGCACGATGCCGGTTGCGTCTGCCCTTCCGCATGATTGGTCACCTGTTGTGGAAATCTCGATAACCACCCCTGATCCGACGATGTGAGGACGGTCGATTCCACTCCGTTCGCGGGGCCCTTCGCGCGTCTAGCCCCTCCTGTCGATCCAATCTATCTTACCAACTGCGAACGCTATACCAACTCACATTCGGTCGGTGAAATCTCATCAATCGAGTCACTCCGACACGAGTTTGACGACGGAATCGATTTTGGGGATGGGGTCGACTATGTGCATGGGTGGCCAGGCCGCGGAGGGTCCGGACAAGGTTTCAATTGTTTGTGATTATCAACGTTTTCCGGACGAGCTCTTGTCGCCGCACCGAGGAATGCTTAGGTCCATGTTGCGGCTCGAGGTCCCAGTTGTTCGACACCTTGAAGTGCAGCCAGGTTCGGTCGATCCCGGTCTTTTTCAAGGAGGCGGTGTCCCCTGGGTTTGGTGCTTCGATGATGACCGTGCATCACGAAATAGCATCCATTAAATGTATAAGATGATTATTATTTTAAAATAATTATTTGATCGTGTTGTGATATTTCGGCTTATCGCTCGCTTGGTCCTTTCTTGGGATTGTGCGTCTCGGACGATGTCATCGTGTCCGCGGGCCAACATGGACAGTCGAGGGACGATCGGAGATACTCTACCGGGGCAATAGCTCTCGTCTTCGGGCCTCGAGGTTGCGAAGGTGTACAGTGCGTGTCGATCCCGGGGAGATAAGCTCCATGATGGACAGTTCGGAGGGGGGACGCGAGCCGTCATCGCGGCATGATCGCCAATCCGTTCGCGAGGCATACCTCGCTTCGGCCATCAATCGCCGATCCCTGCTCCGGCTGGGGATCCTGGGCGCCGGAGGCTCACGCCTGGTCCTCACGCCTCACCGGACGAATGCCGCCGAACTTGCGGATGGGCCCGACGATCAGGCCATGATCGTCCGCAGCCAGCGACCGCTGAACCTGGAGAGCCCGATCGGGGCGCTCGACCATCCGCTGACGCCCAACGATCTGTTCTTCGTCCGGAGCCATTTCGGGGCGCCGGCCGTCGACCTGCGGCCCTGGGAGGTGGAAGTCGCGGGGCTGGTGGATCGGCCGCTGCGCCTGAGTCTGGCCGAACTGTCGCGGTTCGAGCAGACCTCTCGGACGGCCGTGCTCCAGTGCACCGGCAACGGACGGGCCCTCTTTCGTCCTCGAGTGCCGGGCGTGACCTGGGAACGCGGTGCCGTCGGGCAGGCGGAATGGTCGGGGGTCCGTCTTGCCGGCGTGCTGGAGCGTGCCGGTCTTCAGCCCGGCGCGGGTCACGTGCACTTCTTCGGCGGTGATGCCCCCCCTTCGCCCAAGACCCCGGCGTTCGTCCGGAGTATCCCGCTCGACCGGGCACTCGACCCGGGCACAATCCTCGCCATGAGGATGAACGGAGAGCCCTTGCCGACCCTGCACGGGGGACCCTTGCGGCTGGTTGTCCCGTGCTGGACCGCCAATAACTGGCTGAAATGGGTGCGAAGGATCGTGGTCGCGCGCGAGGAGGCGCCCGGCTTCTTCATGCAGACCGCTTACCGGATCGCTCCAACCGGCGGAGCCACCGGTGCCCGCCCCGAGCCGGTGACCTGGATGAACGTCAAGTCGCTCATCACCTGGCCAAGGGCCGGACCTGTCATCCGTGCACGTCCGGTCGAGGTCCGAGGGATCGCCTGGACCGGCCGAGGGCACGTGACCAAGGTCGAAGTCGCGATAGATCGCGATGGGCGATGGCGGGAGGCGACGCTCATGGGCAAGCCGGAGCCGGGTCGATGGCGGCCATGGCGTCTGAAGTGGGAGCCGGCCCGAGCGGGCCGTCATGTCCTCGCGGCCCGCGCCACCGATTCCGACGGCCAGGTTCAGCCGGAGACCCCCCCCTGGAACAA
>JBKQHM010000166.1:0-2894 GCA_052148775.1 Isosphaeraceae bacterium | reverse complement strand
TGCCGATTATTCGGGTTTCGCGGAGGTAGGCCTCCTCGGTGCAATGGAGGGTAGAGACTGACCCTCACATCGCACACAAGGAGGCTACCATGGCTATTGTAACTCCTCGGCCGCATCAGCGGGTCACTCGGAAAGACCTCCGCGACTTGCGACGCCGTCAGGCCCAGAAGGCGCGGGCCGCTCGCCGCGAACTCGACCGCAATCACGACCAACTCCCCGAGCCGGTCCGCGCCCTCTTCGACCCCCTCCAACCGGCCTTTCGCCGCACCGTCTACCGCCGGTGGGTCCTCCTGGCGCTGGCCGCCATCCTGACGCTGGGCGGGCGCACCCTCTCCAACCTGCTCCGATGCCTCGGCGGCTTGGCCCCCGGTCACTCCAGTAGTTATCACCGCATCTTCTCCCAGCGCCGCTGGTCCTCGCGCGCCCTGACGCGGCGGTATATCGCCGCCGTGCTGGCGCGATTCGCACCCCAAGGCCCGGTGGCCTTGGTCGGCGACGATACCGTCACCGAACACCCCGGCCCCCAGGTCTACGGCAAAGGGTGCCATCGCGACCCCGTCCGTTCCACCCACTCGTTCACCGCCTTCCGTTGGGGACACCAGTGGGTCGTCCTGGCCCTGCTGGTCCGCTTCCCGTTCGCGCGCCGGCCCTGGGCCTTGCCGTTGATGGTGCTCTTGTATCGGTCCAAACCCAAGAACGATCCGTCCCCGAACACCAGCGATCGACCGCGGCACAAGCACAAGACCCCGGCGGATCTGCTGGCACAGATGCTCCGGATCTTGATGCATTGGTTCCCGGAGCGATCGTTCGTCTGCACGGCCGACGGCGATTACGCGACCCACGAGCTGGCCGAGCTGGCTGCGGCGCATCGCGAGCGGCTGACCTTCGTCAGCCGGTTCTACCCGAGAGCCAATCGGTTCGAGCCGCCGCCGCCCTACTCGGGCCACGGTCGGCCGCGGGTCAAGGGGAAGGAACTGCCCAAGCCGGCCCAGGTGGTCCGCGACTGCTGCCGGCCCTCGGTGCTGAAGGTCGCTTGGTATGGAGGGGGACGACGCCGCGTGGAAGTGGTCAGTGGCCGCGGTCACTGGTATCGCGGCGGTCGGCCCTTGGTGCCGGTGCTCTGGGTCTTCGTCCGTGACCGGACCGGCACGCATCGCGAGGAGTACTTCTTCACGACCGACGTGACCATGAGCCCCCGGGCGGTGATCGAGACCTACACGGGCCGCTGGTCGATCGAGACGACCTTTCAAGAGACCCGTTCCTACCTCGGGCTGGAGACGACGCGGGGCTGGAGCCGGCCGACCGTCCTGCGGGCGGAACCGTGCTTGTTCTGCCTGTATACGGTGGTGGCGTGGTTGTACTCGGAGATGCCGAGACGGTACACGCGAGCACGGGCGGTGGATTGGCCGGGGAAGTGCGACGTCACGTTCTCGGATGCCATCACGGCCGTGCGACGCTGGCTGTGGGTGGAATGGGTTTTTGCGATCCCGGGTCATCGCGAAGCCTTTTCAAAACTCGGCCGTCCTCTGAGGCGGATCCTGCTTAATGGACTGGCCCCGGCCGCCTGAGAAGGGCGACCGGGCCTGGGAAAGAAGCCAGCGCGGGGCGAATCGCGGTCGTGCGGCGCGCCCGCACGATCGGGGTGCGCGCCGCAGGAATCAGGTGCTCGAATCGGCCAAAGTCGAAATGAGGGGGCCGTCGGAGGGAACGGGGGCCATCTCCCATCGGATATGCTTCGGGCGATCCGACCGACGCTCGCAACGGACCAGCGGAGCCAACTGCTCAACCGGCCACGATGTTCGACGAAACCTTTGATGCGGCGACAGCCCAAAGGTCGCCGTCCTTGAGAGGCTTAGATAAGAAGCTGACGACCTGAGCCGGCGGTGGCCGCCGGCTCAGCCTCATCGCTGCATGGCGAGCGCAACAGCAAAAGCTCGTTATGGGAGCTTTCCACGACGGACTAGGCGACGAAATTGATCGTCCTGGGTCCCGAAGCCCGGAGGGCCTGCCGCTCTGCTTGGCCCGCCGTTGGAGTAGGAGGAGTACGCCGATTACTGGCAGAAGCAAAGCCGGCAGACCTCCGCCCACCAGCGCTCTCCTTCGACCTACCGCTCGCCGCTGAGGACGATGAGCCGAAGAAGGTCGCTGGGAGAGCGGCCATTACTGAAGGTTCCCGAGGGAGTGAAGAGCAGTTCCAGCGTAGGCGGGGCGACTACTCGAAGGCGTCCGATGAGAACTCCGCACGCAAACGCAACAGGCCGACGGCGCCTTGGACCTGGGCGAACGCGGCGTCGGTGACGACCCAACGGTCGATGACAGGCTGGCGCTGGTTCGGCGCGTCGGCCGCCCTCTGCAAGGGGCCGTGGAGTCGCTCATAGCGGGCGACGGGCTCTTCACCGAGGCGCCAGGTGAGCGGATCGGCCCGGTCGATAGCCCAGCCGAGGAGCTCTCGCCAGGCGCGTGACGGCTGGATGTGAAGAAAGCCGTGCCCCAGGCGCTGACCTCCCCCGACGAAGAATCCCGACACGAAGCCGCCGCCCCGCGTGGGCGGCTCGAAGAAGTCATCCATCGACCAGAGGAAGGTCCGCCCGCTCGGGCACGAGGGGCGGTCGCCACGCATCAAGAGCCCGTCGATGAGGCACTGCTCATACCAGAGGTCGAGGACGTAATCCCGCTTCCCAGTGCAGTAGAAAACGCAGGCGGTGAAAGTCCGCCAGCCGGGGGCCACGTCGAGCGATAGGGCGAGGGATCGCAGGGACGCCTGGACTGGGCTGATGAAAATCAAGCTGGCGACAGCAATGGAGTTCCCTCCAGTTTTGTTTCGCTTTTCGATTCGTTCGTATCCTTGTTCGATGCATCAACAGACTCATACACCAGGCGGCGTTTGGATCTGA
>JBKQHM010000165.1:0-6175 GCA_052148775.1 Isosphaeraceae bacterium | reverse complement strand
ATCGATTCCAGATCACAGATTCCAGATTCCAAATGTCTATTAAGCCAGCCACTCCGTGGTTTCATGACTTCTGGAATTTGGAATCCGTAATCTGCGATCCGATTCTTTCACAAGCTCTGACTCTAATTGGAAATCGGACGGAGACCCCACCGCGCCGGCCACGGGTTATAGCCGAAGCCGATCGCCTTCCGACGCCTTTCCTCGACCGGCAGGCCGAGCGTCTGCGCGATCGCAAGGCGGACCTGGGCGTCGACGCTCGCGGCGTTCCAGTCGTCCTTCTTCGCCGGGGCCTTACGCGCCGAGTCGGGCAGTGCTCGCAGCAGCGCGACCGCGGCGCGCGGGTCGCAAGCCGCGAGGGCCGCGACGGGTGGCGCATTCATGCTGTAATTGCCCCGCGAGGGATCGGTGAGCAGGTCCGGCAAGCGTTCGAGGGCCGGCGCGAGGATCGCGGCGGCCATCGCGCGATCGTATCGCGAGACCAGCATCGCCAGGATCACGCGCGGCTGGATCGCGGTCATGTCCGGCTGCTCGGCAAGCGACGCGCGGCAGGACGCGCCCAGCCAGAGCCGCTCCTCGAGCCGCCCGGGCTCGAGCCGCTCGACCGTCGGCAAGAGCTCGGCCATCACGCAGGAGACCGGCGGAGAAACCTCCCGGACGCCCTGCGCGGCGGCGACGGCTCGCAGCCTGGTGAACGCCTCCTCCAGCAACGCCCGCGCCTCGTCGGGGCGGGTTTCGGATAGCTCGGACGCCATCAGGCCCAGGCCGTAGGGCAGGAGCGTCGGCGAAGCGTACGACGCCGGGCCGGTGGGGGCATCGATCGTCTCGAGGATCTTGCGAGTTCGCGGCAGGTCCGCCCGCGCCATCCGCCGGCAGATCCGCAAGACATACTCCTGGCGAAGGCCATCCCAGAAGTTCGGCACGACCGCCGGGACCAGCCGCTCGGCCTCACTCGGGTTGATCGACGCCAGCCGGACGGCCGCCTCGCCGAGGTGACGGTTGATCGTCGCCGCGTCGGCCGGGCTGACATTCGTCATCCCCTTCCGTTCGAACAGAACGCGCGCGGCGGGTAGGTCGATCACGGCCAGCACCTCGCCGAACTCCTCGAGACCGAGGGAAAACCGGTCTCGAGGCATCGCCGCGGCGATCGCCTGGCCCTCGCGGATGACGGGGATCGCCCGGTCGGGGGCGTCGAGCTCGAGCCATCGGTCGGCGATCCGGCCGAGGAGCTGGAGTTTGAACTCCGGGTTCTCGACTTTACGGGCCTCGGCCAGCGTGCGGTCGATCAGCTCGGTGCGATGCGCGCGGTCGGAGTCGGGCGTCGCGTCGGCGATCGCGAGGAAGCCCGGGGCGCGGACCGCCGGATCGGAATCGGCCTCGATCGTGGCGAGCGCCGCGGCCGGATCGCTCTCGAACTGCGCCACCGCGATCCGCTCCAGGACACTCGACACTCCGCTCAACACCCGGTTCTCGACCATCGCCAGCACGCGGTCGGGATCGACCCGCGCCAGGGCCGGGATCACGGAATCGCTCGCGTATCCGAGCGAGCCGGCGCGTGCGGCGTCGATCAGCGGCGCCAGGAGTTCCCGCGCCATGGCCCGTTCTTCCGCCCGGCCCAGGGGTGAAGGCAGCGACTTCGGCATCGAGAGCGGCGGCTCCGCCACGCGGGCCAGCCGGACGTCGATCCGGGTGTCGCCCGGCTTGACGATCGAACCACCGAACCGGAAACCGGCCTTCTCCGCGAACACGAGGGCGTCTCCGTTCGGCATGCCGGCGAGCCGGAATCCGCCCTGGGCGTCGGTGGTCGCCGACGTCCGCCTCGGCCCGTCTCCCGACTGAAAGACCGAGGCGCCGGCCACGCCCTTTCCCTCCCGATCGACGACCCGGCCCGAGACGAACCGGAACGTCGGCGACCGGCGGAGCGAGACGTCCGGGAAAGCGATCCGATCGCCTTCGCTCGATGGGACCCATTCGGATTGCCGGGAAAGGAAGCCGTCGGCCGTGACCTCGACCTGGAAATCCTTGGCCCTCTTGTCGAGCTCCTTCGGGACCCGGAACGTGCCGTCGGGACCGGTGCGGATCTCCAGACTATCGTCGAACTGGATCGGTTGGGGGAAAGAAAATCGCCCATTCGGCTGATTCTTGCGGGCTTTCACCTTGACCGAGGCCCCCACGACGGGCGTCCCGCCCGGGCCGAGCACGCGGCCGACGGCGGCCAGGGTGAGCCCCGGGACGATCGTGACGACCACGGGCTTCGTGTCTCCGGCGTGGGCCTTCACGGGTTCGTCGGTCGCTCGATCATGGCGATGGGCCTCGATCGTGACCTCGTCCCCCGGCGCGATGCCGGACAGCTCGGTCTCGCCGCGGTCGTCGGTCGCCTGGGTCGTCCGATGCGCAGTCCACTCCGCGCTGATCGACGCCCTGGAGACGGGCTTGCCGGCCTCGTCGCGCACCGCGATCCGCAGCGGAGGCGCGGCGGGGATCGCCTCCCTCGGCTCCATCTCGATCCGGCCCGCACCCTCGGCGACCGTGAAGTCCTTCCATTGCACGCCTGGCATCGCGACGTACGTCGGCGGCATCCGGAACAACGAGATCCGGACCTCGCCCGGCAGGCTGGGGAACGTGTACCGCCCCTCGGCGTCGGTCCTGGCGGACAGGGTCTTCCCGGCTCTGCGCAAGGGGATCAGGTAGAGCTCGGCCCCCGGGACGGGCCGGCCCGTGCCCCGCTCCTTGATCACTCCGGTGATCGTCGCCGGCTTTCGCAAGAGGATCGCGATCGCGTTTTCTCCCCCCTCGATCACGACGAGAGACGCCGGGAGCTGGGGAAGGACGGGCAACTCCGATGGCGGCTTGAGCTCGAGCTGGAGCCCGCCCGGTGCAATCGCCGGGAAGGCGAACCGCCCCTCCTCGTCGGTCGTCCCCGTGGCGAAGCCGTTCGTCGCCGGCTCCCGGGACGTCGGATCGCCGGTCCGCGTGTAGGCCGACACCCGCCAGCCCTTGACCATCGCGCGGTCCTCGGCCGTGAGCTGGCCCTTGAGCGACGAGGCCGGCCGGAGCCAGACGCGCTTCGGCTGGGTCGAGGTCGGGAAGAAAGGTCGCCCCTGGATGCCGAAGGCCGTCGTGCGGACGTCGATATAGGCGACCTCGTCGTTGTCGGCGGCCCAGATGACGGCCAGCCCATTCCGATCGGTGATCGCCTCGATGAGATCGGCCACGTCGTCGGGCACGTTGGTCGACTCGCGGCCGAACCGCTCGACCCTCACCCGCGCGCCGGCCAGGGGCTCACCACCGGGGCCATCGACCCGCACCTCGGCCTTACCGGGCGGTCGCAGCACGACCCGGACCGGCTCATCCGCCCCGGGCATCGGGCCGGGAAACTTCGTGCAGGACAGGCGGAAGCCGGGCTTCACGACCCAGAGCATAGGGGCGATGTAGCGGTCCTGGCCCGCCAGCCCGGCCGGACGATCGAGTCGGAACCGGCCCGACGCGTCCGAACGCCCCCGCGCCAGGATCGGCGGGTCATACACCGGCAGCCCCGCCAGGATCAGCTCAGCACCCGCCACCGGCGTGCCGTCCGGTCCCGCGACCGTCCCCGAGAGCGGCGCGGCCTGGCCCTGGGCCATCGCGACGCAGATCAACGATGCGAACAAGACCATCTGACCCTCCTTGCCGGATTATCGTCTTAACTGATGCGATCGTCTCGAATCCTCGCGTCTCCGATTATTGTACGAGGTTCCCCCCGCGCGAGAATAGATTCGGTCCATCCGACGGTGCCATAATGGACTCGATGCGCGATCGCCCGTGAGAGACGCCAAGCCGAGACGTCGATTCAGGTTCTCGGGTCCGGACCACTTTGCTTCGAGATTTTTGTCAGATCCCTAGACGAGGCCACACCTCGCTGGGGAAAATCCATCTATGCAAGTCGCCAAGCGTGGATGCTATAATCGGTGCCGGAGCTAGCGGGTCATGACGGACCGCTTCGACCCTCATCCAGATCGAGGGCTCCAACTACCTGATCGTTACCGGGGTCAGATCGATGAAGACGTTAAATCGATTGATGAAATCTCGGAGCCCATCGAGTCGCAGGCACGCGGTCGTTCTGGGTGTTGAGCGGTTCGAGGCCCGCTTCCTGCTCTCGACCTTCACGGTGACGAACACGCTTGACGACGGCAGCAACGGCTCGCTGCGCTGGGCCATCGGGCAAGCGGACACGGCCACGAGCCCGAGCACCATCGATTTCAGCCTCGGTGCCGCGCCGACGACGATCGCCCTGTCGCAAGGACAATTAGAGCTGAGCAATAGCGCTTATGCGGTCACGATCACGGGACCTGCCACGGGGCTGACCATCAGCGGGGGCGGGACGAGCCGGGTCTTCCAGGTGGATAGCGGCGTGACGGCCACCCTCAGCGGCCTGACCATCTCGGGCGGTTCAACTTCCGAGAATGGCGGCGGCCTGTACAACGACGGCGGCACGACCACGCTCACCGACTGCACGGTCAGCGGCAACTCTGCGAGCACTCAGGGTGGAGGGCTGGATAATCAGACGAATCCTGGCGCGATCAACCTGAACGACTGCACAATCAGTGGCAATTCCGCCGGCGGCAAGGGCGGCGGCCTGTATAGCTCCGGCGGGACGGCCACGTTGACCGACTGCACGGTCAGTGGCAACTCCGCATCGAACGGCGGCGGCATGGACGACGCCTCCGGCACCGTGACCGTCGAAGACACCATCGTGGCGGAGGATGCGGCCACGACCAGCGGGCCCGATGCACTCGGGACCCTTGACTCCCAGGGGAACAACCTGATCGGCGAGAGCGACGGCAGTTCTGGATGGGTCGGTTCCGATCTGACGGGGACCATCGCCATGCCAATCAACCCCTTGCTGGCGCCGCTGGGCGACTACGGCGGGCCGACCCCGACGATGGCCCTCCTTCCCGGCAGCCCGGCCATCGGCATGGGTACGGCCGTCGGCGAGATGACCACCGACCAGCGTGGCGAGCCGCTCGATTCGCCCACCCCCGACATCGGTGCCTTCCAGAGCCAGGGATTCACACTCATGGCGGACGCCGGCAGCAATCCGCAGGCCGGGGTCATCGGCGACCCATTCGCCAATCCGCTCGCCGTCACCGTCACCGCAAACAATCCCGTCGAGCCGGTGGCCGGCGGCGTCGTGAGCTTCTCCGTGAATCCGGCCCAGAGCGGCGCCTCCGCCAGCCTCTCCGGCATTCCCGCGATCATCGGCTCCAACGGAGTTGCACAGGTCGACGCCACGGCCAATCACACCGCCGGCACTTACGCGGTCGTCGCTGGCGTCGGTGCTGCTTCACCGGTCGACTTCACCCTGACGAATAACCTCATCCCACTCACATTTTCGGGAGTCGTCGACTCGACCATCACCTACGGAACGGCGAGCGTCACCTTCTCCGGCACGTTGGCCAACGGCTCCCAGGCCCCGGTGGGAGAGGTCGTCGCGATCACGCTCGACGGCGTCACGCAACTCGCCGGAATCGACACCTCGGGCGCCTTCTCCAACATCTTCGACACCGCCAGCCTCTCCGCTTCCGGCTCGCCCTCCACGGTCAGCTACTCCTACACGAGCGACGGGACCTTCGCCTCCGCCAGCACGACCAGCACACTGACGATCAACCAGGCCACGCCGACGATCACCTGGGCGAACCCGGCGGACATCACCTACGGGCCGGCGCTGGGCCCGGCGCAGCTCGACGCGACGGCCAGCGTTGCCGGCACCTTCAGCTATACGCCGGCCGCCGGGACGGTCCTGGGTGCGGGCAACAACCAGGAGTTAGCCGTCACCTTCACGCCCACGGACACGACCGATTACAGCATCGCCACCGCCACGGCCACGATCAACGTGGATAAGGCCACGCCGACGATTACCTGGGCGAACCCGGCGGACATCATCTACGGGACGGCGCTCTCGGGCGCCCAGCTCGACGCGACGGCGTCCTCGATCGTGAACGGCGCCGACGTCAGCGTCGAGGGGATATTCATCTACAGCCCGGCGTCGGGCGCCGTCCTCTCAGGTCCATCCGCGACGGATCAGGAAGGACGAAATGTATCCCCCGGTGACGGAGCCGATCCCGGTCATCACATAAACCGTGGCTAGAAAAGGTGTGATGGCCGTGCCGTAAATCCCATGATCCTGGGCAAGAAACTT
>JBKQHM010000164.1:0-24011 GCA_052148775.1 Isosphaeraceae bacterium | reverse complement strand
ATCCGCAAGTCCTGAGTCTCGGTGGCACCCAGGGCAAGGGTGTAGCGGAGGGCATCGGCGCCGTAGATTTCGATGATGTCGACGGGGTCCACGCCGTTGCCCGCCGACTTGGACATCCGCTTCCCCTGGCCGTCCTGGATGACCGGGTGGATATAGACGTCGCGGAATGGGACTTCGTCGCGGTTGAACAGCCCGAAGATGACCATCCGTGCCACCCATAGCGTGATGATGTCCCGGGCCGTGGACAGCACGCTCGTCGGGTAGAACTTCGCCAGTTCGGGAGTTTCCTCGGGCCAGCCGAGCGTCGAATGCGGCCACAACGCGGAACTGAACCAGGTATCAAGGACGTCGGGATCCTGGACCAGGGGATGGTCCTGGCCGAGCTCATCCCCCGACAGGTCGGACTCGGCGCAGAGGAGCCATCCCCCCGCCTCGCCGGGACGCCAGGACACATCCTTGCGGCCCGCAAATGCACGCTCCAGATCGACTTCGGTGCAAGTCCCGCAGTGCCAGATCGGGATGCGATGGCCCCACCAGAGTTGTCGGCTGATGCACCAGTCACGCTTCTCGCCCAGCCAGTCGAGATAACTCTTGGCGTAGCGATCGGGATGGATCTTGACCCCTCCCGAGGCTACGGCATCCATCGCGAGTTGGGCGAACCCCGGCGAACCGTCCGCGTCCTCACCCATCCGGACGAACCACTGATCCGAGAGATAGGGCTCGATCGGTGTCTTGCTCCGGTCCGAATGCTTGAGCGGGACCTGGTGCGCATCGACACGCTCGAGCAGTCCGAGTTCTTTGAGGTCGGCGACGACCCGCTTGCGGACCACGATCCGATCGAGCCCGGCATATTTGCCGGCCTGCTCGTTATAGGTACCGTCCGGATTGAGCAAGTTGATCATCGGCAGATGATTACGCACCCCGGCCAGATAGTCGTTGGGATCGTGCGCGGGGGTGACCTTGACGACCCCCGTTCCAAAGGACGGGTCGACGAGGAGCCCATCGGCGACGATCGGAATTCGACGCCCTGCCAGGGGGAGTTCGACGAACTTGCCGATCAGATGCTGATAGCGAGGATCATCGGGGTGGACGGCGACCGCGGTATCGCCCAGCATAGTCTCGGGCCGGGTTGTCGCGATGTGCAACACCTCTCCGCCCATTACGTCGATGATGGGATACTTGATCGTCCAGATGTGTCCCTGGACCTCCTCGGTATAGATCTCGTCGTCGGCGACGGCGGTCCGGAGCTGGGTGTCCCAGTTGACGAGTCGCTTACCTCGGAAGATCTTGCCGGCCCGGAACAGGTTGAAGAACGTGCGTCGGACGGCGCGCGAACAGACTACGTCGAGGGTGAACCGCGTCCGATCCCAGTCGCACGAGCAACCCATCTGACGGAGTTGGCTGAGGATCCGGGTTTCATACTCGGCCTTCCAGGTCCAGATCCTATCGACGAGGGCTTCGCGGCCCAGGTCGTGGCGTGTCTTCCTTTCCTCTTCCAATAGCCGTCTTTCGACGACGGCCTGCGTGGCGATCCCCGCGTGATCGGTGCCGGGCATCCACAAGACGTCGTAACCCTGCATCCGTCGCCATCGGATCAGCACGTCCTGCAAGGTGTTGTTCAGCGCGTGGCCGAGATGGAGGGCACCGGTGACGTTCGGCGGCGGGATCACGATGCAGTAGGGCGGCTTGTCACTGGCGGGGTCGGCGTGGAAGTAGCCCTTGTTGACCCATAGCTCGTACCAACGGCGCTGGGCGTCCTGGGGATCGTATTGCTTCGGGAGGTCTGGTGTACTCATACTCGGCTTCTGGGAGTTGACGCGGCAAATAAGAGGCGAACCGACATTCGAGTCTTCGGTGCGACGCACATCCGATCGTAATCGACGCCCCAAAGCATCTTTTCATCGACACTTCGGCGGACGCTGAGTCGGGAGTTATTATAGGTAGGACACTCGAGGGCCTCAACCCGGTTCATGGGTGCAAGGATTTCTTGCTCGAGCGCTCCGATCGCGCGCCTCACCACACCGGCGGTTCCTTCGTATTCGACTCGAACGCCTGGACCAGGTAGCTCATCTGTCCAATATGGTTGTTCAGGTGGGCCGCACACACGAGGAAGAGGCCGAGCCGGGTCTGGATCGGCGGTTGCTCGGCGACGGTGGTCGCGAACGACCCGGCATCCTGTGATTCAAGCGTCTGTAGGACCATCTCCACCGCCGCCTGGAACCCGGCAAGGAGTTCCTCGCGAGGATGCTTCTCGGTGTCGGTGAACTCATGCTCGCGATGGCGGACGTACCCGGTCCCGGCGACGATGGCACCGATGTAATGGTTCAAGTTCCCGGTCAGGTGGAGGACCAGGTGGCCGATACTATTGCCAAATGCGAAAGGCTTGATCCATAGGCGATCCTGCGGGATGGCCAGTACGGCGCGCTCAACGCGCGAGGCCAGGTGACGGAAATACCGCGAGAACTCGTCCGCCGTGAGCCGGGCCAGTCCCTCCGAGTCCATCACGTCCATGGGTTCTTCCTCCTCGAGGAAACGGGAGACGGTCCTCGCGCGTCGATCATGCCGTCGATCCGACAACCAATCGTCGCTGGCTGGCTGCCGTTTGACGCCGATCCTTCGAGAGCTTGTACTCGAACGAATCGGCCAGGGCCAGCCAGCTCGCCTCGATGACGTTCTCGGACACGCCGACGGTCCCCCAGACATCGTCGTAATCCTTGCTCTCGATCACAACCCGAACCCGGGCCGCCGTGCCTGCCCGAGCGTTGATGACGCGAACTTTGTAGTCGACCAGGTGCATTTCCTTCAAGCGAGGGAAGTGCCCCTCCAGCGCCTTTCGCAGGGCTCCATCCAGGGCATTCACGGGGCCGTCGCCCTCGCTGACGGTGTGCTCGACCTCGTCACCGACCCGAAGCTTGATCGTGGCCTCGGTCGCGGTCGAGGCTTCGCGATCGAGTCGACCGCTGACGCTGACATGGAAGCCGATCGGCTCGAACGAGGGGCGGTGACGGCCCGCCAGCCGCTCGACGAGCAGCACGAAAGACGCCTCGGCTGCCTCGAACTGGTAGCCCTCGTTCTCCATGTCCTGGACCTGGTCGAGTACCCGGGTGAGGAGGGCACTGTCCTGCTCGAGCCCATATTCGCTGAGCTTCTCCGCGATATTCGACTTGCCCGATAGCTCGCTGACCAGGACCCGTCGCTCGTTGCCGACGATGGCCGGGTCGATATGCTCGTAGCTCGACGCGTTCTTCCGGACGCCGTGGACGTGCATCCCCCCCTTGTGGGCGAATGCACTAGTGCCGACGAATGGCTGCCCCGGGCGGAAATTCATGTTGGCCGTCTCGTAGACATAACGAGAGAGCTCGGTCAGGTGCTCGATCTGGCCGGGAAGCAACAACTCGTATCCGGGATACTTCAATGACAGGTTCGCCGCCACGCTGCACAGGTCGACATTGCCGCAACGCTCGCCCAGGCCGTTGATCGTCCCCTGCACCTGCAAGACGCCATGGCGGACCGCCGCCAGGGCATTGGCCACGGCGAGGTCACCGTCGTTGTGTGTGTGTATGCCTAGCGGAACGCTCACCTCCCTGGCCACGCGAGCGACGGCATCGGCGACCTCCTCGGGCAGGGCGCCGCCATTGGTGTCGCACAGAACAATCCAGGCCGCGCCGGCATCGGCGGCCGCACGGATGGTTTTCAGGGCAAAATCGGGATTCCGCTTGAAACCGTCGAAGAAATGCTCGGCGTCGTAGATCACCTCCTGCACATGCGCGGCGCAGAAAGCGACTGAATCCGCGATCATCCGCAGATTCTCCTCCTCCGGCACCCCGAGGACATCGTGGACGTGAAGGTCCCAGCTCTTGCCGACGATCGTGACCACGGGCGTCCGCGCCTCGACGAGCGCCCTCATCCCCAGATCGTCCTCGGGGACGATGTCGCGTCGACGGGTCATGCCGAACGCAGCGACCTTCGAATGCGTAAGTTCCAGGTCGCGGACCCCGCGGAAGTAAGCGGCGTCCTTGGGGTTAGAAAGCGGATAGCCCCCCTCGATATAGTCGAAACCCAGGGCATCGAGCCGAGCCGTGATCAGTAGCTTGTCCTGGAGCGAGAAATTCACGCCCTCGCCCTGGCTTCCGTCTCGTAATGTGGTATCGTAGGTGAAGATGCGCGTCATTTTACCCTTTAGTCCGTGGTCCGCGATGGCTCGACCCGATTCCGGAATCACGCCGAGATGACGACGCTTCGTGCGTAGGGATGGTCGGCGCCGGCTCGATGATATTAATAGGCTACAACGAACATCCGACAACGGACAACCGACAAATTGAGAATCCCGGAACGGACGACACGGCTGACGGCCCAAAGTTCGCGAGCCCGAGACGAACTCGACACGCATCGCAACCGCCTCGCACTTCTCCTGGCGGGGTCCCACCCCCTACAAACCGCCGGCGAACAAGGCCGATGCACAAGGTGTGCGCAATCGATTCCGTCAGTTCCTGCTCTGCCTATTGACCAAGTACTGGGAGGGTGACCAGGCCATCACCCTGGGAACCGAGGCATTTCGCTGGCTCGAGCCGTACATCGACCCGGCTGAGTTGGACTCCTCCGCCAAGACGGACACGAGATTCACGACGATCTTCCATGGCCGACTCCCGGCCGTCGGAGGGCAAGGGACCGAGCGAAAGGATGTCCTGGTCGATCCGCTCCCGCATCCCTCACCCCTCAACCGACGCTGGTATTCCCGGTTCTCGGAGATGATGACGAACCGCCTTGTCGAAGTCCAGCGGCAGGCATCGAAATTCACGTAGGCGTGATTTATATCCTATCTCCTACGGTGCCGCGGCGTCAGATCCCTCACAATCCCATCGAGACCGCTCGATTCTCTCTATTGCTCAAGCTCGGCGAGATCCGATAGGGATGCTCGAATTACGAGTTGCTTCGGGTTGCGTATTGTGAAGACGCTCGTTACTTTACGAGCATGATTATTCTCGTTTTTCCACGTCATTCGAGGAGCGGACAATGCGGAAAACTCAGATGGTGACCGATCGCGAGTTGGAGATCATGAAGGTTCTGTGGGCCCATGGGCGGGCGAGTGTGCGCGAGGTGCAGGAAGAGTTGAATCGGACGGCCGGTCCGGTCGCTTACAGCACCGTGCAAACCCTGCTCAACATAATGGAGGACAAGAAAGGGCTGGTGCGGCACGTCGTGGAGGGCCGAACGTTCGTCTACATCCCCAAGAAGTCGTCGGAACGCACGATCGGCGAATTGACCCGTCGATTCGTGGATCGCGTCTTCGACGGGGCACTGGACCGCGTGATGGTCGCCCTGCTCGGCTCCAAGTCGCCGACTCCCGAGGAGCTGGATCGATTGCGCGCCATGATCGACGAGGCGCAGCGTCAAACCAGTATCCCTGTCGAATCGGGCGAACCGTCCACGATGGAGGAATCTTGACAAGGGCTTTCTTCCGGCCTTAGTGTCGGAAGGAGTCGTCAATCCGTCACAGGTTGCGTCATCACCCGGACTCAGGATAGGCCCGTGCTGACCTCCGTGATACCTCAAGGCCCTGATCCCTGGTATTGGATCGATCGCATCGGCGTTTTGTTGTTCGATGCGACCCTGTCGGCAACCTTGTTTTTCAGCCTGGTGCTGCTAGCGATGCTTGCCTGCCGCCAACCCGCGCGACGAATTCTCATCGCGCGGGTCGCTCTTCTCGCATCGCTAGCAATCATTCCACTCGTCGGGTTGGAATCGCTTCCCCGACTCGACGTGGTTGATATTCTCTTCGCCTCCGATGTGGTTCCGCATTCGCTGTTGCTCTCGCCTGCCCCGGGCGAATCAGTTCTCGGTCCGACCGGGGAAACCGCGATCCATGGCCCCGTTCGTCGTGTCGCCGATCGGCTGACGCCCCGGTCGCCCTGGACATTGCGATGGCTCGAGCGGGGACTCGTCATCCTCGACCTATCGGGTATGGGGATCGGGTTGGCGTGGCTCCTGCTGGGGTTCGGCGGGGTCCGATGGCTGATCCGTCATTCGAGAGAGCCATCAAGGGCCACGCTCGATATCTATCGTCAGGTCGTCGCGGACGGCCTTCGAGCGACGAGGTGTCCCGATGTGCGCGTATCATCCCGGGTGCAATACCCCGTCGTCGTTGGGCTCTTGTGGCCGACGATCCTGTTACCTGAGTCGCTGAATCTTCCATCAGGCACCCGGGAGTCTTTGCGTCTGAGCTTCTTGCACGAATTGGCGCATACCGTGCGGTCCGATCACTGGTTCGGCACCGTCGCCAGCCTGGCCCAGTCAATCTGGTTTTTCCTCCCCCACACCTGGTGGCTTCGATCGCAACTCATGATCGACCAGGAATTTCTGGCGGATTGCTCCGCGGCTTTCCGTTATGGGACCTCGTCGGAATACGCGTCGTCGTTGCTTTCGATGGCGTCTCGCACCGGGGCGAATTTCGCTCAGGTAACAGGCGTTTCTGGACCGCAAACGGGAGGGACGGTAAAGATCGACGTCCCTTCCGCACTCTTCCAGCGGATGCTGATGCTGCTCCATTGTCCCTTTCCCATCGAACCACGCACACCGCGCATCTGGTCCTGGATGTTCAGGCTCGGTATCGTCGGAGCCTGCATCATCGCGGCATCTCTGGTGATTCGATGGCCGGATGCCGGGGCCGTCGAGTCGGGACAGAAGCCCTCGCCGATCCCGACCCCGATCCGCTTCTCCGTCGAGAACTTCGTCGCCGAGCCCATTCCCGGGTTGGCGAGTGGCCGTTCTATCGCCTATGTCATGCCCGTACTACTCCCCACTCGTTTCGACCTGGATGTTGAAGTGAGTACCAGTCCGAGCGATCTCCCCCAGGTGCGCATCTGCGGCCACCCCTTGACCACGGCCATTCCTTCCACGATTGATCCGGCGCTCGCCCCAGTCTCCCAATCACCCGGGTCAAAATTGTGGCATCGCGTTCACGTCCATCGTGAGCCGGAATCCGTGTCCATTCAGCTCGATGGCCGTCCCGTCTCCAATGAGTCCCAGGCCGAACCTACTTCGGAATGGCTGACGATCGAGCCGGGGATGCGGAGTAACGCCGAGTTTCGCGATCTGACCCTATCGTGGTGATGGCGAGCGCGGTGTCAGGCCTCGGATTCGCATCACTGAGTTCATTCTTCCTCTTCTCTCTGCCATTACGGCAGACAGTGAGAAAAAATGACGGCACCACGCCGCGTCCCTGCCATTCTGGCAGTCAACCGCTACGGCAACCATAAGAGTCGTGATCGCGGAATGTCGAGATCTGGGCGTAAAGCCAATTTCTCTATGGATTTATTTTGATTCGGAATTCGAGAAGTTTCTGGATTCCGCTGATGGCATAAACTCTGCTTGAGCAGTAAAGAGGTAATCCCTTCGTTCAGACCATTTTGGAGTGACATAGAGGGATTGCTGACCGAGTTGCATGTCGTTTGAGGGGGAGATACCATGAGTGGCTTGCACTGGCAAAGACGTTGGGACCCTTTTCGGGAGTTGCAGCGCGAGGTCGGCCGCCTTTTCGAGTCGCTCGAGCCACTGCAGTCCGCTCGCCGAGCCTACGTCTATCCCCCGCTGAATCTTTACGACGCCGGCGAACGATACATCCTATCCGCCCAGTTGCCGGGTGTCGCAACGGGCGAGATCGATCTGACGATCACCGGCGAGACCCTCACGATGCGTGGTGAAAGGAAGCGGCCGGAGGGCATCAAAGATGACAGCTACCGCCGGCAAGAGCGGCCGATGGGCCGATGGTCGCGAACCGTGACGCTACCGGACCGCGTGGACAGCACACGGGTCTCGGCCTCATTTGCTAACGGGATCCTGACCGTGAGCCTGCCGAAAGCCGAGAGCGCCAAGCCGCGCCATATTACCGTCACATCCGGGGATGTGGCCATCTGAACTAATCGAGGTCTCACGAGCCCGTCGTCCGCGGCTCGGTGATCGTTCGACGGCAGATATCTTCGGCGGTGAGGAAACGTGCGAAAGCGTCGGTCTGACTCACACGGGTAATCCAATCGAGAGTCGACCTCTGAATTCATCGCAGGAGCGGAAATGACCATGAGTGTGGACAATCCGACGATCCAGGTGCGAGTGGGGGTCGGGGCTGCTCCTGCCGAAACGGACGCCCCGAAAGCGATCCACGATAACCTGCACAAGACCCTTGAAGCTTACATGCCGCCCATCGACATCCATGAGGGACCGGAGGGCTTGATCCTCGAGGCGGACCTGCCCGGCGCCACCGAACAGCACCTCAACGTTCAGTTGGAAGACAATGTGCTGAGCCTCTACGCCAAGATCGACTCCCCGGTGCCGGAAGGGACTCAACTCCTCCACGAGGAGTACCGCCTCGGCGACTACCGACGGTCTTTCATCCTGAGCGATGAAGTCGACCGCGACCGGATCACCGCCGAGCTCAGGAACGGCGTCCTCCGGCTCTTCCTCCCCAAGGCCCAGTGCTCACGGACGCGTCGGATCGAGATCAAGTCCTGACATCAGCGGAGCCGATGCGCCTCCCGAAGATCTCTCAGTCGTATGGCGAAGTAACCCTTGAACGGGACCGATCCTGGCCTTGGGTCGAGCAGGCATCAATCGGTCCCGTTTCTCAGCAGTCTCCCGGAGCCCAAGAATGCCAGGGTCGAGTCAATGGCGTCGCGAGGCCACCAATGCGTTCCAATTGCTTCAGCACGAGTTGAACCGGCTCCTTGATAGCTACCTTCAGCCGACAGGTTTCCGGGGTCCCGAATCGCCGCCGACCGATCTGGAGCCGACGGCCTGGTCCGCTCCGGTGGATGTATACGCGACGCCCGAAGAGCTTATGATCGTGGTCGAAGTCCCGGGGGTCGTCCCGGCGTCGATCGACCTGACTGTCACCGGTAACGTACTGACACTCCGGGGTGTCAAGGAAACTACCGGGTTGCCCGAGGCGTTTCTCCAGGTCCGTGAGCGGTTATTCGGCACCTTCCATCGCCAGATTAGCCTGCCCAGCGAGGTGGATTTCGAGAAGGCCGACGCGGACATCGAGCACGGTGTGTTGAAGATCCGGCTACCCAAGCGGTTTGAAGCGCAACCAAGGACGATTCCCATTCGTCCTGGCTGAGCTCCTGTCCGTGGATGCTCCCACGACCGAATCCATCAGACGGCCTCGGCGTTGTAAACCGACCCTTCGCATCGGTGACGGCCGGTTGTCATCGCCAAGATCCTCCCACTCTCGCCGATTTGTGGTAAATTGAAGTCATCCGGCCCCTTGTCACAATCAGCGGAGTTTCACAACATGGAGATCAGCAAGCTGATCACCTACTCGGCGATTGGGATCGCCGGGGTGGTTTTATTGGTTTTCCTGCTCGACCTCACCGCCGCGATCTTCGGCCGCATCATCGTCATGGATGTGTTGTTCATCATTGGGGCGGGGTTCCTCCTGTGGCAGGGAATCGAGACGATTCTGGAACTTCGTTAAGACAACCCCCGTTTCATGGCTGACGAGCGTGCTCAAAGTCAATCATCCTCCATTGGAGTCTCGATTTTCGGTCGCGATCCGTTCGACCAGGGCCTGAACAAGACCATCCCAGGTGTATTCGCTTGCTTCCGCGGCCACATCCCATCCCAGGTGTGCGGCCGTCTCGGAGGTGACTGGGCTCAGGCTGGCTAGCCGCACATCTCGGCCGACCCGGTCTCGCGCAGGGCCGGACAGCAAGGTATGGATGCGGGTGACGATGGCGGAACTGGTCACCGTGATCCAATCGACGGAACCGTCGAGAATCCGAGCCTCGACATCGGGGGGTAGCGATTGGGCATCGGAGTTATGGTAAACGGCCACCTGGGTGACATCGGCCAGGTGCTGGAGTTCATCCTTGAGAATGGTCCGTCCGCGGTCGGCTCGGGCCAGGAGTATTCTGCGGCCTCTCGCGGCGAGGGAGAGTGCGACGGCCAGAGACTCGGATCGATAGGTGTCCGGGACCAGGTCGGCACGGAGGTGGAACTCCGCGAGGGCCTCCGCCGTGGCCGGCCCGATGGCTCCGATCTGAAGGTGGCCGAGGGCGCGGAGATCTTTTCCCAGAGTTTCGAGCCTCTCGATAAAAAAGCGGACCCCGTTTGATGAGGTAAAGACCAGCCAGTCGAACCGGTCCAGGCCGCGGATCGCGGCGTCGAGCGGCCCGGGATGGGTGATCGGACGTACTTCCACGGTGGGGGCCAGGATCACTTCCGCACCCATGGCCTCCAGGACCTCGGCGGCTCGGCCAGACTCGTTCGCGGGGCGCGTCACGACGATTCGCTGGCCGAAGAGCGGCAGTCGCTCGTACCACTCGAGCTGATCGCGCAAACCGACGACTTCCCCGACGACCAGCAGGCCCGGGGGCTGGACCCGGACAAGAGCGGCGAGTTGGGGAAGGGTCGCCAGCGTCGCGGCGTGGGTTCGCTGCGCGGGGAGGGTTCCGGACTCGATGATCGCGGCCGGGGTCTCGCCCGGCATTCCCTCGCGGATCAATCGCCTGCAGATTTCCGACAGGTAGGTCATGCCCATGTAGACCACGATCGTTCCCGGGAATCGGGCCAGGGCTGTCCAGTCGAGCCGGCCCCCGGATTCAACCGATTCCGGATTGGTATGACCGGTCACATAGGCGACGGCCGAGGCCATCGCTCGATGGGTCACGGGAATCCCGGCATAGGCGGTAACGCCGACACCGGCCGTCACGCCCGGGACGATCTCGAAAGGAACACCGGCGGCCCTGAGGTGGCCGGTCTCCTCGGCCCCGCGCCCGAATATCAGGGGATCGCCCCCTTTCAGCCGGACCACCGAGCGGCCCGCCCGCGCTTGCTCGATCAGGACCTCATGAATGCGGTCCTGAGTCATCGTGCAGTGCCCGACGGACTTTCCCGCGCAGATCCTCAGGGCATCGCGCGGGGCAAGGTCCAGCAGACGGGCACTCGCCAGATGGTCGTACACCACAACCTCGGCCCGAGCGAGCAGGGCCCGTCCGCGAATGGTCAGCAGCCCCGGATCTCCGGGCCCGGCACCAACCAGATAAACCTTCCCCGGGCTAGTCTTCGTTCGCGGGTCGAGGGATTTCATCACGCTGACCGGTGCTCGTCGAGCACCCTCCGAACGAGACGTCTCACAGAGCCCTCACCAGTCCTCATTCCGATCATCCCGCGACGGAACGCGACGGCTTTCGGTTGCCCATGCTGATCATGAGGATGCCCAGCTCATAGAGGAGGATCATGGGGCCCGCCAATAGCATCATGCTGAAGGGATCCTGCCCCGGCGTGAGTACGGCGGCGGCGACCGCGATGATCATGATCGCCATCTTGCGCTTGGACCGATAGTCCGCAACCGTGAAAATATTGATCCGCTCGAGGAAAAGCATAATCAGCGGGGTCTGGAACGCCAGGCCGAAGATCAATGGCAGTAGCGTGGCGAACCCCATCCACTCGCTCAATCGCAGCGTCGGCGCGACGCCCAGATAAACGTTGAACTGGAGGAGGAAGGTCAGGGTAATGGGCAGGACGAAGAAGAAGCAGAGGAACACACCCGTGAGGAACAGTCCGAGGGAGAACGGCAGGTATTTCGTGACGTAGCGCCGCTCGTGTCGGTAGAGGCCGGCGGCGACGAAGGCCCAGACCTGGTAGAACACCCAGGGACTGGCGATGACCAGTCCACTGACGAGCGCGACCATGAAATAGATGGTCAGAGTCTCCAGTGGCGCCAGAGAGACCAGGCTCTGGTCGATGTTGACGATCGAGACTTGCGACGCCTTGATAAAGCCCTCGGCGAAGAATTGGATCGGCACGTCGAGTGTCTTGTCGAGGAGGGTCGCGGAATCGGGGAGCTTGAGCTCCGGCGCCAGCTTCTTCAACTCGGCGACGAAGCGGTCGGCGGGTATCTTCGCCTGGAGCGTCGGAGTCACCGTGCCCGCTTCCTCCGCCTCCTTGGATTTCTTGGCATACTCCTGCTTGTAGAACGAGTCGAGCGCGTCCTTGGCCGGGGCTTCCATGCTCCTCATGACTCGCGAGGCGATGTCGAGGGGCGGCAGGAATACCACCACGACGCCAACGAGTAATCCCAGGATCGCCAGGATCAGCCGGACACGGAGTTCCTCGATGTGGTCACCGAAACTCATGGTGACCATCGACTGCTCTTCGGCGAAGAGATCTTGATCGGTAGACATGGACGTGTGCCATCCGAACGGGGCCGGGATGGAAATCGCCGAGAACGGCGGGTCGGGGAGGAGACGCGGGTTGCAGCGGCCAGTCCCGAGGCCGGAACCCTTTCAAGCGGCACCACATGACGGCCTCACCGGGACGGCCGATCGTGCAGGGGCGTTCCTACAAGTCGACCTTACCACAGACTTCTCCACGATGACCAGTGCTTGCCATCGCCGGCTGTCCTGCGATACCAGGACTTTCCGCCGTTCTCCTGTGGACAGCCGCCGTTTATGGTCGTTACAAAAGGGTCATCGAGGCGCCCTCGATGCCGGATTCTTCGAGACAGGCAGACGGCCAGGCCAGCGCAAAATGCCCAATTTACCGCTTTATCCCTTGCGATTCGAACCGATCTTGCGACACCTCCTCTGGGGTGGGCGGCGGCTGGGGACGGTCCTTCACAAGGCCGTAGGCGCCGAATCGGACTACGCCGAAAGCTGGGAATTGTCCGATTATCACGATAAGGTCAGCGTGGTGAAGGACGGACCGCTGGCCGGCACGACACTCCGCGAGCTCTTGCGGACCCATGGTCCAGAACTGCTTGGCCCGGCGATCGATCACTGCGAACAATTCCCGCTCCTGGTGAAGTTCATCGACGCGAACCAGGATCTTTCGGTCCAGGTTCATCCCGACGACGAGAAAGGCCGTCGGCTCGCGAATGATAACGGAAAGACCGAGGCGTGGGTCATCGTTGCCGCCGAGCCCGGGAGCTTGATCTACGCCGGCTTGAAGGCGGGCGTGGGGCCCGACGAGTTGAGCGAGGGGATCCGATCGGGCCGTGTCGAGCCGCTGTTGAATCGCTTCGAGGCCAGGCCCGGCGATTCCATTCTCATCGAGGCCGGGACCGTTCACGCGATCGGTGCGGGAGTGCTCCTGGCGGAGATCCAGCAGATGTCGGACGCCACGTTTCGCGTCTACGACTGGAACCGCGTCGGTTCGGATGGTAAGCCGCGAGAGCTCCACATCCGAGAGGCGATGGAGTCGATCGAATTCGATCGGGGGCCGGTCGCCCCGGTTAGCCCGGTTGTGGAGGCGATCGAGGGAGTCGGGACCCGCGAACATCTGGCCCGATCGAAGTATTTCGTCCTCGATCGGCTGAAGATCCTCGGGCCCGCGACCGTTGGAACTCACGATCGTTTCACCGTCCTCATGGGACTCGAGGGGAGCGCGCAGCTCGACCAGGGGGAATGGTCCGTTCGGCTCGGCCTAGGCGAGACCTTGCTCCTGCCTGCGGCCGTCGGACCGTGCGAGATCATTCCGAACGGCGAGGCCGTGATCCTGACCTGCACGGTCCCCTGAGCGGGTCATCGGGCGTTGATCGTGGACGTAGTGAGGTCATGAGGGATCGAGAACCCTCGATGAGATAGACCGAGGAGGAACGGGTGGTCGAGGAAGCGACGAGTGCGAGACGGATTTCTTCGCATGGGCGCTCGGGTGCACTGCGACTCATCGCGGCGATCCGCATGTCCTTCGATCTGCGGAAGTTGACGATCGCGGCGTTCGGTCTCATCCTCCTGCAAATGGGATGGTCGACTCTCGATATGATGTTTCCGGGATCGCCCGGCGTGGCGGTCGACCTGTCCCTATCGTCCCGGCCGGTGGAAGGATGGAACGGGATCGGTGACTCGATATCTGGACGATCATTCCGCCTCTCCGAGCCTCTCCGGGTGCTGACGGACCCATTATCGGTGTTGTTCGATCCCGCCAGCGACTGGGCCGCGACGTTGCACGCCTTCCTGGGTCTGGTCTGGTTGGTCGCCGTCTGGGGGGTGTGCGGCGGCGCCATCGCCCGGCTCGCCGTGATCCAGGAAGCCCGGATGCGGCAGCCCGGGATCGGCGAAGGATTCCGGTTCGCCCTGGGTTCCGCACCGGCCCTGATCTTGGCCCCACTCTGTCCGCTCTTTGCCATCGCTTTCAGCTCGCTTGTGGGCGTGGTGTTCGGCCTGCTCTACCGGATCCCGTATGGTTCGGCGATTGTCGGTGCCGGACTGATCATCCCCCTGGCCGCTGGGTTGATCATGACGCTGCTGGCCGCCGGGTTGGTCGCGGGCTGGCCCTTGATGCACGCCGCGCTGGCCGCCGGTGCCGACGATGCACTCGACGCACTCAGCCGGACCTTCGGTTACCTCAACCAGCGCTTCGGGCTTTATGTCGTCGGAGTGGCCATGGCGTGGCTGGGCGGTCTCGTGGGGCTCATCGTGGTGGATCTGCTGATCGAAGGCTTGATTCGCTTGACCCATTGGAGCCTTTCGATCTCGGGCGGTCGCGCATTGCCCGAGGCCTTATTCCGTCCCGGTGAACCCGCCGCCGACAGGCTCGGGGCGGCGACGCACGGGTTCTGGCTCGGTCTGGTGCTCCTTCTGAACCGCGGATGGGTTTTCAGCTATGTCTGGACCGCCGGAGCGTTCCTCTACTTGTGGCTACGAGAAGAAGTCGACGGCACGCCCAGGACCGAGATCGACCCTCCGGTAGCAGGGCCCACCGCCTCGCCCATCCCTTCGACAGCCGTCCCTAAGTTGGAGCCTGTCGGGGAGATCTCAGGCGGTTAGCGATTGGATTACCGCAGAATGACCGCATCGAATCGATACGAGCCGCCTGCAATCCAAGCCTGAATCGCTCTCAGGGATTCTTCTCCTCGGCAAGTTAGGCAACCGGATTAGGTCCCCGACCAGGTTCCGGCCACGAGGTCCCCTTCGAACACGGTGCCGACCACGGGGAGATCGGAATCCAGCAGCAGATCGAAAGGGTCGTCCTCCTGGCGATCGGGCAGGGCGACGATCGCCATGTCGGCCGACTTGCCCGGCTTGAGGCTGCCGGTCGTCGTGTCCGCACGCAGGGCCCACGCGCCGAAGAGCGTGGACATGGTCAGGAGCAGGGACCCCGAGAGCGACTCGTCGCATTGGTGGAGGAATCGCATCTCGTCGAGGATGCTCAGGCTTTCGCAAGACGCCTGGCTATCTGTCCCCAGGCACACGATCACGCCCCTCTCCAGCATCGCCCGGTAGGGATGGGGGGCATGGCCGAACCGGGCATGGGTGCGCGGGCAGAAGGCGATGGCGACCCGATGGCCGTCGGGAGCGGCCTCGGGGCGGAGTTGCCAGAAATCCTCGGATTCGAGGTAGTTCCCGTGGGCGATCAGCCAGTCCGCGTTGCGCAACTCGCCACGACGGACGTAGTCGGCCGGCCGGGGTCCGATCGGCTCCCATTCGTCATCCCAGGCATCGATCTCTTCCAGGAAAGTCTTCATCGGGCCGTCCCGGCACTCGAGTAATCGCAGTTCTTCGGGCATCTCGGCCAGGTGTGTGGAGAGAGGCAAGCGGCTAGCCACCGCCTTGTGGTAGAGCCAACCCGAGGTGCTGTAGGGCGCATGCGGACTAAGGCCAACCCGGGCGCAGGCGGCGACCTGGGCCTCGGGGCGGACCGTGCCCAGCCACTTCCAGGCGGCGGCGTCGGTCATCAGGCCCCGATCGCGCTTCAGGCCGATCACCTCGGCGAAGACCACGGCACGCAACGGAGCCGCTGCGACCGGCCCCCAGCTCAGTCCGGCCGTTGTGGTATCGGCGAGGAACGTCGTCCCCGCCCGGATCGAAGCCAGCACGTTCTCGGCCGCCCTGGCGGAGATGGACGCCTCACTCGTACCACGCCGCTGCTCGATGACCCGCTTGAGCCAGGATAATTCGTCGACCTTCGACTGCGGGCCACGATCGCCCTCCAGGGGTGCCAGTTCGAGATGGGTATGCGTGTTGACGAATCCCGGTGTGATTGCCACATTGCCGAGGTCGAGGTCGGCCGTACGCTCGGTCGCCGATCCCATCCAGCCGATCCGCGGGCCCTCGATCGTCACGCATCCGCGCTCGATCGGCTCACCTTCCACCGGGAAGACGTATCGCGCCTGGATGGTCAGCGTGTCGCGTCTCATCGAGCGTCTCCCGGAACCATCGGTCGAGCGGCGGGGTGGAGAAGGATCGCGCCCGCGTCGTCAGAATTCGCTCTCGACGGGTTTCGACTTGACCTCCAATGGTTCCGGCTTCCACTTCCACAGAAAGAAGAGCAAGCAGCCGGACAGGATCGCACTCACCGCGATCCAGCCGACATGATAGAGCCCGTCCGCGGGGTTGCGATAGATCCATGAGGCCACTGAGCCCCCGGTTGGACTTTGGATCAGATACCCCCGCGCGACGGCGATCCCGTTATTCAGAAAATGGAAGAGGATGCCCGGGAGGATGCTCCGGCTCCTCACGGCCAGCAATCCCAGGATGATCCCCAGCAGCGTCGCGTTGAACAACTGCTGAAACAGGCTGAGCAGGACGTGGAGGAAACCGAACATCAGCGCGGAGAGGAGGATCGCCGAGCGCGTCCGATGCTGGTGTTCCAGCCCCGAGAGAATGAAGCCGCGGAACGCGAATTCCTCGCAAATCGCAGGGATCAGCGCGAAGACAACGATGGCGACCTTCAGGCTCGGCGCTTGACCCATCAACTGGCCGAGTACCTCCTTGATCGTGGAAGAGATCGGAAAGAGCCGCTCGACGATCGGCTGCAACTCGTTGACCATCGGATTCAGGGCGATCGGAAGGACCAGGCCCAGCAGGAGATAGCGTGCCCCGGGCCAGGCGATCCGGAGCGTCCGCATTGGCTTGGAGGTCAGCAAGATCGCCATGAAGAGCGGCGGGATCAGGATGAATGACTGCCCGGCAGCCACGGTGGCGAGGGTCACCGGGTCTCCACGAAACGCCAGGTATTGCATCAGGAACCACGAAGAAGACAGGATCAGGGCGAAGCATAAAGTGGCCTCGCCGCCGGTCGGCGTGGGTTCCCGATCGCGAAAGAGGTGCCGAAGCCAGGAGGCGATGCTGAATCGCTCGGCCTCGCGGAACAGGACGTCCTCGCGCTGAAACTGGTCGATCGCCCAGCGAAGTGCGACCGCCGCATAGACCAGCGTCGGGACCATCACCGGGAGGAAGAAACGGAACGCGACGTCGTAGCTGCCGAGGATCAAGGCCCTCAGGAGCAGGGCGACGCCTGTGATCGGCACCAGGCTATAGAATAAGTCCAGCTCGACGCCCGGCGCGAGGGTCAGGAAGACCAACGGGAGGACGACCATGTAGAGCGGGGTCATGTAGTACTGCCCTTCCTTCATGCTCCGGGCCAGCACCGCCAGTGCGACGCAGACCGCGCTGAAGAAAGCCGCCAGGGGGATCAGCAGCAAGATCATCCAGAAGCCGGCCTGGAGCGTCGGCGGCGAGAGCACATGGGACATCTCTCGCCCGGACCGGGCCATGCCCGCGGAGGCCGATCCCAACCGGCTGGCCATCTGCATCCCGGTCAACCCCATGCTCACCAGGTTCAGCATCGCGGTCATGACGCTGGCCAGCATCACGGTGAGGAACTTGCCCATCACGATCTCGGTCCGGCTCGCCGGGCTGATCAGCAGGGTCTCCATCGTCCCCCGCTCCTTCTCGCCGGCGCAGAGGTCGACGGCCGGATAGAACGCACCGGTCAGGGACATCATCACCAGCAGGAACGGGAACAGGCGCGCCCAGACGCTCCCGCCCACCTCGCGTGCGGTTGCCACATCCTCGGCCTTGACGCGGATCGGCTCGGTGTAGCTCTCGGTCTTCCGATCGCGGTGGAGCCGATCGGCCACGATGGAGGTCTTCCAGCGTTCCAGCAGTTCCTTGAGACGGAAGTAAGTGATCTGGCTTGGCTCATCGACGCTCTTGTACTTGATCGGGATGTTGACGTCGTGCTCTTGCTGGAGCTGCGACTTCATGTCGGGAGGGATCACCATCACGGCGGAGGCCGTCCCCTGGCGGATCTCCCTCTCTCGCCAGGCCGGGTCGCTCCAGGGGCTCGAGCTCAGCTCCTGCTGGACGACCAGCCGATTTGCCTCCGCGGGCGAGTCGAACAGGTCGGGGTTGAATCCATTGCCCTCGGCATTCAGCAATCGGGGGGCTTTCGGTAGGTTCTCCGCCCCGACCAGGACGACGGTCCTCGGCTTCTCCTCAAGGCTCGCGGCGAACTTGAGGACACCGATTCCCAGGAGGGGGTAGAGCAGGATCGGCAGCACGAAGATCATGAACAGCGTGCGGCGATCCCGGACCTGGTCCCGCACCTCGCGGCGGAAGATCAAGGCTACGTTCGACCATCGCATCAAGATTCTCGCCACCCGCTTAGTAAGGGAGACCGTCCGTGAGGTGCGAATCTCCGAAGGGTACGCCCGGGGCTCCGGCCCCGCGGGACGCTTCGGTACGGTCGGACTCGGCTCGCTCGACCAGATAGAAGAATAGCTCCTCAAGGTCTGGCTGGTCAAACCGTTGCAGCAGTTCGTCGGGGGCACCCTCGACCTGAAGCCGGCCCTTGTGAATGATCGCCACCCGGGAGCAGAGCTTCTCGACCTCGTGCATGGCATGAGTCGAGAAGATGATCGTCTTGCCCAGGTCGCGAAGCTCCAGGATCTTCTGGAGGACGACCCGCGCCACCAGGACGTCCAGGCCGGAAGTGGGCTCGTCGAAGATCAAGACGGGAGGATCGTGGACGATCGTCCGGGCAATCGAGACCTTCTGCTTCATCCCAGTGGACATCTTCGAGCCGAGCACGTCGCGGAAATCGTTCATCTTGAGCCAGTCGAAGATGACTTCCATCCGCTCGGCGAGCCGGTCGCGCGAGAGCCCGTAGAGACGGCCGAAGTACTCGACCAGCTCCCAGGCGGTCATCCGGTCGTAGATCCCCGTGCTGGCGGACATGTACCCGATGCTCTCCCGAACGCCCTGGGGATCCGACAGCACGTCGTGGCCAGCCACGATCGCGCGGCCGCTTGACGGCCTCAGGACCGTGCTGAGGATCCGGAGCGTCGTGGTCTTCCCCGCGCCGTTGGGCCCGAGTAGGCCGAAGATCGCCCCGGGACGGCACTCGAAGGAGATATCCGTGACCGCGCTGATCCAGCCGCGCTGATAGTCGAGGAAGGACTTGCACACACCTTCAACCTGGATCACGCGCGTGACAGGCGAGTCAGCCTGCCCCCCTCCTACGAATTCGTCAGACAGCGATCGCCTCGATGCGCGAAGTTTCGTACGCGGGCTCGGCGTCGATATATTGATAAAATACGTTACGTTGGCGCGGGATGTAACCGCATTCGCGGATCGCCCGCCGGATCTCCTCCAGCGAGAGGTGATAGACCGTCCCGGCGGACGAAACGACATTCTCCTCGATCATGAGGCTCCCCATGTCGTTCGCACCGAAGTGGAGGGCGACCTGGCCGATCTTCGGCCCCTGGGTGACCCAGGATGACTGGATATTGGGCACATTGTCCAGATAGAGTCGGGAAATCGCCTGAGTCTTGAGATACTCGAAGGCGCCGGACGGGGGAACATCGGCCATGTCGGTATGCTCGGGCTGGAAAGTCCAGGAGATGAACGCGGTGAACCCGCCGGTCCCGTCCTGGAGACGCCGAATGCGCTCGAAATGCTCGACGCGCTCCTCGATCGTCTCGATATGGCCGAACATCATCGTGGCGGTCGACCGGCCTCCGAGCTCGTGCCAGACCCGGTTGACGTCCAGCCAGTCGTCGGTCATGACCTTGCCGCGTGTCATCGCCTTGCGGACGCGATCGACCAGTATCTCGGCGCCTCCGCCCGGCAGGCTGCCGAGCCCCGCCGCCTTGAGTCGTTCGAGGACAACCCTCAGGGGTAGCTTCGACACCTTGGTGAAGTGGTAGATCTCCGGCGGACTGAAGCCATGGATGTTGACCTGGGGGAAATGGCCCTTGATGTCGCGGAGTAGCTCTTCGTACCACTCCAGCTTCAGGTGAGGATGGAGTCCGCCCTGCATCAGGATCTGGTCGCCTCCGAGCGCGACCGTCTCTCGGATCTTCTCCAGCAAGACGTCGCGGTCGAGAACGTAGGCCTCGGTATCGTCGACCTTGCGGTAGAAGGCGCAGAAGTCGCAGACGGCCGCGCAGACGTTGGTGTAGTTGATGTTCCGGTCGATATTGTAGGTGCGATAGGGCTCGGGATGGAGCCGACGGCACACGGCATCAGCGGCCCGGCCGATTTCCAGGAGCGAGGCCGAACGAAACAGCTCGACCGCGCTGTCGAAACCCAGGCGATGGCCGTCAACGACGCGTCGCAAGATCGCGGCGGCTGTGGAAGACAAGGCTCACTCCTTCCGGGGCCAGTCCGAGGCGCGCTACCAAACCGGCGAAGCGCCTCAGCCCGGCGATCTCGGACTCTCCGAGGTCATAGGACAAGACTCGTGTCAAATAATCGTAGCACGTCGTGAAATCGAGTCCTAGCCGGGGACCATGGATCCCAGCCAGGTCAGCGGCATGGGCCAGGCCCGCGGCCCGGCTCCGGGCGAGGGCTTCGGGCAGGTCGCCGAGGTCCACCCCGCCCCGCGCCACCCAGAGGGCGAAGACGAACGGCAACCCGGTCATCGCCTTCCAGGCTTCGGCGAGATCCACCACATCATGGAACGGCTCGTGGGGCACCTTCATGGCACGGTCGCCGATCAGGAGCACGGCGTCGGCGGTGCTCTCCAGCACCGAGACGCCCAGCGGAAGCTCCTCAACCACCTTGGGCCGGACGCCGTGCCGAGCATCGAGCCAAACCTGGGCCAGCGCCTGGCTGGTCCGCGACCCGGCGTCGAGCGCCAGCCGCTCGATCCGTTCCCACGGAAGATGGCTGAACAGCTTCACGCTCCGGACGGGTCCATGCGCGGCGATGGCGAAACCCGGGATGATCTCATAGCCCCTTTCTACGCCTCGCAAGTATTCCACGGATGGGATGAGCGCCACATCGAGCGTACCCTGGGCCAACTGCTCGGCCAGGCGGCTTGGTACATCCATTGTCAGGCAGACTTCGGGTGCATATTCACAAAGCTCATAATACAAAGGCTTTGCGTTGAGGTAACTCACCGCTCCGACGCGGATCGGAGAGTTCATGATCCCGTGCCTCCGTGTTGCGGAGCGGTTTCCGGCCGACACGCCGGCCGGGATCGCTCCTACCCTCGGTCCCGAGGTTTGGGTCGAATTTTCAGAATCTTTTGAAATTGTAGACGGCTCGCCGGGAATCGCAAGATCGGTCGTCAGGGCGAATCCTACGGGGGCTTCTGGTACACTGGGTTCCAGGAATTGGGCCTTCGCGGTCGAGGCTGCCCCCAAGTCTTCTTGCGAATCATTAGGAAATGTCAAGTGCCCGCGGAAGTGCGGGAGTGATCGACTTGGCCTCCCAGATGAGCGACACGACATATTCGCAGACGCGGTGTGTCTCCCCTCACTTTGCACCTTTGTCGTTTTCTCAGTCTTTTTTTCGAGAGACAACCGCGCGATGACCCTACTCGACATGACCCCACCGACCGGCCCGGCCGCGCCGCGGCGGTTTCTGCCCTTGCTGCTCGTGCTATTCGTCGGCAGCGGATGTGCGGCGCTGATTTACGAGGTCGTGTGGCTTCAGCTCCTGCAACTGGTGATCGGATCGACGGCCGTTTCGCTCGGAGTGTTGCTGGGCACGTTCATGGGCGGGATGTGTCTGGGTAGCCTGCTGCTGCCTCGCCTCGTCTCGGACCGGCGACACCCGTTGCGGGTGTATGCGCTGCTCGAGCTGGGCATCGGTGCCATCGGGCTCGCGGTGCTTTTCGTCATGCCGCATGTCGAAGAAGTGTACACGCATTACGCGGGCCACGGCTGGGCGGGTGTCCTGTTACGCGGGGCGGTGGCCGGGGTTTGCCTGCTGCCGCCCACGGTGCTGATGGGCGCAACGCTGCCGGCGATCGCGCGCTGGGTCGAGACCGACGCCAAGGGCGTGTCGTGGCTGGGGTTCTTCTACGGCAGCAACATCGCCGGGGCCGTGTCGGGCTGCCTGCTGGCAGGCTTCTACCTGCTGCGGGTTTACGACATGGCCACGGCCACCTATCTCGCGGTCGCCCTCAACGCGACGGTCGCCTTGATCGCCATGGCCTTGTCGGCCTCCCCGGTCCGTTACGAGCTGGCGGCCAATCTCTCGACCCGGCAGAACGCGGAGCGATCGCCCGACGCGTGGGCCGTCTATCTGGCCATCGCACTCTCCGGAATGTCGGCGCTGGGCGCCGAGGTGGTCTGGACTCGACTGCTCTCGCTGGTGCTCGGGGGCACCGTGTACACTTTCTCGTTGATCCTGGGAGTGTTCTTGATCGGCCTGGGGATCGGCAGCAGCTTCGGAGCCTACCTGGCACGTCGGGCCTCTTCGGCGAGACTGGCCCTGGGAGCCTGCCAGTGGCTGTTGACCGCGGCCATCGCCTGGACGGCCCTCATCATCTCGTGTTCGCTCCCGTATTGGCCGATCCATCCCGGGCTGTCGACGAGCCCCTGGTACACCTTCCAGCTCGACCTGGTGCGCTGCCTCTGGGCGGTCCTGCCACCGGCGTGCCTGTGGGGAGCGAGCTTTCCGCTGGCCCTGGCGGCGGTCGCCACGCCGGGGCAGGACCCCGGGCGGTTGGTCGGGGGGATCTATGCGGCTAACACGATCGGCGCCATCGCCGGAGCCCTGGCGTTTAGCCTGCTGCTGGTCCCCGCCATCGGCACGGCCGGGGCCGAGCGCGTGCTGATCGGCCTGGCCGCGGCTTCCGCGATGGTTGCCTTGCTACCCCTCCTCCGGCCCGCATCCGGAACGGTGCGTCTGGGCGGCGCTGCGGGGCTGACAGTCGCGATAGGGGTCGCCGGCTGGCTGGCCTGGAGCGTGACGCCAATCCCATGGGTGACCGTAGCTTTCGGACGTCAGACGGCAAGCTGGCTGTCACGGACGGCCCCCGGGATCGTCAAGGACATCCCCGAGGGGCCCGAGAACCCGGACATCTTCTGCACCTATGTTGGAGAGGGGACGAACGTCTCGGTCGCCGTCACCTTGACGAGGGAGGGCGTGCTGAGCTTCCACGGCGCCGGCAAGGTCCAGGCATCCACCATGATGCCCGACATGCGGTTGCAGCGCATGCTGGGACATATCCCGGCGCTGGTGCACAAGAAGCCGGAGACGGTACTGGTCGTGGCCTGCGGCGCGGGCGTCACCGCCGGCTCGTTCCTCTTGCACCCCGACGTCAAGCGAATCGTCATCTGCGACATCGAACCGCTGGTGCCGACCGTGGTCACGCCGATGTTCGGAAAGGAGAATTACCACGTGGTCGACAACATCGCCCGTGAGAATCCCCACACGGTGAATGGCAAGCAGGTCGAAGTGGTCTACGACGACGGTCGGCATTTCCTCCGCACAACCCGGGAAAAGTTCGACATCATCACTTCCGACCCGATCGACCCTTGGGTCAAGGGATGCGCGGCGCTCAATACGGTGGAATACTACAAGATGTGCCGCGATCACCTGAATCCTGGCGGGATCGTGAGCTTATGGATTCCCCTCTACGAGAGCAACCTGGACACGAGCAAGAGCGTGATCGCCACCTTCTTCCAGGTCTTTCCCAATGGGATCCTCTGGAGCAACGAGCGCGAGGGCCGAGGCTACGACGGCATCCTGTTCGGACAGGTCGAACCGACGGTCATCGACGTCGACGAGCTTCAGGATCGAGTGGACCGTCCGGACCATGCGCTCGTGAAGCAGTCGCTGCACGAGGCAGGCTTCGGGGGAATCAAGCAGTCCAAGACGGGTGAGGTCATGGCGAGGGAGGAGGGGATCGACCTGCTCTCCACGTACCTGGGGCAGGCATCCTTGCTCCAGGAGTGGTCACGAGACGCCCAGATCAACACCGACCGCAACCTGCGGCTCCAGTACCTGGCCGGGATGTGGTTGAATTCCAACATGGGCGCGGAGATCCAGGCG
>JBKQHM010000163.1:0-34558 GCA_052148775.1 Isosphaeraceae bacterium | reverse complement strand
CACGACATAGAGGTGGTTCTCATAGAACTCGCGGTTCGAAACGGCGATCAGCGAATGGTGACGACTACGGTAGTGCCAACGCAACATCCGCTGCGACATCCCTTGTGCGACGCACAGGCCCAGGATGCTCTCAAGGTCTCCGGCGTTCAGCTCGCCCTCCGAATCCCCCGCTGAATCGCTGTCGTCCAGCATCTTGCTGAAAAATCGCGTTGGAGGGAGTTGCTTATCGTCCCCGACGACGACAACCTGCTTCGCGCGGGCCATCGCGCCCAGCGCATCCACCGGGCTCACCTGGCTGGCTTCATCGATGAGCAGCAGGTCGAATGTAACGCTCCCCGGTTCTAAATACTGAGCCACGGAGATCGGGCTCATCATGAAGACGGGTTTGATGGCGAGGATAGCCGTCCCGGCATCCTTAATGAGCTGCCTGATCGGCTTGTGCCTCCTCTTTTTTTCGATCTCTCGGCGCACCACGCCCATCTCGCCTCCCGCAGTCCGGGGAATCGAGTCATAATGGGTGGTCGCCACCTCGCCGCGGGCCATCTCGATTCGCCCCTGATCCAAGGCGCGAAATTCTTCGATCCACCGTTCGTAAGACTGACCATCGAATTCCGAGAGCCCCTCATGTCGTCGGAAAGCATCGCGAATTACCGCCTGGTAGAAGGATACACGAAGCTGATCGCCGGCTGCATCCGCGCGGATAAGACCTTCGTGTAACGCTGCTACGAGCGGAGCAAGCCCCGCACCACTTAGCCGCTTTCGACGCAGCTGATACGCAATCCACTTGGATAAACCTTCAGGATCACCTTGCCAACGTCGGAGGCAGTTCAGCAGGTCGCGGATCGAGATCCTCAGAGGAGAGTCTTGGCCGAAGATCCCGGCGATGTCAAATTCCAGCGACTTGAAAAGAGCCTGCAATTGGCTTGGTACCGACTTGAGATGAGCGGAGAGCAACCGGAGGGGAGGAAGAAGTTGATCGCTGGAGTCCAGTCGCGAGATGTGTTGGCGATGATTCCAAGGCAGTTTGGCTTCGCGGCAGTCGCGATCCCACTTTACGATGGCCTCGAGGGCAGTCCAATCGGACAGGATGCCCTTCCATTCCGACCCGAAGGCGTCAGATCCCAGCACGTCGAAATTCGTTCCCTTGGTCGCCGATGTTGCCGCACCTGGGACCTCACTCCGAGGCCGCTCGCTGTGCGGACGGGCGAGTTCGCGCGCCAGGTCTTGGTGGAACTTGGTTTGGAGATCATTCGAAGCCGCCTCGACCGTAATGCGACCCTCGTGAATCGCCAAGACCGTAGTGGTCATCTCGACCCGTTCGAGGAAGCGTCGGCATGCCTGATAGCCAATCCAGTCGGCCAGGATCTCAGGCTTTTCTCGCCATTTCGTCATCCGGATGATTAGATCATGGACCGGGACTGATAGGATCGAGTCGAGACCGAATGCCTGATTGCAGTCGAGGTCGAGAGTTTCGAGGAGAGATTTCAGACGGTCGAATGATGGCCGGAGGCGTGCGGATAGAGCACTTAGGGCTGGCTGACCGAGCTCAGGCCGGTCCAACTTTGCCAGGACTTTCCTGTGCTCGTGCGCCAATCGAGCTTGGCGGCTGGCAACCTCCCAAGCCACGATCTCCGACAGAACATCCCAGTCGGATTTGGATCCCCGCCATTCGGTCCCGAAGGCATCACGCCCAGCTTGGCCGAGAGAAGATTCCTCATCCAAAGACCGCGACGTGACCTGTATCGAGATCACGGCATCCAAAATGTTGAGGCGTTCGCTCAATTCCCGAGGTGGCTCCCCTTTGAGAATCCCCTTAAACGTCGCGACGGCCTCGCGATAACTGCGATTGAACCACCGAAGTAAGGATCCTCCGTAACCCGCTACATGTCGACGTGTGGCAGCAAGATCGGTGTCCCAAGCCAGATGCGAGACTTTGCTCTCCACCTCGATCCGATTGGCACGGAGGGCCGCGCCTTGCTTGACGAGTTCGGCGATTTCGCCTTGCCGCGTCTCCCAGATCGGATGGTCAATCTGCCTGCGATCCATACGAGGTGCTTTGACAATGCGGACGGCGAGTTGAGCGAGCTGCTGGATTTCCCGGAGGCTGGCATCGGGTCGAGTCTCGAGAGCCAGAGACTCTTCCAATCGGCTGGAAAGTGAGATAATCTCTCGGAGAGACTCGATCGACTCCGAGATATGGGTCAACGATCCATCCGTGTCGCCGTAAGGAATAGGCTCGATCCGCCTAATTCCCCGGCACGGGTGATCGCCTGGGGGCCCGATTCTGGCGAGTTTGTCTCGCGATTCCACGAGGCCGAGGAATTGTTCGCGGTAGTGGGCGTCTGCCAGAGCTCGCCCGCGTTCCACCAACCCGGCGATATCGAGTGCCCGATCGCCCCAGGATTGATCTATTATCCGCCTCCGATCCATCGGGGGCACGTTGACTAGGCGCATCGCGAAGTGGGCTAGCTGATTTACATCCTTCAAGTGGAACTCGTCGCGAAGCACCGATACCAGGGAAGCCGTCAGGTTAGCTCCCGCTTCGGCAATTGATTCGAGCGAGCCAACGGCGTCCGCAAGTCCGGCGAGGAATTCTCGGAGTTCCTCATGCAAAATCGGCTCGGTCCGATTGACACCACGCCACGGATGATCGCCGGGGTTACCGATTGAATTGAGATGCGCCTGGAGGTCTTCAACATCGCGGCAGCGGTCGCGGAACTGACTGCTGGTCCACGATTCCAGGCCGACAAGTCCTAGACTCGTCGCCTCGACGCCCCGAGCATAAAGTGCGGCCAATCGTCCGATGAGCTGGTAAGGAGTCAAACCCGAGGGTGCCATCGGCGTATTCATCACCTTGGCATGACGATTCAGCCGTTCGGTGGCAGCCTGCAAGGCTTCGACGCTCTCTGCTGATCCGAGAGCCTTCGGCCGGCCGAGGGCGAGCGTCCTCGCGAGCTCCTCCAGCACTGCCTTTTTGTTGGCCTTGTTGCTGTGCAGCTCCAAGCAGATCGAGCCGAGCCCGAGCCGTTCCAGTCGGCTATGGACGACATTCAGCGCCGCCATCTTCTCGGCAACGAAGAGGACCTTCTTGCCCTCCTTGACGGCCGTGGCGATCAGATTGGTGATTGTCTGCGATTTGCCCGTGCCGGGTGGGCCCTGAACGACGAGATGACGTCCGCGACGGACTTCCTCGATGACGACCGCCTGAGAGCTGTCGGCGTCGGTTACATGCACCAGCTTCGCCGCCGGGATTATTGTGTCGATCTTTTCGGACTCATCGCACAGAGGAGGCTCCGGGGCGAATCCCTCTCCGAGTAAGCTGTTTAGGGTCGAATTGCTCTTCAAAGAGGCATGGGATGGCCATGAACTTGGATCAAGATCGCGATACATCAGATATTTGGCGAAAGAGAAGAACCAGACAACCATGTCGTTTCGGAGCACTTGCCAGCGTGGCTGGTCGGCGATGGCCGAGGCCACTACGTCGAAATACGCCGCCGGCGAGATCTCTTCCATCTCAGGGACATCGGGCAGGGTGATGCCGAATTCCCCCTTGAGCTTCGCCTGAAGGGAAAGGTTAGTCGTCACGTCCTCTTCGCGGTAGCGTAGGTGGAATCGGCTTGTGGCTGACGGCCGCTCGAGGTCCACCGGGATCAGCAGGAGCGGAGCATAACGAACTCTGTCGGAAGACGCGGACTCATACCAGGTCAAGAATCCCATCGCCAGATACAAGATGCTGACGCCTTGCTCCTGCTCGTACGTCTGCGCGTCGTAGTAGATTTGGAGGAGACGCGCTTGAAGTCTCTCCGACGTCAGGCGCGTCTGCAATCGCAGGTCCGTGTAGCGAGGGTCGACCGTGCCATTTTGCTCAACGATGTCATCCGGCTGAGCTAGGCAGGCAACCGTAGGATCGGCACTTTCGGAGTTTTCCACATCCTCGGCGCCCGCGAGGAAGGACATCGATTTGCGCTCGCGCACAAGCAACCGGAAAACCTCCTCCGATCGCTCATCGATGATCTCAAGTCTCCTTCCACGGGATGACGAATCACGCGGCGTGCTGATGAGCCGGTTGCGCGCAGAGAGATCCAACAAATCCTTTCGCGTGTTCTGGACTCTCTTAATGATGTCATCGAGGTCCGCGGCCGTAGCGGTTTCCATCCGATTCCTCCTCAGCAAACGCCCTGAGCATCCCCATTGGTTCTCGGACAGGAGACTCGATGGGTGTACGTCGCACCGGCGAATTTGTAGATTATCGGTCTATGGTATGGCCTATGCAAGGAGCCATGCTCCGACGTAAGACGATTGGCCTCCGGGCTGAACCTGCACGATCGGCTAAGCCGGATCGCCGCCAGCCTGGACCATGTGGCGGCCGCGGCAGGGGCCTGCCTCGGGCTTGGGCCGGCTGCAGCGTGGGCTGGAGGCGACGGCCGCGCTGTGGCCGGCAGTGCCGGAGGCCTGCAGATAAGTCACTCGCGCGGCCGGGATCCTCAAGAATCAGGAGGGGTCGCCGACGAAGTCGGTACGGCGACGGCTGGTACGATTGCTGGAGCGGATGCGTAAGGCGGCGCCCACGGCGGGCGGGCCCCTGCGCATTGACTCATCGTTCTTGTGACCGAAACGGGACCGTTGCCTCACCGGAATGTTACCCACGCCTCAAAACGAGGAGTCGACACGCTTCTGATGGACATCGATGCCAGGAGCGAGCGGGCTCGGCGGAGACACCGCGGACGATCAAGCCTGGAGGGGAGAGAGAGGACCGGAGCTGCATCCCATAAGCAGGCACCACTGGGCAACATCCTCCGGTGAGGCAACACGCGTAGCCGCTTTCCGAAGAGAGTAATCCCCATCAAGAGACGTTGGAACCATGACGCTTATCCGAACCAACGCCGCGCAAGCGGGTGCACGCGCCCAAGCCGAGACGCGAATCCGCGAGCTGGACGTCGAGCTAAAGCCGTCGCACCGTCGAGGATTGGCTTGGGCCCAAGCCGATGGAAACCAAACCTCCCAGAAGTCGACTCGACGATCGGCCCTTGCCACTTCATTTCGGGTCCCCGCGGAGGTTCGCGGCGCGCAAATCCATAATTTTTTCGATTTTCTTATCTCATTTTACAGAAATGACTTAAATCGGAAAACGCCCACAATCCGCGCTGGGTGCGTTAAGGAAATTTCAAAATGGCGCCATCTTAATAGTAGGCGCTCGTGTGCGGCGATTTCCGAAGCGGGGCAAGGCCAGTGACAAGCGGTCCATCAGGATACCGATCGGGGCGGTCGCGGCATCGCCGGCCGCACGCCGCGACGACGGGATCGGTATCGATGCGCCGAACCGGCCGCCCGATCCACAGGCGCGCCGCTAACTCGCTTCCGGCCCGGAAGATCCGTGACGGCGTCCCCGCCCGATGTTGCAACAGAGTGCAAACCAGCGCAAACCTTCAGGGGGCGGAATTTCGAGAAATCTCAATATTGCGCTCAGACCTTCTTGAGCGAGTTCGGGGCCCGGTCGCCGAGGCCGAAGAGGTGGCGGACGGCGTCGAGGATCGGGTGGGGGTGGTCGTGGTGCGGCTCGGTCACCGCCGATCGGACCGCCGCCCGCGGGTGGTGGAGGAACTGGTTCTGGAAGCGCATCATCGTGTGCGCGATCGCTTCGCGGTCGGCGTCGGTCAGATTCGGCCGCGCGGCGAAGAGCCGGTTCAACTCGCCGAGGCGGATCGAATCGTAGCTGCTGCCCAGCTCGCGGAGGATGTGGCCGGCGTCGTGCTGGTGGCGGAGCATCGCGTAGCATGCGGCCGTCTCGCGCTCGATGATCGCCATCGCCGGGTCGACCCCCTTCTGACGCTGGAGCCGGTTCTGCTCCGCCTGCGCCCGCAGGTCGTCGACGTGGTAGAGCATCACCTGGTCCAGGTCGCCGATCCGCGGGTCGAAGTCCCGGGGGATGGCGATATCGAGGATCAGGGCCAATCGGTTCCGACGCGCGCGCTGGACCCGCTGGTATTGCTCGAGCGTGACCACCGGCTCGCTGGCGGCGGTCGTGCTGATGACCAGGTCGGCCTCGATCAGCGACTGGCCCAGCCGGTCGAACGGCACGGCGCGGCCGCCCCAGCGTGCCGCGGCCGACTCGGCCTTGTCGAGGCTGCGGTTGGTCACCAGGATCGTACCGGGTCTCAGGCCCTTGAGATGCTGCAAGGTGGTCTCGCCCATCTTCCCCGCGCCGATCACCAGTACGGTCTTGTCGGCGAAGGAGTCGAAGACCTCGCGGGCCACGTCGACCGCCACGCTGGCGACCGACAGCTTGCCCTGATCCATCCCGGTCTGGGTGCGGACGGCCTTGCCCACCCGCAGCGCCTCCTGGAACACCCGGTGGAAGATCGGGCCGACGGTCTTGTTCGCCTCGGCCGCCTTGTAGGCGTCGCGGACCTGGCCCAGGATCTGCCCCTCGCCCAGCACGAGGCTCTCGAGGCTGGCCGCGACGCGGAACAGATGGCCGACGACCCCCTCGTCGTGGTAGCTGACCAGGTGCCCGGCGATCGTCTCCGTCGCGATGCCGTGGAAGCCGGCCACGGCCTCCGACAGGGCCTCGACCTCCGGGACCTCCTCCGCCACGCCCGCGAGGTAGAGCTCGACCCGGTTGCACGTCGAGAGGATCACCAGCTCGTTGCCGGGGAACGTGCGCGACAGGAGGTCCAGCCCGTCGGCGCAACGGGGGCCGTCGAAGGCGAGCGCCTCGCGGATCGAGGCCGGTGCGGATCGGTGGTCGACTCCCAGGGCCAGCAGTCTCACGGCGTCGTCATCCTTCCGGCGGTCTTCGCCGTCCCGTGGGCCGTGCGCAGCCTCAGCACCTCGACGCCGAACCAGGCGAAGACCAGGAATGAGAAGGCCACGATCGTCAGGACCATCATGCTCCGGCCCCGCATCGCCGGCCGGAACCGCGCGTGGAGCAACACGGCGAAGACCAGCCACATCATCAGCGCGCTGAGGACCTTAGGGTCGGTCCAGCGGAGCACGTGGATCGGGGCCGTCGCCGACCCGGGAGACTCGGTCTGCGACGCGAGGCTCAGGATCATGCCGATCAGCAGGCCGAAGGTCAGCAGGGGGAAGGCGATCGAGATCGCACCCCGGTTGATCCGCTCGGATTGCTCGAGGCTCGGCAGCGCGAGCCCGGTGCGGGATGGCCGCTTGGCCTTGAGCCGGCGCATCTGCGCCAGGTACATCAGCCCGGCGAAGAACGCCACGCACGTAAACACCCCGCCGCCCAGGAGGAAGATGCCGTGCACCGTCCCCCAGAAGGCGATCGTGCCCCCCCAGTCGAGCCAGTCCGACTCCCGGGGCGCGAACCAGCCCGCGCCGACCACCAGGCCCAGCACCAGGGGCAGCACGAACACCCCCACGGCCATCGGCCGGGGCGATCGGACCATCCAGTATAGACCGATCAGCGCCACGATCCACGAGAGCAGCATGATCGAGCCGAACGGCGTCGCGATCGGCCCCATCGGGCTCTTCATCGCCAGGTTGGCCAGGAACGCCGTCTGGACCAGCCAGCCCAGCGCCATCAGGGCCGCCGCCAGGTACCAGCGCACCGCCCCGCGGACCACGAACCGCGACAGCTCGGCGAGCAGGGCCAGGCCGTACGTCCCCGCGAAGCAGAGGATCGACAACCGATCGATCACGCCAAGACTCCAAGCCAACGGATCGCTCTCCCCGGGCCTCTCCCGTCATGCCGATACCGAGACTATTGTAAGCAGGCGCGACGGCAAATCCCAGACCGGCTCCCGGCCGGCCATCCCGGGTCATCCCCTTCCTCGCGTCGTCGGCCGTCGGTCCCGTCCCTCGCTCCGGCGAGCGACCCCCGGCAAGAAACCGATCTCAGCATGGGTGAAATGGCCTACATTCCCGTTGTGGGAGAACTCGGGAATGGCGAACGATCGCGGTCGGCCGGCGGCCGCCGACCCTCCGGCCTGGCGCCGGATGAGGGCAGTTGCCCGGCGTCCGCCTTCCTCGAGATCGTCCCGGGGCGACCGCCCAGGACCTTCCGGGAGCCAAATGTCATGTCGCCGCGCCTGTTGGTCGCATCCGGGTTGGCAATCGCGATGCTCTTTGTCGTGGAGTTCAACACGGTCCGCGATACGGACATCTTCTGGCACGTGAAGCTCGGGCAAATCATGCTCGATGAGGGGCGCCTTCCGCTTCAGGATCGGTTCACCTACACGCATGCCGATGAGCCGGTACCGCCGATCTACTGGCTCGGGCAGGTGCTCCTTGCCTGGCAGTACCGCCTGGGCGGCTGGCCCCTGGTGCGGTCAATCCATCACATGGCACTGGTCGGTTCCCTGATCCTCGCCGCGGTGACCTGCCGTCGGGACGATGCCTCGGCATTCAGTTCGGCGGTTGCCATGATCATCGCTTTCAACATCATCGTCGTCGCGTCGAACGCCGAGCCGCGACTCCAGTGCTGGGGTCTCTTCGGTTTCGCGGCGATGCTGGCCCTGGCACGCTCAACGCTCCCGTACGGGGCCAAGCTGATCGCGATTCCGTGCCTGTTGGTCGTCTGGCAGAATATCCACCCTTCCGTCTCGCTGGGCGTCCTGGCCCTGGCCGCGCTGGCGGCGCCCAACCTGGGGCGCCTCCGGACCGCGAGCGGCCTGGGATTGGTGGCGCTGGCGGCATTCTGCCAGTTGGCGACGCCGATGGGGGTGGGCGTGTTCGAGATCGCTCGGGTCAACACGCGCATCAGCCGAGATGTGCTGGGCATCACCGAGTGGATCCCGCCCTGGGACGCGAGCATCGTCGACTTGTTCTCCGACTTCTGGAACGTGCTGATCATCTCGACGATCGCGATCATCTGGCTCTGGAAGCGCCTCCCGATCGCCGACCGTGCGCTCTTCCTCGTGATGACACCCCTGGCGCTGTTCGCGGAGCGGTTCATCATCTTCTGGGCCGTGGCCCTCGTACCGTTCTGGGCCGCGGCCGTGGAGCCGATCGTGCCTCGCAAGATGTTCGCCCCCGCTCGCGGCCGGGGACCGTCGAGGGCTCGAGTTCGAGCGGGCCTCTCGATGATCGGATTGGTCGTCGTCGCCATTTTGGTCGTGGCGCTGCACCCGTCGCGGTCGCGGCCGATCTTCCATCGCGAGATCCCCATCGAGGGCGTCCGCGCCCTCCGAACGATACTCCCCGGCGCGGCGCGGATCTATAACCATTACCCCTGGGCCGGTCCACTCCTGCTCGATGGCTCGCCGGGTTGGCGGCTTTCCGTGGACGGACGACTCTACTGTTTCCCCGACCCGGCGGAATGGCGGAGGATCGCGGACGCGGATGCGGGCCGGGTCCCGATCGAAGAACTGGAGCGGACCCATCGGCCCGACGCATTCTTCCTCAACTGCGATAGCTCCCGGGGGCTCATCGAGCGATTATCGCGATGCCCGCGGTGGCGGGTCGGCTACAGGACGTCGAACGGCATCGCGTTCGTTCGGACCGAATCGCCCGAAAGGCCCCGAGGACCGGGCACGGGAGGCCCTCAGGCGGGACGTTCATCGGCCCACTTCCAGCGTCTTCTCCGCGCGGAGGATGCCGGCGAGCGGGCCGGAATCGAATTCGAGGGTGATCCTGACACTTCCGGAGGATTGCGACTGGGGCACTCGGACCGAGGCCGCGCAGAAGGTGCCTCATGCGAAGCCCGAGTGGGCGGTGGCCAGAACATGGCCGTCGGTCGTCCGGAGGGCGACCTGGGCACCGAGGACTTCCTGGAGCGCCGGCGAGGCCGGCGTGCCGCGATAGCCGACGTTGATCAGCAGCCCGTCGCCGTTGTAGAGCAAGGGTTGCAGATTGACGTCCGAGGCGGGCTTGGCCGGTTGCCCGGCGTTGTCGCTGAGGCTGATCTCGAAGCTCGGGGTCCCGATGGGGTCGATCGAGACGGCGCCGTCCTTCTCGACCTTGTACCAGTGGGGTGTACCCCGGGCACCGTTATCCGAGAAGATGAACGACCAGCGCTGGCCCCCCTTGGGGTCGTCGAGGGCGACGGTGACCGTACCCAGCCGGTATTCGCCGACCGGGACGGTCGCCGCCTCGGTGCCGGAGAGTCCGTAGACCGAGCCGTCTCGGCCCAGGGCGGTGGCGTGCATCTCGACGGATCCCCCGCCGGCCGAGGCGGCGGGACCTCCCTTCCAGGCCAGCCGGAGCGTGCCGACGCCGATCAGCGGCTCGACGGCCAGCCGGCTCCCCAGCTCGTCCGAGCGGACGACATATCGCGTCTGGTCCAGGTTGAGGACCGTGGCGAAGAGGAACTGCTCGGCGGACGGGTCGAAGCGGCCGTCGCCATTGAGGTCGATCCAGAGGCGGTCCTGGGCGTCGGCCATCAGGCCATTGCCGTCGCCGTCGGAGCGCCGCGCGGCCAGGCGGCGGATACGGGAACCCGATGCATCCCCGCCCTTGTCGCCGAGCGATACCGCCCCCTCGAGGTAGCCGGCCGCGGCGTAGCCGAGCGTCCGGCCGCTGGCGCCCAGGCGGAACACCACGGCGCGGGGGACCGTCCGCGTCTCGTCCTTGTCGACCATCGCCACGCCGAGCGGCAGCCGCCAGACGCGCTCGCGTCGGGCGGCGGGCGCCGATGCCGACGGGGCGACGCGGTCGCGGTCGTCGATCCGACGGTTGCGGTCGGCATCGACATAGAGATCGACCTCGCCCGGCGCGACCTCGTCGAGCACAACCGTGACCCGGATCGAGCCCGCGCTGCCGAACCGAATCTGGGCGTATCGACGACGCGACGGATCGCCGCGATAGACGGCCTTCTCCGTCAGGTCCTCGGGCTTCTCGCGGCTGAGCACCAGCGCGCGGAACGGCGCGTGCTCGAACGGGTCGCCGGCCGCGGGCAGGACGAACCGCCATTCCGGCGTTGCCGGCGGGGACGACCGGGCAGGCGCGTCATCGCCGGCCAGGGCCATCGCGAGCGCCAGGGTGGTCAAGGGGACGAGCGTCACGGCGAGATACCTCCATCAGGGTCGAGGGCTCTCATTGTATCCCTGCCTGGTCGCCCAGAGAAGCAACCCCCGTTCGGGATGTCCGTCCGCTCGATCGATACCAGGTTCTCGCATTGGGCAACGCAGGCAACCGTGAAGCCGAACCCCCCGGCCCGGAATGGAACGCGGTTCGGGAGCATCCGGGATCCACGAAGGGGACCGGCTCGTCGGTCTGATGCTGCTCGGCGGCCAATGTCGTCATGGCGTCCTCCGGGGACAATCGTTTCCTCATCCTCGAATGCAGAGGCATACAGAGTGGTTCATGCGGGCGATCCGTCGATTGCGGGGACCGGGAGACCTTCACAGATACGGTTGATCGGGGGTCCAGAGATTGAGGAAATACTCGTAGATGAAGCGCCATCGCTCGGCGTCGTGGAAGGCCAGCAGCCTGGCGACGTAGGTCCGCGCATGGTTCTTGGTAGCATCGGGGTCGGTGCCGGGCGCGAGGTCGTCGGGGAGGGCCTCGACGCACTCGACGGCCCGCTTCGGATCGATCAGGGCCAGGGCCGACAGGACTCGCCAGGTTGTGTAGTCCACATTGTAGAGGCCGGGATGATTGCCGATATGGTGCAGCTCGGGCTGGAGCAGTCGGGCGGCCAGGGCGCGATCGTAACGCGCGACCATCATCGCCAGCGCGGCCGTGGTGGTCGCGACGTCATCCTCGTCGCGGTCGGTCTGGCCGCCCCGGGCCGGCCGCAGCGTCAGCGCGCGGCCGAGGAACTCCGCCAGCCGGTCGGGCTCGACCTGCTCGACGACCGGCAGCAAGCCAGCCCCCACCTCGACGCCCGAGTACGTGGCCTGGGAGCCGTCGTCGGCGAGCGTGTCGAGGGCGGAGAAGGCCTCGTCGATCAGGCGGATCGCCGCGGGCCTGTCGGTGTCGGCGATCGCGCGGGCCATCAGCCCGAACGCATGCGGCCGGCACCCCGGCGCATCGCTCGAGAACCGCGATCCGGCGATCCGGCGGGCGCGCGGCAGGTCCTTCGCGGCCATCCTCGAGCAGACCGCGATGACGTACCGATTCGCGCGCTGCTCGACGGGTATCCGCTCCAGAACCCGCTCGGCGTCGGCCGGCGACCGGTCCGCCAGCTTGTAGGCGATGTGGCCGAGGAATTGCTGGAAGACCAGGCTCCGGTCGACCTTCTCATTCTTGCGGACGTCGCGCTCCAGGTCGTCGATCAGCTTCAGCGCGGCCGGCAGATCGAGCCGCGCCAGCACTTCCGCGATCCGGCCGAGGTTGTAGTCGACATTCCTGTTGCCCTTGGCCGAGCCCCGGGCGAGCGCCAGCGCATCATCGAGCGCGGCGCGGGCCCGATCGGTCTCGCCCAGGTCGAGCCAGTGGTCGGCGATCTGGGCCTCGATCGGGATGCGGAACATCAGATACTTCATGCCTTTCGCATTGACATCCGCCTGGATGAGCAATTCCCTGGCCTGGTCCGGGCGCAGGTCGCGCCGGGCGTCGCAGATACCCAGATATCCCCCGGCGCGGACGTCCGCGGAATCGCTGGCCTCGAGCATGGCGGTGGCCTCGTCCAGGTTCTCGCGCGCCAGGGACCCGGCCAGATTCACGCGCAGCAGCTTGAGATAATCGGCATTGGCGAGCTTCAACGACTCCAGCCGCTCGAGCATGGCGAGCGGGTCGATGTCGGCGGCGTCCCGGAAGAAGCGGAAACGCTCGAGCTCCTTGCCATTCCGGAGGATGTTCTCCGCGGGCGCGAGGATCAACCGGCGGGCCAGGGCCTTCTCCTCCTCAATCGGCAGGGCCGGCGGCAAGGTCCGATAGGCCACGGCGGGCGGTTCATCGACGCGGGCGAGCACGACCTCCACCGGTCGCGGCCCGTCGTCGATCGGACGGAAGCCGAACCGGTACCCCGGCTTCTCGGCGAAGACCAGCGCCGGGCCTTCGAGGACGCCGGAGAGTCGGAAGCGGCCGTCGTCCGCGGTGAGGGCCTCGGTCGGCATCGGGCCATCCCCGGACTGCCGGACGACGGCGCCGACGACGGGCTGGCCCCGGCGGTCGAGCACCCGGCCCTCGACCGTCCGCACCCGGCGCAGGACCAAGATGGGGGGCTTGTCGACCGGTCCCGCGGCGTCGATCGCCGGCGAACGCGACGCGAGCCGGCCCGGGGCGGACGCCTCGACCTGGTAGGAGGCGCGGGCCGGGAATCGCCGTCGCGTGCGGTAGCGCCCCTCGGCATCGGTGCGCAGCACGACCGAGCCATCCTCGGCCGCGATCGGCTCGACGATGATCGCGCGCCCGACCTTGGTCCGGACCTGACGGCGGATCCGGACCGACGCGCCGGCGATCGGCTTGCCGTCGGCGTCGACGACCCGCCCGCCGATCGGCGTCGCATTCTTGGGGCTGATGGTCAGGGCGATGGGCCGGGCAGCGGCGGCCTCGGCGCGGGCCGTCACCTCGGGCGTGCTGGCGAAGCCGTCCCAGGCGGTCAGGTGCAGCTCGGCCAGCGGATCGACGCCATGGAACGTGAAGGCGCCCGTCCGGTCGGCTCGCGTCCGCACGACCTGGCGCCCATCGTCCCAGAACGCCTCGACCTCGGCGGCGGCGGCCGGCTTGCCGTCCTCGCCGACGACGGCCCCGTTCACGTCCACGCCCCGCACCAGGACCATCGGCGACAGCTCGGCCTCGACGACACCGCGCTGCGGCATGCCCTGACGCGGGAAGGTCATGTTGGCCGGCTGGAAGAAAGGCGCGGGGATGCGGACCGGCCAGCCATAGGGCTGGATCAACTCGCGGGCGATCCGTCCGGCGTACGTCCCTGCGGCGTCGGTGACGGCAAAGCGATCCCCGCCGAGGTACCCGTTGAGGATGACCTTCACGCCCGGTACCGGCCGGTCCGACCCCTTCTCTCGGATGAGTCCGTGGACGCCCACCGTCTCGCGCATCGGGATCGTCACATCGGTCGTCCGACCGGCCCTGACGACCCGCTTCCGGGGCTCCTCGCCCCGCAGCGAGGTCCCTTGCCGGCGGTCGAACTCCAGCTCGATCGCGAGCATCCCGGCGGCGATGGCGGGGATCTCGAATCGCCCTTGCGGGTCGCACGCGACCGTGGCCGAACCGGTCTGTCCCGAGCCGGCGTAGCCGCCGACCTGCGACGTCGCACGGACCGTCACGCCCCGGATCGGCTCATCGCCCGGCACCACCAGCCGGCCCGCGACCCGGCCGACCGGCGCCAGGGTCACCACAATGCCCCCGGCCTGGGAGTTCGGAATCCCGCCCTTGGGATTCCCGGAATCGGGACTCCCATTTTCGGGATGAGGGATCTGGATGGCCTGTGTCCCGAACCGGGGAGCCTCGACGCGGACCGCTTCGAGCGTCATGGGCGAAAGCCCGGCGATGGCCGCGCGACCGTTCGCCTCCGACGTGGCGGCGAGCGACTGGCTCATCGGCTCCGGGATCGGGACCTCGCCGGCGCGGATCGGGACGACGCGGGCGCCGGCGACTGGCTTCCCGTCCGGACCGAGGACGACCACCTCCGCTTGTGCCGCGGGTCCCAGCTCGATCCGGACGGGCGGGTCGTCGGCCAGGACGATCCGGGGCAGGCGATGCCAGGCGACGCGGGTATCCTTTCCGGACGACTTCGCCCAGATCGCCATCGGCACCGGCGACCGCCGCGCGACGGCCTCGGCCGGGATGTCGATCGTGAATCGGCCGTCGGCATCGGGCCGCGCGTGGACGAGGACCCGCGCGGTCCCCTCGCTCGACCGGGTGAGCGTCGACCACCACAATTCCATGCCGAACCGGTGGCCCTCATCGGGGTCGAGCGCCTGGGCCAGCCAGACGTCGACATCGGTAGCCGGCCGCCCGGCCCCGTCGACGACGATCCCGGCGACCGGGATCGGCCTGGGGTCGGGTGAGGCGGGCAGTTGGGCCAATGCAATGGCCATGAGGGTTGAAAATATCATGCGGATTCTCCTCGGGATGGACCTATGGCTTCGGGGTCGCGGGTGCAGTGGCGGCCTCGGCCGCTCCGAGGAATGCATAGGCTCGGAGCATTGGCGATCGCGCGGACTTCAGCCACTCCGCCAGGGCCGGCCTTGGGGTCCGCCATCAGTGCCTGCCGGGCCGCCTGATAATCCCGGATCAGGGACTGATAGGTGCCATCAGGAGTGTCATCGGCCGCGCGAGCCTCGCTGGTTGACGGCGAAGAGACGGGTGTTGAGCAGAGCGCAACGGCGACGAGGACTCGAAACATGCTTGGACCCTCCGATTCGGAATCGATCGGCTCAGAACGCCGCGACGAGGCCCTCGATGTCCGTGACCCAGACAGGGAAGAAGTTCCACTCCACTGACGGAAGGCAAGTCGGCCAACGACAAATGTCGAAATTCAGGGTAACGGCTGGAGTATCTCGGGTCAAGGCGGGCGATGGGCCTGTTGGCCATCGGTCATTGAACTCTGCTGGGTGTGGGTCGGCTGGTGCCCTGTGCTTGGGGTCGAGCCGACGAGCAGCCGGGAGCACCCCGGTTACCTGCGGGCTCGATCCTCAGCCCGGTCCGTTTGCTCCAGGCATACTCCCAGGCCGATTTCCTGGCGGAATCCGACCTCGTGGAAAGCCAGGCCAGGGGGACTCTCGATCCTCACAGGTGTCCCTGGATTCTCGGTGCGGGGAGCACCGAGATGCCGAGCCGATTATTGACTTGAGGCTTGTATTCTGACATCATCGTTTCACTTGATAGTAGCCGGGGCGCGAGGACGAAAGGATTTGTGCCTCACTTTGTCGGATTCAGTCTTGCGGTCATAGGCCTGGCTTCGACCGGTAGGGTGGGTAGCTCGCGGAAGAGAGATGACTCAACCTGGAGCCCAATATCATGACGGCATATCTCCTCTATTTCCTGTATTTCATCGGTCTGCTCACGATCGCATCGCTCGTTTACCTCTCGGGTCGCGCGATACCGTACTACGCGACCTGGATCCACCGGCATCCGATGCTGGCCGCAATCCTGGGCCTCCAGATGTCGATCCTGTTCAATTGGGTCGGGAAAGAACTGGGACTGGCGAATCTGTACTGGCATGAATCGTTCGTCACTCAACTGCTCGCCGGCGTCAGCGTCATGTCCCTCGCGCTGATTCTCTTCTATCTGGGCTATTTGCTCGACCTCCAACCGGGCGTCGTCGCCCTCAAATTGACGGTTGGCCCCCTCGTTCTGTTCACCGGTCCTGCCCCACACGCGACGCCCGACAAGGTCCAAGGGCTTACACGCGATCTACTGGTGATGGCGCTGCCGATCGTGGCGGCGATGGCCGCCGGGTCGGCCCTCTCGCCATTCTGGACGCGGAATGATACCGATTGGAATCAATATTTGCACAACTTCGCGTTACCTCTGGGTGGTTGCATGACCCTCCTGGCGACCTGGGTCGTTTTGAAGGTGCTGTCGAAACTTCCGCTGGCAACATGGCATGGCTATCTGGTCTTCCCCTTGCTTCCGCTGGGGATCTACGCCGCCTACGGAAATCCCGGGGCCCGGCCCCACGTGACGGCCGCGCTCTGCATCGGCTTCCTGCTGGCCGTATTCGCATTCCTCAACTTCGCGGCCTATCGGCGTCCCTGGCTGAAAATCGCGGCTTTCCTCGGCCTGCTGATCCTCATGGGGACGTTTAACAGCGACGATTTCAAACTCCGGTATCCCGGCCTCGCCCGACAATACGAGGCCCCGCTCGATCTCCGTTACACTGACCGGGACGGCGCGGGCAATGAGCCGGAGTTGCTCCTGAAGGGGGATTCGTTCCAGTCTCTCGAGCAATATGATCGGCTCGTAGAGATGTACCCGCTCGACGCGGCGACCATGGTCGGCCGCGGCGCGGCCCTCGCGACCGCGGGGAGGGATCGGATCGCGGAAGAATACCTCGATTCCGCGATCCTCAGGGCCGAATCGGGCGCCGCCTATGCCACCCGCGGGATCATTCGCGCGAATCGCCTGGAGTATGGCCGCGCCCTGGCAGATTTCACTCGGGCCCTCGAGCTCTATGCGAGGCGCGCGGCCCCCGGGCTCGAGCCGAAGTGCGCGGCCGCCGAACTGGCGGCGGTGCACGCGGGCCGCGGGGCTGCGCTGATGGGGTTGTTTCGGATGAAGGAGGCCATCTCGGCCCTGGAGTTGGCGCTCCAGCTCGATCCCGGGAACGTCCTCATCCAGATTCAGCTCGGCACCGCTTATCGGAAGGTCGGTGAGGCGGGGCAGGCGACCGTCCAGCTCGGTCAGGCCATCTCCAGCCTCAATCTTCGAATCAAGGCCGATCCCAAGGATCCGATGCCGCTGGTTTATCGCGCGGTCGCTCGCGGGGCGAGCGAAGACCTCGACGGCGAGATCAAGGATCTCACGAAGGCCGCCTCAATCGCGCGAGACCCTGCGACCGCGCGCCTGTACCGTTCGGGGGCCTACTATTTCCATCGCGAGACCGACCGGGCGATCGCGGATCTCGAATGGTTGATCTCCCGGGATTCCGGCCTGGAACGGGCCCATGTCGATCTGGCGTTGTGTTACATGGACAAGGATGAATCGAAGAAGGCATCCGATGAGCTGGACAAGGCCCTCGCGATCGATCCGGGTTCGATGGGGGTTCGCGAGACCCGGGCGGCCTTCTATGCGAAGGAAAACGACCTCGACCGAGCACTCGCCGAGCTCGTCGCGGCCGCCCGCATCGATCCTGGCGATGTCATCGCCAGCGTCCAATCGGCCCTCCTCTACCACCAGAAGGGCCTCGATGATCGGACGGCGCTCGCCATCCTGGATCGGGTCGTCGATTCGAATCCCGATTCGATCATGGCCCGAGTCGATCGGGCCTTCATCCGCCAGGCCGCCGGAAATCTCAAGGACGCGCTGTCCGATCTCGACGCCGCGATCGCGACTTATCCCAAGATGGGTAGTCTCCGGATCAACCGTGCGTTCGTCCGCGACGCGAAGCACGACGATCGCGGCGCGCTGGAGGACCTGAATGCGGCATGCAACCTGGACCGCGAGGGTGTCGGGGCGCTGGTCAGCAGGGCGTCTTTCAAGGAAGCCCGGCGCGACTTCGCGGGCGCACTGGAAGACCTGGCGGAGGCGGGCCGCCGCAAACCGGATGACATATCGGCGCGCCTGGTGAAGTCCAACGTGTATGTGGACCAAGGAGATCTCATGAAGGCCCTGTCCGAGCTCGATGGGGCCGAGAAGCTCGCGCCGAACGATTACAGGATACTGATGAATCGGGCCTACATCTATTATCCGAGAAAGAGCGACGCGCCCCGTGCCCTCGCCGACCTCGACAGGGCCCTGAAGCTCGCACCGAACGAATTCCGGATTCTCGTGAATCGGTCCAACGTCTACCAGGCGATGGGCGATTTGCCTCATGCCCTCGCCGACCTCGACAGGGCCCTGAAGCTCGCACCGAACGATCCCGATATCCTCACCAATCGTGGCAATTTTCGCGCGAACGCGGGCGATCTGGATGGGGCCTTCGCCGATTTCGACGACGCCCTCAAGCACGCCTCGAATCATCTTGGCGCCCTCATAGGCCGGTCGCGTGTTTATAAGGCGTGGGATCAATTCCCGAAGGCTCTGGCCGACCTCAACAAGGCCGTCGAGATCGCCCCGACCGAAGTCCTACCTCTCCTAAGCCGGGCGGACGTCCACCTGGCCCGAGGCGAGTTAGGCGAGGCACTGGCGGACGCCGATTCGGCGGTCAAGATGGCCCACCAGGATATCGGCGCCCTCCTGAGCCGGGCCCGCGTCTATCGCGCCAAGGGTATGATCAACGACGCCCTTTCCGACCTCAAGGCGGCGATCGAGATCGCCCCCGGCGATGTGGAGCTCCGCGTCGAGCGATCCGACGTCCATCTCGCCGAGGACAAGGTGGACGACGCCCTCGCCGACCTCGACGAGGCCGCCAAGGGCAACCCGAAGGATCCGTGGCCACTGGTGAATCGGGCCGCACTCTATCGGGGCCAGGGTCGGATCGAGAAAGCCCTCGCCGACCTCGACGCCGCGATCAAGAATGCACCCGGGGATTCCGTGCCCCTGGTCAATCGTGCCGGCATCTTTCTCAGTCAAAACAAGGTCGGCGAAGCCCTCGCCGATCTCGACAAGGCCGTCGAACTGGATTCCGACTCGCCGACGCCTCGAATCGCACGGTCTTCCGCACGGCAGGCCGGCAATGACCTTGCCGGCGCCCTCGATGATCTCGATGCCGTCATCAAGCGCCGGCCGAAGCTCGTCGAGCCGAGGATCGATCGAGCGTGGCTCAAAGACCGGATGGGAGACCTCCCCGGCGCCCTCGCCGATCTCGACGCCCTGATCGAGCTCACGCCAAATAGCTCCGCGGCTTTCAGCGTCCGTGCCCTGATGCGGGCCATCCACGGCACCGACCTCGAGCGGGCACTGCACGATATCGATCAGGCCCGCAAGCTGGATCCGAAAGACCCACAACCCATGAACATTCTCTCGTTGATTCACCATAAACAGGGACGGGACGATCTGGCGAATCAAGACTTGCTGGCCGCCGCACAGATCATGCAACGGGAGACCGTATCTCCGGTCAACGGGTTGCAGGACGGCCAAAAGGACGGCCAAATCCCTTCGCGGGGCGGATGGCTGGTCCTCCCGCCGCACTCTCCCGGATACAAGATCAATGAGGAGGGTATCGCCGAGGCGCGAGCGGGGCGCTTCGATCGTGCGATCGGGAAGTTTGACGAGTTACCGGCGGCGGATCCCGGCGCCCTGGTCGTGGGCTTGTTCAATCGTGGCATCGCCCATAATCGCGGCGGCAAGGCCGACCTTGCCGTGCGAGACTTCAAGGAAGCGCTGGAGAGAGATCACGGTATTGCGACTCTCCTGTCAAAGCCGCTCTTCCCGCCCCCAGCCCAGAAGCCGCGGATGAGGATCAAATCCGTTCAGATTACCGTGGACTCTGGCGAGTGGAGGCCGGCCTTCGTCGTCGAGAGGGCCCCGCGGGCTGGCCTGCCCGGTCTCCACATCCCGACTCGCGAGTCATTCCCCAAGCCGATTGACGACGAGAAGGAGGCCCTCGTTCACTGGAAATCTTATGTGGGCAAATTAAAGTCCAGATTACCGGCGAAGGGCCCGAAACTCGTCGTCGTCGCGACCAGCGGCGGTGGGATCACGGCCGCCTACTGGACGGTGCTCTGCCTGACCGAGATCGAGAAGAGCGTACCCGATCTGGATTTCCCCTATCATCTCCGGGTCATCGCGGGAGCGTCCGGCGGGATGGTCGGCGCCGGCCTCTACATCGCCCAACTGGAAGAAGAATCCCGGCGGCCTCCTTCCGAGGATCTCGATGGGCTCCAGCAAGGACTGCTCAACCAGATCGCCGCCGATAGCCTGACACCGACCGTCAGGCGACTCGTCCTCTTCGACATCCCCTCGATTTTCCTTCCCATCACAGCCCCGCCCTACGATCTCCGACTGATCCGCTCGGTGGACGCCGTGGGCGACCTCCCGAGGGCGGAGAAGGGCCTAGTCGTCGTCGCCCTTGTGCAGAATGTGCTCCATGTCCGCGTGTTCGATGGCGATGGCACGATGATCGCAGACACGGATGAGAAAATGCTAGCGGAGCGACCCGAGCCGATCGAAGACCTCAGGAAGCAGCTCGAGGGTATGTGGCCCCCTCACCAAATGAGCGGGAGTGAGAAAGCCCGGGTCATCGCGGCGGTCACGCCCGTTGTCGGCCAACCAATCTATGTGGACCGCGGAATCGAGCTCGAGCAGACCTGGGAGAATAACACCCATGGCGTCCTCAAACAGACGTTCGCCATGCTCAAGGAGGGCGAGAAGGAGGGCTGGCGACCGTCGCTGATCATCTCGCCGACCCTCATCGAGCAGGGGCGCCGGCTGTTGATCTCGAACCTCGAGCTCGCGGACCCCAACGATGGCGGCACGCTGACCGGAGGAGTCCAGTTTTTCAAGCTCTTCCCCGACGCGGATGCATTCAAGCTCAGCACCGCGCTGCGCATGAATGCGGCCTTCCCTTATGTCTCGCCGGCCGTCCTGCTGCCGATCCGTCGCCCGAGGCTGCGGGTCGTGGACGCCGGATATCTCGAGAACTACGGCGTCGAGCTCCTTTGCGACTGGCTCCATCGCCACCAGAAATGGCTGGTCGACAACACGTCGGGGATCGCCCTGATCGAGCTGCGGGCTTACTCGCCGGGGCTCCGCGAGGAACTCGCGACCGGCACCTCGGCGGCATCCGAGGGGGGGCTGATGGATCGGTTGGCCAGGAGCGCCGAATGGCTGACCGGACCGCTTGACGGCTATACGACCGCGAAAAAAGCCGTGATGCTCGACACGAACGAAAGCCGGGTTCAACAATCGATCCGCGAGTTCCAGAAGCGATCCGATCAGAAGAACGACCATCCGCCGTCCGACGGAGAGAACAACAAGACCCCGAAGTTCCTGGATCGCTTCCTCTTCGAATGCACGGAAGATACACCGCTCGGGTGGAGCATCACGACGCGCGATCGCAAGAAACTCGAGCATGCCCTGCGCGACACGAAAGGCCACAACTACGAGGAACTTCAAAAGCTCTTGAAGTTCCTCGCCACAGACTGAGGCGGCCCGACCGAAGCCCCTCTTTTCAGGATTGAGCCGCGACCGGCTCTTGCCCTCGGCCGTCCCGGGACCCGTGCTCTACCGGGCGTTGCGGCGGTTGATCTCGGCCCGGTCAGGTTTGTTCTCGTCGTCGTGGTCGCGGTCATGGTGTGTAGGCTCTTGGTGCAAGTCGGAGGAAGTCGCGGCGTCGCGACCTGGTGAAGACCGGCGCGGCGTCTTCACAACTCTGGCCTTACACTGGATATGATCTGCACAAGGACGTCGCCAGTTGCATAAATTTTCTCCGATTTGACATTTTCCCCGGCCGATTGGCCAGGCCTTTTTTCGCAAATTATTGTTACATCAAGGGTTCCGTCGCCCGATCGATTGCTCGAAGGGCGTGGGAATGGCCAGTCAAGCGAGCAGCGACCTCGCGTAGCTATGTATGCAAAAGCTGAATTCGGGCAATCTGCCGTCAGTCGCCTGCGCCAGCCGTTCGACCAGCCCCTCAATTTCGGCGCGCGTCAACTCCAGATCGGGAGGAAAAAAGCCGGCAATGGCCCCGCGACGCCAACCGATTAGCGTGGCGTGATCTAGCTTCAACAGATCGATTGTCTTACCTGCCGGCTCGTCCAGGCCGTGAATCCCACCATTCTCATCGAACTGAAAACGCTCCTCGCACCCAGGTTGCAGCGGGGTCACGGGTAGAACCTCGTCCCCGTGTGCGGCGGCGCCAAAGATCTCCGGACGGGCGGGTGGGTTGCGTCTGACTTCCAGAGCCGCAACGAGGTTGCGATGGTCCATGTCTTCGCACAGATCGCGCCCGGGTATTCCGCCGCGGGCAGTCAACTCCGCCTTGCAGACACTTCGCGGCTTGACGTGTTCGATGTGTGCTTGAAACACGAGATTGGCGTCGTGATACCCGCCCAGCCGGTCATCAATCGGCGTGCCGGTGTAGGCACACAATCCATATTGCTCCGCGATCAGTTCGCGGCGCAGCTGGGGCTTGTCGTTGAAGCTCGCATAATCCAGATTGAGACCGACCGGCAGTTGAGCATCCAGCCATTCGCGAATCGACGCGGGCGGATCGGCTGATTTCACAATATATCTCATCGGTTGATTGTCCGTATACGTTCAATGGTCGAGGCCGCCCTCTGCAACATTTCGCTGTTGCCTATGTGCTTCCGTAATTCCAGCACCTGTGCTCGGGCGTCGTCCAATCTCCGCTCGGCGATCAGGCTGAAAATTGCTTCGATCCCGTGTTTGACGCTCGGTTCCTCCTTGTCGGCGTCCATCAAGACTTCCAGGATCCAGTTTGTGTCCATCCCGAACGATTGAGCGGGCACGTCGTGACCTCCATTTGGCAATAGGCGGATGATCTCCTGAGGTTCGACGCCGCCTATCACCTGAGGCGAATGCGTCGTGGTGAGGAACTGGATCTTGGGAAAGATCCTCTTGAGATCGCCGGTCACCTTCCGTTGCCACTTCGGATGTAGATGTACGTCCAGTTCGTCGATCAAGACCACCCCCGGCGTCTGGGCGAGCACGCGCGGCAACGGTTCATCCTCCGGACCCAGCACGTCTGCCGGCACTAGAAAGTTGTTTTGCGTCACCATTTTAATTGCCAGATCAGCGACCAGGGCCAGCATCACGCGTTGGCCGGCGCTCAGATTGCCGAATGGTTGCGGATTGCCGCCGATCGATAGCGCGATCTCCTGGCTGTCGCTGTCGTACCAAATGCCGTCGGCCCCCGGTACGCACTCAAGGACCGCCCGGCGGACCACGTCGAATCCCGGTCGATAGAGACCCTTTCGGTCCCCCATCGCAATGTGCTCGCCCTGGAACCAATGGGCCAAGTCCGCCAGGCGGATGCGCTCATTCAAGCAGTCGTAAAACGCTTCCCAGCGGTTCGCCGGGCCGTTCGACTTCACCTTGGCCTTCTTGCGTTCATTGTGGGGCAGCCATGCTCGACCGGCGCCGTAGTAACAGATCACCGGCAAGAGGACCTGTTCGCCCCGGCCGATGCGCTCGTAAGCGGACCATATCAACGCCAGCACCTTTTTCGAGACGGTGTTATCGCGGGAGGTTTTCCCGACCGCTAACGATTGCCCCCAGGTGACCCCGACTCGATCGAGAATGGCGCCGGTGGCCAGCACCGACATCGTATCGGACACCTGTTGGAACTGCATTCGGTCCCCTTGCTGCGTGGCGGTCAGCCGTTTTTCGTTCTTTGTCAGGCGGCGATGGCTATTGGCTAACCGCGAATCGGGCACCTTCTCCAGCCATACCCCGAGCGCCACTGCCACCGCGTCGAGAATGCTCGTCTTTCCGGTGCCGTTCTCACCGATCAGGACGTGAAACGACCCCTCGTCCGCCGACGCATTCACCCGGCGCGGGAACTCAAACGTCGCCTGGGCGAACTTCTTGAAATTGCGCAGCTCAATCCGGTCAATTCTCATGAGGTACTCTTGGACAACGGGCTCGGCGCCCGGGCATTCTGGCATCAAACACCCGCTCCAACCGCTCGAACCCGCGGAAACTGGCCAGGCTAATCTTTGCCGAGGATCATAATACGCGCATCCATCGACGAGTAGAATCTGGCCCGAAAGACCGTCGGAATCCGACATAGTAGCTATCTTACCGGGCCTCGTGTGGGAGAGGGAATCCAGCGAACCGTTCCGGGTCTTAGCCCAATCCTGTGTTGGCCATGAAACTTTGTGGCGGTGGCTCGGTCCGCGTAAGCACCGCCGGTACTTGGGAACGTTCAGATGCGCGCGCCGAATCGGAGATGTTTGAGCGCGGGCATGGAGATTGACAATGCCAAGAGGTTGACGGGAATGCCAGGCGATCGTGTACGGCTAGTTCAGGTCAGATCAGCATCAGAATCGGGCGCGAGTCGGTCCGACACACCGCCGCATTCTTGGGCGAAATCTACCGCGATGCAGTACCCGATGGCCGCGATGGCCGGGACCGAATCGCCGATCTGATTCGGGGGCGGTCCGACGGCTCGGCGATGCCGCGCCTGGCTGAATCGGTTCTCTCTTGGTACGGTATCGTGAGAACTCGACATCAATGAATGAAGGATCGACCGATGCCGCCGACGTCGGCGCACGGCCGTTGGAACGCACCATGCCCGGCTTCTACAAAGGAGTTCCCCATGTTCCGGCCACTCCGACAGCTCTTCGCTCGATCCTCGGCCTGGGCGATCACGATCTGGCTGGCCGGGGCCGGCCTGGCCCGGGCTGAGGATGTGTTCTTCTTTCGATCCGTCGGCGACCTGACGATGACCGAGGGCACCTTGCCGATGGCGGACAAGGGTCGCTTTACCCAGCCCATCCAGTTCAGGTTTACCGCGGATTGGCAGCTCAGGACGGCCAGGGAGCCGTACGCGTCCCTGGAAGGCCCGGGTGAGATCTACCTGGACACCGATCCCAACCGCGGAGGGATCGCCGACCAGCAGCGTCGCGGTACCGAATTGACCCATCTCTATCGGGACGATTGCGTGGTCATCCGCCTTCCCGCCAGGCCCGCGTCGGGCGAGGTCACCGGGCGGTTGTTCGTCCCCACCGAGGACCAACCCCCGATGGTCGCGGTCTCGTTCAAGACGACGATCCCGGCCGACCAGAAGCAGGCTTCGGCGGTGTTCGCCGCGGCGAAGCGTCGGCATTTCCAGCGACTCCTCGGCCGCGCGGCGCCCGGCGATGCCTGGTTTCGCCATCAAATCCTCGAAGCCCGCAAGCTGTCGCCTCCAGCCGCAAACGAACGCGAGGCGGCCCTGTTGTCTCCCGGATTGAACCGGTCGAACGAGCTCGAGCAGACCTACTCGTTGTTCAGCGGCGGCCGGGCCGTCAGCGAGAACCTTCAGCTCGATCGCCCCTTGCCGACGGCTCCCGGGGCAGGCCCGGGCACCCCTTCGGACAAGCCGGTCAAGCTCGACACGCTCGCGGGGATCACCGTGGCCGAGATCGACTGGACGGCACGAAACGCCGGGAAGTCGCCCTCGCTTGACCCGCTCTCCGAGCATATCCCGGCCGACCAGCATGCGCTGTTCTTGCCGGGCCTGGAAGCGGTGCAGGCCGTGCTGGGCGAGTTTCTCGGCGGGACAACCCCGATCCTGAATCTGGGTGGTTCTCCGGGATTCGACCCTCGGCTTGTCCAGGGACGCTATGAGCGGCAACTGGGCGTTTCGGTGGCCGATCTGGCACGACTCCCCGTCTCGGCGGGGGTCGTCAAGGGGATCGCGGTCACGGGTTCGGACCCTTATCTCGTGACGGGTACCGACCTGGCCATCCTGTTCGAGACGGATGAGCCAGGCAAGCTGCTCGAGTACCTGCGAGGACGGCTCGATGCGACCTGCCGTGCTGCATCCGCCGGGATCGCGCCGACGGAGGGTACGAAGGACGGCTCGGGGTTCCTGTTCGCGACGACTCCCAGTCGGGAGATCAGCGCCTACATCGCGGCGCTCGATCGTGCGGTCGTCCTGACGAACTCGCCGGTGCAACTGGAGCGGGTCTTGCAAACGGCCCGGAATCGAAGCTCTCGACTGGGCGAAGCTCCCGAGTATCGATTCTTCCGCTCGCGTTACCCGCGGGGTGCGGACGGCGAGGCGGCCTTGCTCATCCTGACCGACGCCACGATCCGGCGATGGTGCGGGCCCCGATGGCGGATCGCCTCATCGCGTCGCGTGCGGGCCGCCGCGGCGCTCGACGAGATTCAGGCCGAAAACCTGGCGACGCTCGTCGCCGGCACCGGAATCCCGCAGCGTCTCAATTCCCCGCCACGACCCTCCTCAACGGTTCCCGACCTGGGCGCGCTGGACCTCTCTCGATCGGGGGTTCGTTCGTCGGTTTACGGCACGCTCGCATTCCAGACGCCGATCGTCGAGATTCCCCTGGACGAGGCGACCCAGCTCGAAGCCCAAGCCTATCGTGCCTGGCGCGACGGCTACCAGAGAAACTGGCGAGGCACCTTCGACCCGATCGCGCTGCGGCTGGCCGTGCGACCAGCCGGTCGAATGGCCGCCGACCTGACGGTGATGCCCCTGATCGCAAGCTCGGAGTATCGGCCGTTCATTTCCCTCGTCGCCAATGCGAAGCTCGGCCCCTACGCCGGCGACCTGCACCCGGAAAGCCTCGTCCACGCGATCATGGCCATGGACATCAAGTCTCAGTTAGTTCAGCAGGGCGGCAACATGATTCAGGCCGCTTTGCGTCTGGCGCCTGAAGTCGCGCTGGGCTGGATCGGCGGCTCGATTGACATCTATCTCGACGATGATCCTCTCTGGGCCGAACTGGCCAGGGCCAAGGATCCGGGCGAGTTCTTCACGAAGCATGGGATGCAGCTCCCCCTGGGCATCCACGTCCCGGTCACGGATCCCGCCAAGCTCGCCTTGTTCCTGAATGCCGTGCGGGTCTACTCCGATCAGACCGCCCCCAACCTCGTCGTCTGGCAGAACCGCGAGCACCAAGGCTGGCGCTACGTGCGCGTCGCGCAGAATGGCGCGGGAGCGCCCGGGCCCGAAGCCGGCCCCTCCCTGGCAATCTACTATGCTCCGACGCCTCGTGGACTGGTCGTTTCGCTCAACGAACAGGTCGTGACCCGGTTCCTCGACCGCCAGGGCAAGCAGACGGAGAACGCGAAGGGCAAGGGGATCGAGTCGTCGCCGGAGAAATCGCCGCGACCCTGGCTCGGCGAGAGCCTGGCCGTCCGGGTCGAGAGCGCGGGCTTCCGGGTCCTCGAGGCAACGAGCCTGACCACCTATCGCGCCTCCATCTTGCTCCAGTGCTGGAACAACCTGCCGATCCTGAACGAGTGGCATCGGCTCTACCCCGAGCGCGACCCGGTTGCCCTGCATGAGGCGGTCTGGGGCGAGCGGCTCGTCTGTCCCGCCGGTGGCCACTATGTCTGGAATCCCAGGTGGCGGACCATGGAGTCCACCGCGCTCGGCCACCCCGGCGAGCCCAGACCCGGGCCCGATACGATCGGTCTCCTGCACGGTGTGAAATCGGCCGACTTCGGAATCACGTTCCAGGACGGCGGCCTGCGTGCCACGGTCGAGATCCAACGGCAAGCCGGGCCCTGATCACAACCTTCGAAGGAGGGAGACCTCCAGTCGGGCACTCTCGCGTGTTCTGTCGTCCGAACGGTGGAAGGGGTCATCCAATCCATACGAACGCCAAGCTGATGCTCATGGCCACCGCGGCTCTGATTGCCGGGCTGGTGACCGCCGGCGCGGGGGCGATGGGGTATTCCGCGATGCGCCAGCAGAATCCCCCTCGCGCAGGCAATCCCGTCCAGGGAGTTCGCCAACCAGTGGCAGCCCCTCAGGGCGCGCAAGGGCCGCCTCGTCCCGCGGCCACGAAACCGGCGGCGGATCAAGGTCCCCTCATGATGCAGGTTGAAGTCGTCGATCCGGAGGAGCACCGTCTGTCCGGGGCCGATATCGCCCTGGAGGTCTTGTATGCGAGTAACTCCGGGAGCATCGAGTCGGTCTTCGAGCGAACCCGGACCGACGGCGACGGCCAGGCGCGGCTCGAGGTCGCGCGCGAACGCCCGGGTGCATCGTAGGCCCGAGCTACGAACGTCTGGGCGTACCGACCCGGGATTCCCGAGGATTGGATCCGGCTCGTCGGGCACGAATCCAGCTCGCCGAAGTGCTGGGCCCCCCTCGTGAAGACCGATGGATGCGGCGTTGGGGTGCGATGGTCCAACGCGACGATTGATCGCCCGGCGCCACCGTCGTGATTGCAAAGGAGATCGCGAAGGGGCTGCAAGGTCAACCCCGGCGCCGGCCATGATTCGTCCTCTTGCCCGACGGGGAGCCGGGCCGGAGTCCCTGGCGAGCGGAGGATGTCGAAGATATCCTGGCAAGGGCCATGGCGAAACGGAAACACCATCAAAGATCGGCGACCGACTATGATAGCCCTTGGAAGGAGGCGCTGGATCGATACTTCGAGCAGTGCATGGCCTTCTTCTTCCCGCAGGCTCATGCCGATATCGACTGGGGCCGCGGCTATGAGATGCTGGACAAGGAGTTGCAACCGATCGTCCGCCGGGCAAAACAGGGCCGGCGCTACGTGGACAAGCTGGTGAAGGTATGGCTCAAGAACGGAGAGGAACGGTGGCTCCTGGTCCATGTGGAAGTGCAGACCTGGAAGGAAGGGGACTTCCCCAGGCGGATGCACGTCTACAATCACCGGATCTTCGACCGCTATGATCGCGAGGTGATCAGCCTGGCGATCCTGGCCGACGACGATCCCGACTGGCGGCCAAGCCGGTACGAGTACAGCCGATGGGGCTTCCTCACCCGTACGACCTTTCCGATTGTCAAGTTGCTGGACTACACGGCACACGAGCAGGCATTGGAGGCCGACCCGAACCCGTTCGCCATGGTGGTGCTCGCCCACCTGAAAACCCTGGAGACGCGTCGGTCGCCAGCCGACCGGCAAGCCTGGAAAATTCGACTGGTCAAGAGGTTGTACGAGCGGGGGATGGATTCGGAAGATATACGACAGTTGTTCCGGTTCATTGACTGGATCATGGAGCTGCCGGAGGGAATGGAGCAGCTTTTCCGCGAAGAGATTATCATGTTTCAGCAGGAAAACCGTATGCCATTCATGACGATTTTTGAACGGGTCGGCATGCAGAAGGGCTTGCTCGAAGCCATTGAGACATGCCTGCGAGTGAGGTTCGGTGCCGAGGGCCTGGAACTCATGCCGGAGTTCCGGGAAATTCTAGACCACGAACGGCTCAGTGCTATTCATGAGGCCATCCTCACGGCCGCCAGCCTGGAGGAACTGCGCGGGGTGTTGAAGCGCAGACGCCGGTCGAAGAAAGCGAAGCGAACGTAAGGAACAGGTCGGGAATCACTTCCCGGCCTGATCCTCAGCAGGTCAACGTCAGCCCTTCCTGGGCGGCCCAGCGCTCGAGATGGGCCCGCGACGGGTCGTCGGGCACTTCGTTGCAGGCCATGCTGGCCTGATGGATCTCGCGCGTCTCGGGGTTGACCTCGATCGTCAGGACGCACTTCCGGTCCCCTGGTTGCTCGATCCCCAAGGACCAGATCGTGGTCGAACGCTTCCAGCACGGGGCCGTATAGCTCGCAACGCAGTGGTGCATCGACCGGCCCTCGGCGACGAGCGCATCGCTGTCGAGCAACTCCCGGATCGTCCAGGTGGTCCCGTCCTCCTCGACCTGGCAATATTCGCCGATTGACGAACGGGCCCAGGTCAGCCGCTCTCGCCGTGGCTTCGAAGGATCCGCCCACTCCTCCCGCCAGCGGGCAACTTGCCGGAGCAAGGAAGCGGGCGTCCGTCCCTTCATGGTCAGGTTCGGCTGCGGCGGACCCAGGTTGACGTGCACGTCGTCGTCGATCGTGACCAGCCGAAGCGCGAACTTCTGGTCGGCGAGATAATCCACGATGGCGACGATGTCGGCCTCGACGATGCCGGGGTTGTTGATGAAGAAATGGATCACGCTCACCCAGAAATCATCGCCGTGGAATTCCCGGCCGAGCCGGGTGCTGGCCAGGACGTGGGCCAGCGCATCCGTGCCGCCCAGGCCAAGGACCTGCGCCCATCGCAGGGCGTAATCCACCGGGAATCCCGAGGGGGCCTGGACGAACTCGTGGGCCATCCGCCTCGTGAGCCGGATGGGGAGTCCGGCGGTGCGCAGGCTGCCCCCGAGCCCCAAGTGCTTGAACCAATCCTGCTGCTGCCGGGCGTCGGGGGATTGGGCCAGGAACCAGGGAGAGAGCATCACCGGTGGTACGGGGTAGTCGGCCAGCAGGTGATGGGCCAGCGACGAGAAGAGGGGGATCGGGTTGCCGTCGGGGGGACGCCACTCCTCGGGGGCCCGGCGCCAGTCCTTGCAGTGGAGCGCCAGGTTGTGCAGCCCACCGACGATCCGGGGCAGGTCCGTCAGGTCGATCCGCCCGCCGCCGCGATGGGGACGCAGGAGCGCGGATCGCGACCGGACGGACCAGACCAGCCGGAGGAACATCTTCCTGGCCCATCCCGCCTTCTTCAGTCGGTCGCGGATGGCCCGATCGAGGGCCGATTGGGTCATCGCTCGGCGTGCGGAATCTGTGAACATGAGTCTGCCTGATCGGGAAACCGCGTACCCGGGACCGGGATGAGACGAGCCTCCGTCTCCATCCGGCCTGGTCGGGTTTCCCTCGGCGGACCGCAGGCGTTCAGGAGGCGGAGCGAAGACGTGATCGGGCTGTCGAAGCGGACCGGTCGCGGACGAGCATCTGGGCGGTCTCCGAATCTTGGGGGAGAATGAGTCTCATGGGGATGAGACACGGGACGTTCGAGGGCGGTTCGCGCGATCCCGGGACAAGGCATCCGATAGCCGCAAATCGGCTGAGGCGCGCGACAATACTCGCAACGGTATTCGGCCCTCGTCTCGATTCGATGACGAATCTCGTCGGGCGAGGGCAGCTTGCGTCGCCGCGTCAACGCGACTCCTCATTTCCCTTCGACGAAGCCAACAAGTGCCTCTGCGTCGCCAGTTTTCGCGCGTTGCTCAACGCGATTTCTTCGGCCTCGCGCACCAGGCCCTGCAATTCCCTGCGCTCGGACGGCGACAGACGTCCGTCGTTATTGCCGGCCATGAGCGCGTCCAGCCGTTGCTGCTTGGCCGCCGAGAGGCGTCGAAGTCGGGCCTCCGTCATCTCGAAGGCGATCAGATTGGACAGGGGTACTTCGCAGACCTGGCAGATCATCCCGGCGACTCGCAGGTTGAGCCGCTCGAGCGGCTGGTCATCCTTCGCGAGGCGATAGAGGCTCTTCAGATTGACGCTCAAGCCGTGCTGTTCGAGTCGCCGTTGCAATTCCGGGACGCTCATACGGCGCTCGTCGAGCACGCGCTTGAGCCGAGAAAATGCCTGGACCATCGCTGGTTCCCCTTTCTGGGGATTTTACCAGGAAGATGGTCAACGTTGAAGAGCCTGGCTCTCGGTGCTCGCGATGGGTACGCGTGAGTCGAGCGGCATCTGCACCGGGGTGACACGAAACAGGGTATACGTCCGGTCCCGGCGGACGCTCGGCCCGCGCTGCACGACCTCCACCCGACCCAGTTGCACGAGCGCCGGCAGGTCGCGGTCGCGGCCGATCAGGTAGGTGGGGGACGAGGCGCCGTTCACCGCCCCTGGCCCCCCCTTCCCAAGGGGGGGAAGATCATGGCTGGAGAGATCATCCGCTCGGAAGTGCCAGCTCGCCGGACGGCCGAGGTAGAAGAGGCGGACGGCCAGGTCGTGCGGGAAGGCGCCGAAGGGGCTCGTGTAGGGGTTGCGGTCCCAGTCGTCGTAGAGCAAGGCCAGCGGCGCGCCGGGCGGGAGTTGCTGGCCGGCCGATTCGTAGAAGGCCCATTCGATCCCCCGACGGTCGAACCAGGGGCCCAGGAGCCAGGCACCGAGTCCATAGCAGAGCCCCATCGCGGCGAAGCCGGCGATCGCCCGACGACGGATCCGGTCGGGCGTCCAGCCGCGTCGGACAAGCCGGCCGCCCAGCCTCGATAGCCCCAGCGCCGCCCAGATCGACCACGGGACCTGGGCAGCGATCGCATAATGCGCGTTCTTCACGGTCGCCATCGAGAGCAGGGCCAGGGGCGCCATCGACCAGGCCCAGAGCAGCCGGTCGCCCGAGGAGATGGCGTCGGGCGTCGGGTCGGAGGCCCAGAGCGCCCGTCGCAGCGAGTGCCAGGCGCCGATCAGGGCCAGAGGCGTCCACGGCATCGCCTGGAAGAGCAGGCCCGGCGCGTATTGCCACCACGGCTCGCCGGCGAACTCGCCCGGCTGCGCCGCGAGCCGGTCGGTCACGTGCAGCGTCCAGAGCGCGAGGGCGCCCCAGCCGTGCCGCGCGATCATCGCCGTCGGCCAGGCCAAGGCCAATGCGGTCGACACGATCCATCCGGCCGGGAACCGGAGCCGGCGCATCGCCGCGCCGTCGCGACGCCAGAGCACCGAGGCCGCCACGACCGACAGGATCAGCGCGGCGCCGAAGCCGATCCCCTTGACCAGCGACGTGGCACCCAGCAGGACGAAGAATCCCCAGCGTGCCCGCCGCCATCCCGCACCCCTCGGGTCGGGATCGGCCTCGGGCCGGGACATCCGGTCGAAACACACGATCGCCCAGGTGATCAGGCAGGCCAGGAGCATGTCGGCCTCGGCCAGTCGTCCGCGCATCGCGGCCCAGGCGGTCGTGGCCTGGACGGCGCCGGCGAGCGCGCCGATGCCCGGCCCGTAGTACCGGGTCGCCGCCACCGCGACGCCCAGGACGAGCAATGTCGCGGCCATGGCCGAGGGGAGCCGGGCGACCGTCTCGTCCACCCCGCCGGCGCATCGGCCCAGCCCGGCGACCAGCCACCAGGGCATCGGCGGCTTCTCCAGCCAGGGCAGCCCGCCGATCGTCGGATAACCCCAGGCGCCCGAGTCCAGCATCTCCCGCGCCCCTTGCGCGACGAATGCCTCGTGGTAGCTCAGCCGGCCCGAGTTGCCCAGTCCCGGCAAGAACACCAGGGCCGACAGGGCCAGCAGGCACGCCAGCCGTCTCATGCCCAGACGCATCCCAGCCATCTTGCTTGATCCTTCGTCCGATGTCCCAGGTCCTTCGCGGCCCGATCCCAAGGCGCCGCGGTTCGGTTCAAGTGCCGCGGATCATGCGTGACTCGTCCCCGGGTGTCAACGGCAAGCACCCGGGCGACTCGCCGAGAAAGCCGTCCGACGAGCGGCCCTCCAACCGCTACAACCGCCCCGGACGGGCTGACGAAGGATCCACGGCGGCCGGGGGAAAACCTGTGGATAACCCGTCAACGACCGGCGCACGGCGCGGGCGCCGTCAACGGGGTCGCGAGCACCCGCACGCCGGCCGGACACATCGATGCCGACGATGCCGGGGCCGGTGACGGGGTTATCGACAACTTTTCCTCCGTCGGCCAAGCGACGTTGTACTCGACTAAGGTCTTTGCTATTATAAAGTTGTTCGAGCGCCGCTCGCGGCTATCCACGGCGGCGTCCCCACTCTGATGAATGATGTGACAGTGATTCTATCGGTTACTGTACCGGGAGCGGATTGGAACATCTCGGGGCAGTGGATGTCCTCCCCGGAGGTGGACTCTTGCCATCGGACCAATCCGGTCCACGTCCGGGTCCAAGGCGCCCGGGACCTATCGGCCGTGCGTTTCTCCCGATATCCTGGTCGGGAGCGGCTCGACCCTACACCCTGGGCTTGATGGTCGGGTAAGATCTTCTCAGCGTTCGCTCATCTTTGTGGATCGTGTATTGCAGTTGCAGGTTCCAGATTGCAGATTCCAGAATGGAGAGACACCGGAAATCCGGGATCTGGCATCTGGAATCCGGTTGCGGCAGTGCCGCGTTGGGGAATGTCTGAATGAGGGCCTTGTGCAACCGTGAGGGCTTGCTCACGGCGTTCGGGCTGGTCGAGGGGGTGGTTCCGGCGCGGAGCCCCAAGCCGATCCTCCAGAACGTCAAGCTGATCGCCGATGCCGATGACGGCTCGGTGTTAATGGGCACGGACCTGGAAGTCGGGATTCGCCACCGGGTACTCGGCTTGAAAGTCGAGCGTCCGGGCTCGGTGATCCTGCCGAAGTCACAGGTCGGTTCGATCCTCCGTACCAGTGGGGATGCCGAGCTGGCGATCGAGGCCGAGGCCGACCGGCTGGTGATCCGCGGCTTGCATTCGGAATTCACCCTGCCGGTGGAAGACGCCAATCTCTTCCCGGAGGTGCCCGACTTCGCCGCGACCAGCTATCACGTCGTGGCCGCCGCCGACTTGAAGAAGCTCATCCGGCGGACGATCTTCGCGACCGACGTCGAGAGCACCCGGTACGCCCTGGGGGGCGTCCTGGTGGAGCTGACGGCCGAATCGATCGCCCTGGTGGGCACCGACGGTCGTCGGCTGGCGCGGATGTCGGCCCCGGCCGACACCGAGAACGACCCGGCGCCCCCGACCGGCTTCCCGGTCATCCCGGTCAAGGCGCTGAAATTGATCGAGCGCCACCT
>JBKQHM010000162.1:0-2750 GCA_052148775.1 Isosphaeraceae bacterium | reverse complement strand
GTCTACGAGACGGACCCCGCGAACCTTTCCCGGTACCGGTATCGCGGCGGCTGGGAAGCCATGCGGATGATCCGGGAGACGATCGCGGCGAAGGGGAGCGGACCGGTCGCGGTCGAGCTCAAGTACACCCGGCACGGGCCGGTCGTCTATGAAGATCCGTCCCATCATCGGGCCTACGTCCTGCGCGCCGCCTGGCTCGAGGTGGGCGCCGCGCCGTACCTGGCCAGCCTCCGGCTCGACCAGGCCGCGAGCTGGGCCGAGTTTCGCGATTCGTGCCGATACTTCCTCCTCCCGTCGGAGAACATGGTCTGGGCCGATCGCGACGGCCACATCGGCTGGCAGGCCGTCGGCCTGTCGCCGCGGCGCACGAACGGGAACGGGCTGCTTCCCGTCCCGGGCGACGGCCGGTACGAGTGGGACGGTTTCCTGCCGATCCTCGACCTGCCCTACGAGGTCGATCCGCCCCGCGGCTGGATCGCCTCGGCCAACCAGGACAACCTCCCACCCGGCTACCCGTTCGCCGTCAGCTACCAGTGGACCGACCCGTTCCGGTTCTCCCGGATCGAGGAAGTCCTCGGCTCGTCCCGCAGATTCACGATGATGGATTCGATGCGGCTCCAGCACGACGAGCTGTCGATCCCGGCGCGGTCACTGGTGCCACTGCTCCGCGGCCTGAAGACCGCCCGGATCGAGCAGGCCGGTGCTATCGAGACGCTACTCGCCTGGGACTTCGTGATGAATCGAGAGTCGATTCATGCGGCGATCTACGCCACCTGGGAGAAGCACCTCAAGCTGTCGGTCCGGGACCTCCTCCTGCCGAGAGAGGCCCACGCGATCCTGCCCGCGCACGACCTGTCGACCGAGAAGCTGATCGACTGGCTGACGGCGCCCGACGGCCGCTTCGGCGCCGATCCGATCGCCGGCCGCGATGCCCTGTTGCTCCGTTCGCTCGACCGGGCCCTCTTCGAGCTGGGGCGTCGCCTCGGGCCGGAGCGGAACGACTGGAAGTACGGCCAGGCGCGTTTGAAACATGTGTCGCTCAAGCATCCCTTGAGCGACGCGGTGAATCCCGAGCTGCGGGCCAGGCTGGATCTCGGCCCGCTCCCGCGCGGGGGGTACGGCCACACCGTGAACAGCACGTCGGACAACGAAAACCAGTCGAGCGGCGCCTCGTTCCGGATCATCGCCGACACCACCGACTGGGACCGATCGGTCGGCACCAACGCGCCGGGGCAGTCCGGAGACCCGGACAGTCCCCATTACCGCGACCTGTTCGAGCCCTGGGCCACCGGCCGTTACTTCCCCGTCCTCTTCTCTCGCCCCAAGGTCGAGGCGGTCGCGGAGTCGCGGTTCAGCCTGGTTCCGTAGCCGCCATGATCGCGGTGACGGATTTTCCGCCCATCGGTACAATCGAGGGTAGTGGCATCTCGACCGTGATCCTGGCCCGAGGGATGCGTTCATGAGCACCGTCTCGACGACCCGGCCTCCGCAGCCGCCTCCCGACGAATCGGATCCCTACCGATACGGTTGGCGTTTCGTCCGCGTCCAGCGCCCCGACGGGACCGAGGACTTCGACCAAGTCCCGCTGACCCTGGAGGATGTGCTGTTTCCCGAGACCGGGGATTTCATCGTGCAGACCGATCTCCACGACAACGACGTGGTCTATCTCAAGATCGTGTTCAAGTCGCAACTGGCGGACGAGCCGCGTGCGGTCGTGGTGTCGGACTGCCGGGTGGACTGGAACCTGCCGGATGTCCGGCCGCTAGGCCCCGATATCGCCGTGTTCGACGACATGGACGAATATCAAGACTGGGCGACCCTGGACGTGGAGGCCGAGGGGATGACCCCCGATCTGGTCGTCGAGGTCACGTCGCCCAGTACGCGTCAGAATGATGTGGAGAGCAAGTTCGACTATTACAATCGCGCGCGGGTGCCGTTGTACGTGATCGTCGACGCGGACAAGGAAGACAGGCAGCAGAGGCGCCTTAGCCTGATGGCATTCCGATGGACCCGCGGGGGTTATCAACGGATCGCGCCGGATCCTCGCGGCTGGATTTGGCTGGAGCCGGTGCGGTTGTGGCTGGGCGTCGCGCAGGGGCCGCGCCCGGAATTCGAGCGGGTGGCGTGTTTCAACGAGCGGGGTGAAGAGATCGGGGATTACACGGAGGTGACCCGGTCGTTAGTGGCCGAGTCCGAGGCACGCGCCCAGGCCGAGAGGCGCGCCGACGAAGAAGCTGAGGCGCGCCTCCAGGCCGAGAGGCGCGCCGACGAAGAAGCCGAGGCGCGCCTCCAGGCCGAGAGGCGCGCCGCCGGCGAAGCCGAGGCACGTGCCCAGGCCGAAGAGCGTACAGCCTCGGAAGCGGAGGCCCGCATCCAGGCCGAGGCGCGGATCCGCGAGCTGGAAGCGGCGATCCGGCGGCTCGGCCAGGGCCCTTGAGACCCTCTCGTTGGTTCGCGGCAGGACCGAGTCCGGCCCGCGGTCCTCTCAACCGGGAAAGCTCACAACCCGCTCAGGTCGATGGCCACCGGCCGGATTCCTTTCTTCAAATCCAGCCCCCGGACCATCTCCTCGCTCGCCGATAATGCCGGTCGAAAGCGAATAAACTTGCCTTTCACTCGCCACTGTGCCTACCATGATGGGTGTACAGTGGGAGTCGACATGGGATTACCATCCGTCCTCTCCCGGACATGAATTGACTTTGTCGGACGACTAGACGAGGGACAGCCCGGCGATTCCGGGTGGTCCGTCG
>JBKQHM010000161.1:0-6748 GCA_052148775.1 Isosphaeraceae bacterium | reverse complement strand
GCGTGAAGCAAGCCGGCCACATCGAACGGGGCCGGGCCGCCCATGTCGTCGCGGTCGTGCTCAACCGATGGGTCGTGGCGGGCTCGGTCCTCCTCGTCGTCCACCTGGGGCTCTACCTGCTGGCCCTGCGGCGATCCGACCTGAGCTTCGCCCTGCCGCTGACCGCGGCCTCCTACCCATTATCGGCCCTGATGGCGCGGTTCTACCTGCGGGAAGATGTGGGGACTGTCCGATGGCTCGGGACGCTCCTGATCACGGCCGGCGTGGCGATCGTCGCCTTGAGCGACGCGTCGGCCGATCGTTGAACGCGACGGCCCGTCGACTCACGAGGGTTCGGGCTCCGGGCTCGCGGTCGCCTGGCCGTCGGGCTGCTCGGCCAGCTTCGCCTCCATCAGGCTGAGCAGGTCGCCCACGCGCCGGACCGCGGCCAGTTCCTCGGTCGCGAGCCGGACCCGGAACTCCCGCTCGATCCGCATCACCAGCCCGACCACGTCCACCGAGTCCAGATTGAGCGATTCGCGAAGGTCCTGATCGTCCGCCAGCTCGGGGTACGATTGGCCCATCTCCTCCTCGAGCAGGTTCGAGAGCGTCGTCCGGAGCGTCTCCCTGGTCCACATTCGTTGCAATCCCCGATCCCTGGCCTCGAGACAGAATCGCGACTCTCCAGGAGGATACCAAAGGCGATTAACTTGAACCAGGCCAAAGGTTTGGCGACGAACGGGAAAAAGGTCCGGGAGTGGCGTTGAGACGGGCACGATGCCGATCATGATTATCTCGGCAGGAAAGAAGATCATACGAGCCCGACGCGCCAGCGAGTGAATGGCTCATCCCCACCGGAATCCACTCGCTGGCGCGTCGGGCTCGTCTGTGCCGTTCTTGTTTGCCTGGGTAATACAAGCTGGGCCGCGACGTTCGAGAGAAGAGTGCCTTGTCAATCGTGATTTGAGAAGTTGGAGTCCCGGCTTCAGCCGGTCCTCTCCGCCTCAAGGCGGTACTCCAACCGATCAATCGACGGTTGACAGCCCAAGAGAGCGATGCCTGGCCGCGGAGGAGGAGCCGACATGGCATACCGGTCGGTCCGGTTCCCGAGGGGAAGGGATGATGTCCAAGCCGTTCGACACGACGATGCGGGAGCTATTCGAGCTGGAACCGGCCGCCTGGCTGGAATTCCTCGGCATCCCGTTCCCGGATCCGGCCCTGGTCCAGGTGGTCGATTCGAACGTCTCGACGGTCACCGCCGAGGCCGACAAGGTCATGCGGGTCGGCGGCGAGCAACCGATGATCGTGCACGCCGAGTTCCTCTCCGGGCGCAACCCGGAGCAACCCGAGCAGTCCCACTGGTATAATACGATCCTGGAGCGCCGACATCGGGTGCCGGTCTGGTCGGTGATCGTGCTGATCCGCCCCGCGGCCGAGGGTCCCGAGCTGACCGGGACGCTCGAAAAAGCGTTCCCCGGCCGGGGCAACAAGCTCTGGTTCCGGTATGATGTCATCAGGGTCTGGCTCGAACCGCCGGAGAAGCTGCTGACGGGGGGTTTGCCGATCTTGCCGCTGGCGCCGGTCTCGAACGTGACTCCCGAGCACTTGCCCGAGATCCTGACGGCGGTCGCGGAGCGGCTCAAGCGGGAGGCGCCCCTCGAGTTGCGGAAGATCCTCTGGGCATCCACTATCATCTTGTTGGGAGCGCGGTATCCGCGCGAACAGGTCGAAGAGCTGATCAGGGGAGTGGCGACCATGGTCCTGGGAATTCGAGGAATCGAGGATTCGTGGGTCTATCAGGACATCCTCGCCGAGGGCAAGGCCGAAGGAATCGTCCAGGGCGAGGCCAAGGGCATCGCGGAGACACTGCTCCGCTTCGGACGAAAGACGCTCGGCCCACCCGACGAACGCGTCACCGCCACGATCATGGCGATCACCGACCGAGAACGACTCGACCCGCTCATCGATCGTATCTCTGAAGTCACAACCTGGGACGAGTTGCTGGCCCTGGCTGGGTCGTAGCTCCTGGAAACGCCAGCGCATTCCGACACCGGGTACGGGTCTTGTGGTGATGCGCTACCGCGGTAGCCAAGCGGCTCAAGCGTGAGGCGCCTCTGGAGTTGCGGAAGATCCTGTGCCATCCACGATGATCTTGAAGGACGCGCGGTATCCGCGCGAACAGGTCGAAGAGCTGATCAGGGGAGTGGCGACCATGGTCCTGGGAATTCGAGGAATCGAGGATTCGTGGGTCTATCAGGACATCCTCGCCGAGGGCATCGTCCAGGGCAAGGCCAAGGGGATCGCGGAGGCACTGCTCCGCCTCGGACGAAAGACACTCGGCCCGCCCGATGAGCGCGTCACCGCCGCGATCACGGCGATCACCGACCGCGAACGACTCGATGCGCTCGTCGATCGCATCACCGAGGTCGCGACCTGGGACGAGTTGCTGGCTTTGTTCTAGAATTCTGAATGAGAGCCTTGCACGATCGGATTTCGCACATCACCGGAAAAAGGTGGACAGGCAATGAGACCCCGGCCGGGATCCCATTTCCAGCCATTCCGCGACTTTTGCCATCCTCGACGGGCCCAACTCAGGACGCATCACGAGGCGCGGCGAGCCGAGCCACGAATGCGGCGTGTTCGGGCGTGGCGCAGCCGAGGTCGATGACGGCGCGGAGCCGGCGCCGATCGCCTTTCACGAGCTCCTGCGGATCGAGCCACAGGCCAGGAAACACCGTCGAATGGTAGAACCCATCCTCACCGACCGGTCTTTTCACCAGCGTGCCTTGGTCCTGGACGAACCAGAAGATCTCGTCCGGGTCGATCGCGCGCACGACATACTCGAGCACGCCAGCCCGCTCATAGTCGGCCAGCTTTGGCCCCAGGTCGACGTACCGGGTTGCTTTGGAGACCTCCACGATCAACTCCGGGGGCCCGCCGATGAAAGCGCGCTCATCGTGGGTCCGGCCGCCACATTCGGGGAGGATGCGGAGCAGCGCATCCGGCTGCGGCTCACTCTTCCAGCCGAGAATCGTCGTGGCGTTGTCCAGGACTTCCACGCCGGGCGTAAGCTCGGCGTAATAGTCGAGCCACACGATCACGGGAATCTGGGCGCGGCCGTGTGCACGGCCAACCGGACTGGGCAGATAGACCACTCCGTCGATCAATTCGGCCCGGGTACCCGGCGGCATCGCCTCGTAGAGCGCGTGAAACGTAGGTTGGTCGAGCCGCTGGCCTTCTACCAACGCGTCCGGCGCGGCGCTCATTGTCGTGCGATCGGGCATGCGCCGACCCCCCTGTCTCTGGAATTCGGTCCAAACCGAGCGGCACCGACTCAGTGTAGAAATCGGCGAGACCTCTCGATCAAAGTCTCATCGATTCTAGCATAGACTCACCGTTCCCAGTAGACCCTTGTGCTGGCCGCAGGTCTCCCCAACCCACCCGATCCCCGACATCCGCCAGAGCCCTCCCGCCACAGCTCATCTCATTCGTTCGTCCGGCTTGGCGGATCTCCTCCGCAGGTGTGCCGCAGAGGGCGAGGACGATGCACCAACGCCGACAGGCTTGTGGTCCATGGTCTGCGAGGGAAACGACCGGGACCGCTTGAACAGTCGAGTCATATGACGACTCGAATGCTCAGCATGCACTTCGAGTCGCGTCGGGGTGGCTGGGGACAAGCCGGCTGTGCCCGCACAGCCCCGAGGAGTGCCGCGGAGACGAAGAGGTTCACCGCAGTGGCCTCCTGACCCACACAACCCCACTACCCCCGCGTCATCCCCCGACCCTTCGACAGGATCGTGAACACGCCGTCATCGCCGGAAATCCCTTCGTCGTTCCCATCCAGCAAGACGCCCGAGGCGCTGCTCACCCCATCCGGAGCCGCGGCGATGACCGTGAGCTGGCCGCCTTGCGCGAATGCCTGTTTCCCGATCAGGAGGAGACTCACCGAATCGTTCGACTCGCTGTACTGCACGTGGAACGCCACGGGATGGAGGATCGTCACGACCTTCTTCTTGACCTTCCGGGTCGAGGTCCAACTCAACTGGTAGTTGCTCGCATCCCCCGCCGTGGCCGCGTTCATCGCCGAGCTGAACTCGAGCTCGAACCCGGTCAGCACCGGCTTCCCCTCGGGCCTTCCACGCGTGTTCAACTTCCGGCTGAACACGGGTTGCTCGCCGATGATCGTGGGAGGAGTGGGCGTGGGTGTTGGAGTCGGTGTCGGTGTGGGCGTCGGAGTCGGCGTGGGCGTAGGCGTGCTGATCACCCGGGTCGTCGCCTGGGCGGTACTCGGCGTCGGCTGGACGAGTCCGAGGTGGTCGATCGCCACGCTGTAGAAGGCGTAGGTGTGGCCCACCTGGCCGGTGTAGGTCGCCGACGTCGCCGAGGTGTCCGACTGCCAGAGCGTGAAACCTCCGCCGTCGTCGGAGACATACACGTTGTAGCCGGCGATGCCCGGGCCGGCGCCGTCGGAGCCGGACCAGGAGACGGTGAAGCTCGGCGAGGTCGTGGTCGCGGGGAGCGCGGCGACGGCGCTCGTCGGCGGCCCGGCGTCGATGGTGTTGACGACCTCCGGCGTGGCGAGCGGAGCATTGGTGTCGAAGACGATGCTCGCCTGGGCGTCGATCGCCGTGGCGGTGGCCAGGCCCGGCTTGGGCTGGATCGTGTAGTTGATGTACCCCTCGCCGTCGGGCGGGTCCGTGTCGGGCGGGAGGAAGCCGACGAGCGGGTTCGACGGCGTATCCAGCGTCGTCGGGTCGAGCGACGTGAACGTGACCGTCAGCAGGCCGGTGCTCAGGTTCAGGCTCGCGTCGATGTCGACATACACGCCGAGCGTGGCCGTCGCATCGACCCGCGTGCTGTACGACGTCAGGCCCGGCGGTACGTTGACGACGTAATTGCCAAACCCGATCGTGCCGAGCTGGAACGTGCTCCAATTCAGGTTCGGGCTGAGTTGCTCGGTGACGATGACGTTGTCCGCGGGGACCTCGGCGGTCTTCTCGTTGGAGAACTCGATCGTGTAGGGGAGCGCACCGCCGGGGGTGAGGTATCCCGCGGAGCCGTAGCCGGACGGGCCTAGGAGGTCGTTGGGGTCGTCTGGGTACTGGTTGTTGGAACCGCACCCGCTGCAGGGATCGGAGGGTGGCCATGGGTCAGGTGGCGGCGGATCAAAGATAAGCGTCCAGTATTGGCCAATGTCGCCTGAACCGGGATAGCCGCCGAACATGAAGGCCGCCCAGGCTACCCATTGATCGAGCGTTACTTCCTGGCCGTTCTCGAGTCTGTTAATCAGGTCTGAAGTGCTTCCTAGCTGCGTCAGAAAGGTCGCCGGCAAATCTGGATCGTTAAAAGTTGCGTCGTGGAATTGCCACCACGAGTCGAGCCAGTCTGACACGGGGTAGTTCAGGTCATGGTCAGACGGGTTGAATTGGCCTCCATAATTTCCGTAGTTAAGGTAGTCAGTGGCGTTTGATGGATTGGACAGAAGGCCGTCCCAGTCGATCCAAATGCCTTGATGGACGTTCATCGAGACACTCCCACTTAGCGTAAGTTCACCGCTCGGATCGATTTCAGCTATCGGATCGTTTAGCGCTTACCTATATAGATTAGTATCCATCCCTGATAAACCAGAGGGGTCCAAAGATTGAAAGCGCGCGACGGTTGACAGGTAACCTCGCGCTCTCATCTCGTACAGCCCTGCGGCAAGCGAGTATGCACCATCCTGCCCCACAAACGTAAACGGATTCGCAATACCCGCGCTGATCGTCGTAAGCTGACCGAAGGGGTCGTAGCTGTACTGGTTGACGTACACGCCTGCTACATTCGTAATCCCAACCGTAGAGCCCTGAAGATTGTAGTCGTAGTAATACGCGTTTCCGCTCGCACTGACTTGGCTTATAAGCCCCAGTCCATACGTATACTCCCCGATCAGGTTGCCCGAGCTATCGAACTGCGCCGCGACGTTCCCCAGCCCGAAGGGATCGATCAGGTTGTTGGTCGTCTGGCCGTTGACGGTCGATGAGATCTGATAGCCCAGAGGATCGTACGAGTACGAGAACGTCCCATTCGAGCCGCTCACGCCGGTCAACTGATTGAGCGCATCAAACGAATAGGTCGTCGTCTGCCCTCCCGTCGTGGCCGCGATCAGGTTTCCGTTGGCGTCGTACTGGTAGGTCGTGGTCGCGCCGTTGGTCGTGGAGCTGGTGTACTCTTTGACGTCGTTCGACACGTAATTCGTGACGACGCCGTTGTCGGTGACGGAGGTCCGGTTGCCGTCGGGGTCGTAGGCGTAGAGGATCGTGTCGCCCGGTGCGGAGGCCGAGACCAATTCACGATCCGCGTCATATTCATAAGCCGTTGTGATGCCGCCGGTGGTCATCGAGGTCACCTCGCCGACCGCGTTGTAGGCGTACGTCATCTGCGAGTTGATCGAGCCGCCGGGCGCGAGGTTGGTGATCTCGGTGATGTCGCCGTCGGCGTTGTAAGCGTAGGTGGTGCTCGTGCCGTTTCCCTTGGTCTCGCTGAGGAGATTCCCGGCGGGGTCGTAGGTGTACGACTCGATCCGGTTGCCGCTGCTGTCGGTCAGCTCGCTGAGAAGGCCGATCGCGTTGTACTTGTAGTTAACCCTGAAGCCCGTTTGATCCACGGTAGGCGCTCACACCCTGAACCTTTTGTACAGCAACGTCGTAATAACTGTGTATGAGCCACACGCCTCCGATCCCTGAAGCCCTCTGGAATACCGTGCCCCCGGATGCGCAGGCGGCCCTCATGG
>JBKQHM010000160.1:0-8670 GCA_052148775.1 Isosphaeraceae bacterium | reverse complement strand
GTCTATGGGGTTGGTGAGGTCGAGGAGCCGCTGGGATTTCTTCCCCGAGTCCAGCGGATCGGCTCGGTCGTCGATCGGGGACGGATGCTCCGGGAGGCGCCCGAGCTCCCGGCGCGGGTCGCCACGCTCGACGAGCTGATCCTGATCCTGCCCCGCGGGACGCCGCTCCGGGCCGACCTGGCGCTCGGGTTCCACCTGTACGGCTCCGACCTGTGCCTCCAGGCCCGCGAGCACGGACTGGCCGCCGTCGCGGTCGATGCCCTTTGCCACCACAACTCGCGGAATGTCGGGCTGAACGACGCGTTCTTCGAGAGTGCCCGCGCGTTCGTCCGCAAGTGGGCCGAGCGGCTGCCGATCGCCACGCCGTGCATCATGATTGACCGGGGCGGCGAGGTCTACCTGCTGAGAAACACGAATCAGGAGGACTCCATGGCCAGCGCCGAGGGCTCGCCATTGCTCCGCGAAGGGCTGGAGAACGATTGAACAATCCTCGATCTGCCGGCTGGAAAGCCTGACCGGTTTTTTCGATCAAGTTGTGGCAAGGTCTCCAGACCTTGCCACCGCGCCGACCGAAGGTCTCCAGGCGCGTACCAGAAAGAAGACCTTCGGTCCCGCGGACGGCGGGGTCAGGAGACCCGCGCCGAACAAATCCCGCGGACGGCGGGGTCAGGTGACCCGCGCCGAACAACGCCGGCTTTCCAGATCTCGTTGCACCCGTAAACAGGATCGCGAATCCGTGAACCCGAATAGTCCCCCTGGTCTGACGTCGATCATCGTCCCCTGCTTCAACCAGGTGGAGTTCACGCAACTCTGCGTCCAGTCCCTCTTCCGCCACACCCGGCGCCCCTGGGAGCTGATCGCCGTCGATAACGGCTCGACCGACGGGACCGCCGACTACCTGAACGGCGTCCGGGACGCTTCGGCCACGCCGGTCACGGTCGTCAAGAATGCCCACAACCGCGGATTCCCCGCGGCGATCAACCAGGGATTGCAGCAGGCGCGCGGCGAGTACCTCGTCCTGCTCAATAACAACGCGGTCGTCACCGACGGCTGGCTCGATCAGCTCATCGCCTTGACCCGGATCCGGCGGGAACCTCCGGTCGATGGCGCTGGGAGGCCAGCACCGGACGCGATCGGACTGGTCGGCCCGATGTCGAATTACGCGACCCCTCCGCAGTGGGTCGAGAGCGTACCGTATCGCGACCTGGACGAGATGCACGCGTTCGCCGGCCGATGGCGCGACGAGCACCGGGGCCGGTGGTTCACGGCGCCCAAGCTCTCGGGGTTTTGCGTGCTCATGAAACGCGTCGTCTACGAGGCGATCGGCGGGCTGGACGAGCGGTTCGGCCTGGGGTTCTTCGACGACGACGACCTGGCCGAGCGGGCGCGCCGGGCGGGGTTCTCGCTGGCCGTGGCGCATGACCTGTTCATCCACCATTTCGGCAGCCGCACCTTCGTCGGCAACGGCATCGACGCCGAGGGCCTGCTCGAAGAGAACGCGCGCCGGTTCGCCGCCAAGTGGGGCCACGAGACGCCCCGAGGCCGGAAGGTCTCCCTGCGGGCCTGGTCGGACCTGCCCGAGTTCCTCGAGGAATCCCAGCGCGCGTTCGCCCGCCTGGTCGACCTCGGGACGAATGCGGCCGAGTCTCCCATCGCCGAGCCGCCGCGTCGATCCGGCAGCCCATCCCGGCCATGCCAGATCAGCCTCACGATGATCGTCCGAAACGAAGAAACGAACTTGCCCCGGGCCCTTGGGTCGGTGCGGGGGATCTTCGACGAGATCGTGGTCGTCGACACGGGAAGCGAAGACCGGACCCGGGAAATCGCGCGGGAATTCGGGGCACGGGTCCACGACTTCGCCTGGATCGACGACTTCGCCGCGGCGCGGAATGCGGCCCTCTCGCACGCATCCGGCGATTATGCCTTCTGGCTCGACGCCGACGATGTGCTCGACCCGCCCGAGCGGGAAAAGCTGCGGCAACTGCTGGACGGCCTGCGAGCCGACGAGCCCCGGCCGGTCGCCTACGTCGTCCGATGCGCCTGCGACCCGGGCGCCGACGGCAGCGGCGGCGAGACCGTCGTCGACCATGTCCGGCTCTTCCCGATCCGCGACGACGTCCGCTGGACTTACCGAGTCCACGAGCAGATCATGCCCGCACTCCGCCGGGCCGGGATCCCCGTGCGATGGACCGACCTGATCGTCCGGCATACCGGCTATACGGACATCGCCGTGCGGGCCAGGAAGCTCGACCGCGATTCGCGGATCCTGGCCGAGGAATTGAAAGACCGGCCGGACGAACCGTTCATCCTGTTCAACCTCGGAGCGATCGCCATCGAGCGCCGCGACTGGCCCGCGGCGCTGGGCTACCTGCGCAAGAGCCTGTCGGCCTCGGCGCCGAGCGACTCGATCACCCGCAAGCTCTACGCCCTGATCGCCCGGTCGCACCAGATGATGGGCGAGACCGCCGCGGCCCTGCGGACGTGCGCCGAGGGCCTCTCGCTCGACCCCGAGGACGCGGAGCTGCTCTTCCGCAAGGCGGTCGTCCATCGACAGCGGGGCGAGTCGGCCGAGGCCGAGCAGAGCTGGCGTCGGATCGTGGGCCTGAAGCGTCCCGAGCGATTCGCCAGCCTCGATATGGGGATCTACGGCCATCTCACCCGTCGCAACCTGGCCGTGCTGGCCCAGGAACGACAGGATCCGACCGAGGCCGCACGGCTCTGGCGCGACGTCCTCGCCGAATGCCCCGGCGACCGCGAGGCCCTCGCCATGCTCGATCGGCTCTCGCAAGACAGGAAAGACCCCGACCCGATGCCTACGCACCCGAAAGCATTTGCCTCAATCGAGCAATGATCGCCCCGGCGGCATCGATGGCCATGAAGTGGCCTCCCGGCACGAAATGCGCCTCGGCATTCGGCAAGGCGTGCACCATCCTCCAGGCCATGGCGGGCGGGACGATGTGATCGGAGAGCCCATGCCAGAGCATCACCCGATGGCTTGCAGGGAGATCCCCCAGCAAGAACCCAGGATTCCGGTAGATCGCCAGCTCCTGGGCCATCCCCTCCGCACCCTGACCTTCCGTGAACACCTGGTGCAAGTCCTTCAAGAACAGGTCGAAGACCTCCTGACGACCGAAGAGTTTCCGGTCGGGGGCCGACCAGGTCGTCATGAGGCCCCTGAGGAACCGGTCCGGGTCGGCATGAAACCGATCCGCGGCCGCCTGGAACGCCCGACGGGCCAGTTGCGGGTATCGGGAACCGGCTCCCAGGAAGAGGCGACGACGCTGGTCCATCCCTTGAAGGGCGCCGGGCAATCGCATCGGCCCCATACCGCTGATGAGGGTCACCGTCCGGACGCGATCTCCCAGCTTGCCGAGCACGGCCAGGGCATAGGGCGCTCCCCCGGAGATCCCGATCACGCTGAACGTGTCCAGCTTGAGGGCCGCCGCAACGTCCTCCACGTCGACGACGGCATCGACTGCATTCGCACGCCGTACGAACTCCGAGCCGCCCACGCCAGGCCGATTCGGGGCGATGATCCGCAGTCCCTCGCGCTTCGCCTGCTCGGCCACATAAGACGCCTGATAATGAGAGCCGATCAGTCCGTGGAAGAACAGGACGGGATGCCCACCGGGATCTCCGTATTCCCGGACCTCCAGCTTTCTTCCACCGCGGAGGACCAAAGAGTTCTCGAGCATGCCAGTGGATCCATCGACCAGGGGCGGCTGGATGCAATCTCCGACCGGGAAGTCGAAGACCGACGACATCGCGGACCTTCCCGATCATTCAGACTTCGGGAGCCGCCGGAGCCCGTCCAGCCCGTCGATGCTCTTCCGATTCTTCTCGGCCTTGTATCGCTCCAGGCCCGACGGACCTTTCTTGCAGGCATAGTCGGTCAGTTGATCCCGCTCCTCGCGATATTCATAGTGAGGGACCCCGAACCCGCACGAGTCGGTGATTCGATCCACCTCGAGGACGATCACCGAGCGCGTCCCGGTCATGGCCGGGAATTCGTCGACGAGCTCGCCCCAATCGGGATCGCCCGGCTCGACGGCCCGGCCGCGCCCGTAGAGTCTCAGGATCATCGGCGGGCCTTCGAAGGCACAGAACAGGATCGTCATCCGGGCGTTTTCCCGCAGGTGGGCGACGGTCTCGATCCCGCTTCCGACCAGGTCGAGGTAGGCCACCGTCCGGGGCCCGAGGATGCGGAACGTATCCAGCCCCTTCGGTGAGATGTTCAGGTGCCCCTCGGTGGAGCTCGGCGCCGTACCGACGAAGAAAATGTGCTGTCGACCGATGAAATCGACCAGGCGATCGTCCAGTTCCATGTAAGGCTTGCCCATCGTGACCTCGCGCCAAATCACTCCCGGCTCGAAAAAAAACTAGGGTGGCAAACTTGGGTGGAGGACTGGGAATTCCCCTGTGATTCGGGCCGGATTCGTGCGATTCTCCGGAGGGCACGGGCGAAATCCACGGGAAAAAGGCTTCTCTCCACCCAAGTTTGCCACCCTAGAAAAAAATCGGGACGTCCCGCCTTCCCTGACAGGTATGATCATGGTCGGGTTCGAACCGGATTTCCAACGGAAGAACCTCCGATCATTCAGCCTATTTGAAGGGAAACCCAGGTGTCCACTCCCATGAATCGTCAGATCGTCCTGGCGGCGCGCCCGCATGGCGAGCCGAAGGAATCCGACTTCGGGCTCGTCGAGACGAACGTGCCGCAGCCCGGCCCGGGGCAGATGTTATTGCGAACGATCGATCTCTCGCTGGATCCCTACATGCGAGGGCGGATGAGCGCCGGCCCGTCGTACGTCGCGCCGACCGAGATCGGCGAGGTGATGGGCGGAGGCACGGTCTGCCGTGTCGAAGCGTCGAATATCCCCGGGTTCCAGGTCGGCGACATCGTCGAAGCCTTCACCGGATGGCAGGAGTATGCCCTGTCCGACGGTCGTGGCGTCCGAAAGCTCGACCCGGGACTCGCCCCCATCTCGACGGCCTTGGGCGTGCTCGGGATGCCGGGCATGACCGCCTGGACGGGCCTGATGAACATCGGACAGCCGAAAGCCGGCGAGACCCTCGTGGTCGCCGCGGCCTCGGGGGCGGTCGGCTCGGTCGTGGGCCAGCTCGCCAGGCTCAAGGGCTGCCGCGCGATCGGCGTCGCCGGTGGCGAGCGTAAGTGCCGATACGTCGTCGACGAGCTCGGGTTCGATGACTGCATCGATCACCGTCGCGCCGATTTCCCCGACGCGCTCCACGCGGCTTGCCCGAAAGGGATCGACATCTACTTCGAAAACGTCGGCGGCGCCGTCTTCGACGCCGTCCTCCCGCTCCTCAACAACTTCGCCCGGCTGCCCATCTGCGGGCTGATCGCCCACTACAACGCCACCGGCCTGCCGACCGGCTCCGATCGCATCCCGCTGCTCATGCGTCAAGTCTTGACCAAGCGGTTGACACTGCGCGGTTTCATCGTATTCGACTTCGCCGACCAGCAACCGGATTTCCTCGCCGAGGTCGGCCCCCTGGTCGGCGACGGCCGGATCAAGTACCGTGAGGATATCGTCGAGGGCCTGGAGAACGCACCGCGCGCCCTGATCGGACTCCTGCGGGGCGAGAACTTCGGCAAGGTGATCGTCCGCGTCTCGCAAGAGTCCCCGCCGCAATGATCGGAACTCCTAACCGATGGGGGAGACGGGCGATGAAAGCACGGCCGGCTCGTCCGGCCGGCGCAGGAGATCGCCAGGTTCGGCGGTAACCCGGTACGAATCCACCGGCCGGACGAGGCCCGTCTCCTCTTCAAGGCCGGTCTGAACCGGCATCGGCTTCGGCCGCTTGAGATTGGCGAACGAACGGAACTTGATGTAGATCGTGGCGACTGATGCGTGAGGTGTCCGGGCATCCCGAGAGGGGTTCTCGTTGCCGGCCCCTGTCTTGAAGATACGCGAGTATTTTTCCGATACGAATGCTTGATGCCTGTCTCGACACCCGATCAACCCGCTGAATCGAGAGGTCGTGAAGTCGGGAAGCCCGACCGACGCCGAGTCCCCGATGAGCTCGAGGAACCAGGGTATGCCGGGAGTGGTCCAGGGTAGGCTGTGGGTCCCCGGAATCGTGATGGGTTCGGTCCTGCTGACCCTCGTCGGGTGCGGGATCGGGCTGTTGATGGCCCGGCCGCGCCTGTTCCCCGATCCGTGGACGCAGGGCCGCCGCGCCTACGAACGGGGCGACTGGCCCGCGGCAGCGATATCCGCCCGCGAGGTCCTCAAGAGCCGCGACGGCGATCCGGCCGCGCTCAGGCTCCTGGCTCGGTCGTCCGTCCGGATGGGCCGCGACGCCCCGGCGATCGCAATCTACACGCGGCGCCTCGACAGCAAGGCGATCGGGGCCGAGGACTACTTGCTCTGGGGCGTAGCCCTGAAGCGTCGGGGGCAGGAAGGCGAGGCCCTCCAGTCCTGGAACAAGGCACTCGAAGCCGAGCCGGTCTCGCCCACGACCCTCGATGACCTCATCCCGCTCTTCTGCGAGAGCGGGAGACTGGCCGAGACCTCGGAGTTCCTCGGGCGGCATCCGCTCGACCAGGCGGCCCGGGCTGCCGAGCGACTCCGCAGGCAGCCGGGCTGGGAGTCTCGGGCCGACATGATGCTCGGCACGATCCGCGACGCGATCCGCGACGTACCCGGCGCCGCCGACTCGTTCCGCCGCGCGCTGGACCTCGATCCGAAGGAGCTCGACAACGCCCGCGATCCGGACCGGCTTCGCAAGCAGATCGCACGGACCTTCCTGCGGGCGGGCCGACCCGCCGAGGCCCGGATGCCGTTACAGTCGATCCTGGACCGACGGGCCGACCCGGAGGCCGCCTGGCTGCTCGGCCGCGCCTACCTCCAGGAAGGGGACAGGGCCCGGTGCCTGGCGGCCACGGCCCGCGCCGGGTCGTACCGCAGCGATAACCCCCTGGAGGAGGAGCCCGGCCCTTACGTCGGCGAGGCCCGCTGCCAGAAATGCCACCCGACGATCTTCGAGACCTCGCTCGCCAGCCGACACACCCAGACCTACTACCGCGGGGCTCAGCTCCGGGCCCTTCCCCGCCCGGACCGGCCGCTGACCGATCCCACCGACCCCAAGGTCACCCACGCGATCCAGGAAGTCGATGGCGTGCTCCGGGAGGAGACGCACATCGACGGCACCGTGCTCCGTTCATTGATCGAGTATGCGTTCGGGACGAGCGACCGCTACCTGACGATGGTCAGCCGCGACGCACGAGATCAGTATCACATCGTCCGGCTCTCGTATTATCGCACGCCCTCGGGTGAGGGCTGGGATCGGACGATCCTCGATGTGAACGACCCGGCCCGTACCGAGGAGTTCCAGGGCCGGCCGATCATCGCCTGCGGCGAGGTCATCAAGTGCCTGTACTGTCACATCACGTTCCCCCGCGCGGGGCGCGAACGGGTCGGGCCGGAGACGGCCGACCGCGCCATCGGGTGCGAACGATGCCACGGCCCGGGGGCGCATCATCTCGCTGCGGTCGAGGCCGGCCTCTCCGACCTTGCGATCGTCAACCCCGCCGCCGCTTCGCCCCGGGCGGTCTCGCAGAAACAATGCAACGACTGCCACATCCTCGACCGCAACTATCAACGCGACGACCGCGAGAACCCCTACTGGGTCCGCTCTCAGGGAGTCGGCTGGATCTGGAGCCGGTGCAACACCGAGAGCGGCGGGGCCTTCGGTTGCTCCACCTGCCACGACCCCCACCGGGCCGCCAGGGCGACCACCACGGCACAGTACGAGGCCAAGTGCCTCGCGTGCCACCCGGCCTCGACGGCACGGAACCCCGTCGACGCCGGGCTGCCGGCCCGTTCCGCGACCGGCACGGGATCTCGCGCCTGCCCCGTGGATGACTCGAAAGGATGTATCCCTTGCCATATGCCCGCCGTGCGGACGAAGTCATCCCACCTGGACGTGACCGACCACTACATCCGCATCAGGCAACCCCCGGCGGCTCGGCGGAGCGAGACGGCCCGTAAGTCCATGCCATGAGCCGGTCCTCCGGACGGGCCGCCCCATCCTCGCGGACCGTCCGAGTTCGGCTTGTTTCCGTCGACTCCCCGGCCCTTGCCTTGGCCTCTCTTCCGGGGCCCGGCCCCGGAACCGACCGCGAGCCCCGGCGCCGATCGCCCCGTGGAATCGCTTTCAGGGCCACGCAATATCAATGTTGATACGCCAATTGTACTTACCCGGATGGTCTCCGGGGCGATGACCGCCCCCACGGACGTCCCCCCCCCCATTGCCCCGAACCGCCCAAAGACCGAATTTGTGGGCCCTCGCCTCGACAGAGAACGCCAAGCATCGACCTACATGCGTGCTGTGGTGAACGACCCCGAATTCATAAAAATTGCCGATGCGACTTCATACTGCTTGACTAGGCGTTTCGCGACGCGCATGATGACCCCTGGGTCGTGATCTCTCGCCAGCCAAACGGTGGGATTCACCTATTCGGTTCTCCGTCCGTATCCATCTCTCACATCCAAACAGAACCAGCTCGATTCGAATGAAGCGCTGTTCACGGTAATGGCGGCCATCAACGTGGCCGGCTTCGACCAGGGGATCGATTCGCCCAGCAACAGCCAGCTGCGGGCGCAGGTCCGCGATTTTCTCAAGGCGAAAAAACTCAAAAGC